>JAVTWI010000342.1:0-4090 GCA_032229845.1 Rhabdaerophilum sp.
TCGACACCTCCGCGCCGGCCTCGGCGAGCCGGGTCGCGACCGCCCGGCCGATGCCGCGGCTGCCGCCGGTGACGAGTGCGCGCCGTCCTGTGAGCTGCCTGTCCGCCATGTTTATCCCTTTGATGCTTATTATTTCATATTCAAAGGAATTGTCCAGCACGATGGAGCGCTGCTGTCACGTCGATCTGAAATTGCATTTTAAGTTCAATTATAACAGTGATATAGTCAGATTTATGTTTGCCTTATCCGAGCTTGTTCTTGGCGTTTTCAAGCGGCTATTGCGCCGATTATATTTTAAGCTTAAAATGAAATTCCAAGCCAAAATCCGGGAGGAATGCGATGCGTGTCGCGGTTGTGGGAGGCGGGCCCGCCGGGCTCTATTTTTCGCTCCTGATGAAGCGGGACTGGCCCGAAATCGACATCACCGTTTTCGAGCGCAACCGGCCTGACGACACTTTCGGGTTCGGTGTGGTGTTCTCCGATCAGACGCTGGAGACTTTCCGCGAGACCGATTTTCCATCCTACCGCGCCATCGCCGACAGCTTCGCCTATTGGGACGACATCGAAATCCATTTCAAGGGAACCACGCACCGCATCGGCGGCAACGGTTTCTGCGGGTGTTCCCGGCATACCCTGCTCGACCTGTTGCAGAAGCGCGCCGAGGCGCTTGGCGTGAAGCTCGCCTTCAACACGGAGATCGAGGATTTCGGTAGGCTCTCGGCGGAATACGATCTTGTCATCGCCTCGGATGGCATCAACAGCCGCATCCGCGAGACCTTCAAGGATACGTTCCGGCCGAAGATCGAACTGCGGCCCAACCATTTTGCGTGGATGGGCTCGACACGCCCGTTCGACGCCTTCACCTTCTTCTTCCGCGAGACCGAGCACGGCATCTTCATCGCTCATTGCTACCAGTATGAGGCCGGGCGCTCGACCTGGGTGATGGAAACCGATCCGGAGACCTTCCGCCGCGCCGGCCTCGGCGAGATGGATGAGGCAACCTCGGCGCGATTCCTTGAAAACGTGTTCCGCGAGGAGCTGCAGGGGCATCCGCTCATCATCAATCGCTCATACTGGCGCAATTTCCCGGCGATCCGCTGTGAGCGCTGGGTGAAGGACAACATCGTCATCATGGGGGATGCCAAGGCCTCGGCGCATTTCTCGATCGGTTCCGGCACCAAGCTGGCGATGGAGGATGCGATCGGGCTGCATCGCTCCTTCCATGCCAAGGGGCTCGATGTGCGGGCCGCGCTCGATCATTACGAATCCGCGCGCCGCGAGGATGTCGAGAAGACACAGCACGCCGCCGAGGTCAGCCTCGTCTGGTTCGAGGACCTGAAGCGGTTCTGGAATTTCCCGCCGCTGCGCTTCGTCTTCGGGCTGATGACGCGCTCGAAGGCGATCACCTACGACAATCTCGCGCTTCGGGCGCCGGAACTGGTCGCGGCGGTCGATAATCTGGTGGCGGATGAACTCGGGGCGGAAGCCAAGCATCGCCGCGACGGAACGCCGGTGCCGCCGATGTTCCAGCCGTTCACCTTGCGCGGGATGAAGATCGAGAACCGCGCCGTCGTCTCGCCGATGTGCCAGTATTCGGCAGAGAACGGTCTCATCAACGATTGGCATGTGATGCACTACGGGGCCCGCGCGGCCGGTGGCGCCGGGCTCATCTTCACGGAAATGGTCTGTGTGTCGGACGACGCACGCATTACGCCGGGCTGCGCCGGCATCTACACCGACGCGCAGGAAGCGGCGTGGAAACGTATCGTCGATTTCGCGCACAAGCACTCTTCGGCGAAGGTTGCGCTGCAGCTTGGTCATGCCGGGCGCAAGGGTGCGACCAAGCTGATGTGGGAGGGGATGGACCGCCCGCTGTCGGAAGGCGCGTGGCCGATCATCTCGGCCTCGCCGCTGCCGTATTACCCGGAAAGCCAGGTGCCGCGCGAGATGACGCGCGCTGACATGGACCGGGTGAAGGCGGATTTCGTCGCAGCGGCGAGGCGCGGTCTCCGCGCCGGGTTCGATATGCTCGAACTCCACTGCGCGCACGGCTACCTGCTGGCGAGTTTTCTCTCGCCGCTCACCAATCGTCGAACCGACGAATACGGCGGCAGCCTCGAGAATCGCCTTCGTTATCCGCTGGAAGTGTTCCAGGCGCTGCGTGCGGTCTGGCCGCCGGAGAAGCCGATGTCCGTCCGCATCTCGGCGACGGACTGGAAGGAGGGCGGCCTGTCGGGTGCTGATTCGGTCGCGATCGCCGAGGCCTTTGCGCAGGAGGGCTGCGATCTCATCGACGTTTCCACCGGGCAGACGGTCAATGATTCCGCGCCGATCTATGGCCGCATGTTCCAGACGCCGTTCTCGGACCGCATCCGTAACGAAGCCAAGGTCGCGACCATGGCGGTGGGCGCCATCACCACGGCAGACCAGATGAACACCATCGTCGCCGCCGGGCGTGCCGACCTCGTCGCGCTGGGGCGGCCGCATCTTGCTGATCCGGCCTTCACATTGCGCGCGGCGGCCTGGTATCAGGCGGATATCGCCCAGCCGAAGCAGTATCTCGCCGGCAAGTCGCAGATCTTCCGCAATTCCGAGCGCGAGCGGACGGACCTCATCGAACTGAAGCTCAAGGCCCGCCCGCTCTCGCATGCGCAGAAGCCGGCGGCAGAATGACCGCCGGCGATCACGGCATCAGCGCCCCAGCTTGAGGCCGACATCCGGTAGTTTCGGCCGGTTGGCGAGCGCCTTCTTCATCATGGCCTCGACCTCGGCCTTTTCCTTCTCGGGTAGAGCGAGGCGCGGCGGGCGTGTGCGCCAGGTGCCGCGACCCATGATGTGCTCGCAGAGCTTGATGCACTGGACGAGATCGGGCCGCGCGTCGAGGTGCAGCAGCGGCATGAACCACTCGTAGAGTGGCATCGCCTCGGCGAGACGTCCGGCCTTGGCGAGGCGGAACAGGGTCTCGCCCTCGGTCGGGAAGGCGTTCGACATGCCGGAGACCCAGCCGACGGCGCCCATCGCCACACTCTCGACCACCACGTCGTCGAGCCCGGCGAACAGCACGAAGCGATCGCCGACGATGTTGCGCGTATCGATGAAGCGGCGGGTGTCGCCGGACGAATCCTTGAAGCACACCACGGTATCACAATCGGCGAGCGCGGCGAGGATGTCGGGCGTGACATCATTCTTGTAGATCGGTGGGTTGTTGTAGACCATCACCGGCAGATCGGTGGCCGCGGCGACGCCCCGGAAATGCGCGGCGGTCTCGTGCGGTTTCGAGGAATAGACCAGCGCCGGCATCACCATGATGCCATCGACGCCGACCCGCGCGGCTTCCTTCGCAGTCTCGATCGCGAAGGCGGTGGTGAATTCGGCGATGCCGCAGATCACCGGCACGCGGCCTTTCGCGGTCGCCTTGGCCATCTCCATCAGCGAGACCTTCTCGGCGCGGGTCAGAAAGGTGTTCTCGCCGACCGTGCCGCAGATGATAAGGCCAGAAACGCCGTCGCGGATCAGGGCGTCGATCACCTTGGCTGTTGCGTCGAGATCGACCGAGAAATCTTCCCGGAACTGCGTGGTGACGGCGGGGAAAACCCCCTGCCATGAAATGCGCGGCGCCATGCCTCAAGCTCCCTTGTTGCCAAGCGCATCCGAGCGCTTGCGTGGATCGATGTTGTTATGTAGATTTTATACAATCTACAAGTCAAGCCCGATTCCGCGCTTGTTTTTGTCCAGACGCCGGGGGAGAGAAGACGGGATGAACACCTTGCTGCGCCACAGGACCCTGCCAGCCGCCATCGCCGATGCCCTGCGCAAGGCGATTCTCGGCGGCGAACACAAGGCAGGCGACCAGCTCCGGCAGGACCGGCTGGCGGAGACCTTCGGCACGAGCCGCATTCCGGTGCGCGAGGCACTGATCCAGCTCGAATCCGAGGGGTTCGTCACCATGGTGCCGCACAAGGGCGCGGTGGTGACCGGGCTCTCGCGTGCGGAAATCGACGATGTGTTCGATCTGCGCGTTCTGCTGGAGCCGCGCCTGCTGAGGCATTCCTTGCCGCGCCTCACACCGGAGGATTTTGCGCGACTCGAT
>JAVTWI010000343.1:0-4086 GCA_032229845.1 Rhabdaerophilum sp.
GGTCGTCTATTTCTGCACGAACTTCGCCGGCGCGCCGCTCGCGGCCGAAATCGAGGCGGAGACCGGCGTGCCGGTGCTCGATTCCACCGCGGTCGGCATCTGGGGCGCGATGGGCGCCGGCGGCTATCCAGCGTCGCGGGTGATGGGGTGGGGGCGGATCTTCGCCACGCAGCCGTGACGGGGAAGCCGCTGCTGATCCGTGGCGCGCGCGTCCTGACGATGGATGCCCAAAACCGCGAATGGGACGAGGCCGATATCCTGATCGAAGGTTCGCGGATTTCGGCGATCGGACCGGGGCTTGGCGTCCCCGCCGGCGCGGAAATCATCGAGGCGAAGGGCATGCTGGCCATGCCCGGTCTCATCAACGCGCATGTCCATTCGCCGGCGAATTTCATGCGCGGCACGCTCGATGGCCTGCCGCTCGAACTGTTCATGCTCTACGAGGTGCCGCCGCTGACCGAACGGCCGCCGACGAAGCGCGCCGCCTATATCCGCACTTTGCTCGGCGCCATCGAGATGGTGAAGCTCGGCATCACCGCCGTGATGGACGATGCCTTCTTCGTGCCGCATCCGACCCCGGAAACCATCGACGGCGTCATGGAGGCCTATCGCGACGCCGGCATGCGGGCGACGGTGGCGCTCGATCAGCCCAATATCGTCGAATACGACAAATACCCGTTCCTGCGCGACCTGCTTTCCGAGCCGCTACGGCGGCGGATGGCGGAAGCGCCGCTCGCCGGAGCGGAGGACCTGCTGGCGCTCTATGCACATCTCATCGACGCGTGGCATGGCGCGGCGGATGGCCGGCTCGCGGCTGCGGTATCGTGCTCGGCGCCACAACGCGTGACGATCCCCTATTTCGAGGCGTTGAGCGAAAGGAGCCGGGCGTTCGATCTGCCGTTCATCGTCCATGTGCTCGAAACACGGCTGCAGCGCGTCTTCGGCCAGGAGAAGCTCGGCAAATCGCTCGTGCGTTACGTCCACGATCTCGGCCTGCTGGACGCGCGGATGCAGCTCATCCACGCGATCTGGGTCGATGGGGCGGATATGGAGATCGTCGCCCGGGCAGGGGCGACCATCGCCCACAACCCCGTCTGCAATCTCAAGCTCGGCAGCGGCATCATGCCGTTCCGGCGGTTGCGCGATCACGGCATCCCGATCTGCCTCGGCACCGACGAAGCAGTGGCGGACGATACGCACAACCTCTGGCAGGCCGCGAAAACGGCCGGCCTCGTCCACAAGATCGCGGACCCGGATTACCGCACCTGGCCGAGCGCGCCGGAAATCCTCGATTGCCTGTTTCGCGGCGGTGCGCGGGCGATGCGGCGCAAGGAACGCATCGGTGAACTTGCCACCGGCGCGGAAGCCGACATCATCCTGCTCGATCTCGACACCTTCGCCTTCACGCCGCTCAACGATCTCAGGCGCCAGCTCGTCTATTGCGAGAACGGCACCTCGGTGCGCGATGTGATTGTCGCCGGCCGGATCGTCGTGCGCGGTGGCCAGTTCACGCTTCTCGATGAGAAGGCGGTGCGGGCGGAGGCGCGGGAATTGCAGGCGGAATACCGTGCGGATTTCGTCGCTGCCGACGCCGCCGCGCGCGAACTCGAACCCTATTATGCCGAGATGTATCGCCGAGCCGTCGCGACCGATGTCGGCATGAATCGCTGGGCGGGGCCGATGATGCCATGATGCTCCGGCCCGCGCCCGTTCGCCGGAACGGCCGATCTTTGGAAGGAGAATTGACCCCATGATGTTGTCCGATCGCCGCCAGTTTCTCGTTGCGCTCGCCGCGTCCGGTCTGCTGACCCGCGCACAGGCCCAGACACCCCGGAAGATCGCCGGGCTTTTCGCCGGCAAGATCGACGATCGCGGCTTCATGCAGGCCGGGTATTCGGGCTTGGTACGCGCGAAATCCGAACTCGGCGTGGAGATCGCCTTCACGCAAGGCATCCCGCCGAAGCCGGAGGCGCTCGCCGAGGCGCTGCGCGAACTCGCGAAGGGCAAGCCCGATCTCGTCATCGCGCACGGCGGACAGAACAACGGCGCCGCCAAGACGGTCGCGACGGAATTCGCCGATATTCCATTCGTCGTCACGCAAGGGAACGTGACCGGACCGAACCTCGCCAGCTACGAGGTTCTGCAGGAACAGTCGGCCTTTCTCGCCGGTGTCCTCGCCGCGCTCTCGACCAGGACCGGCACGGTGGGGCACATGTCGGGCATCCGCGTCACACCGGGCCTCAAGGGCAGGGCGGCTTTCGCGAACGGCGTCGCTTTCGCGGACCCCAAGGTGAAGCTGCTGACCAATTTCTCCGGCAATCAGGACGACAACGCGCTTTCGAGGAAGGTCGCGCTCGCGATGATCGACGCCGGCGCGGACATCATCTTCACGATGCTCAACGCCGGTCGGAAAGGGGCGATCGACGCCTGCCGCGAGAAGGGCGTCCAGCAGATCGGTAATGTCGTGGACTGGACGACGATCGAGCCGGCGGTGTTTCTCGGCTCGGCCTGCGCGGATTCGGGGCAGGCGGTGTTCATGGCCGTGCGCGATTTCGTGCAGGGCACGTTCAAGCCCGGCGTCGTCCATCAGATCGGGCTGGAAAGCGCGGAGGCCGTCCGCCTGACGATGGCGCCGCGCGTCGCGCCGGATGTCCGCCAGCGCATCGAGACGGTCGCCGCCGATATCATGGCGGGCAGGCTTGCCGTTTCCACGCAGTGGAGCGGGACGGAATTCACCAATCCCTGAACCGGCGGTCCGAAGGTGGCACGCTTCCTGCTTTCTCATTCCGGACTCATTTGGGAAGGGGAAATTCCATGAAGCGTCGACTTCAGAGCGCCATTGCCGCCGCCTTGCTGGCCTATGTTTCACCCGCGATCGCGCAGGGCACCTTGCGGATCGGTATGACCGCTTCGGACATTCCGCTGACCACCGGGCAGACCGACCAGGGCGGCGAGGGCATGCGCTTCATGGGCTATACGGTCTACGATGCGCTCATCAACTGGGACCTGAGCAAGGCCGACAAGCCTTCCGATCTCGTGCCCGGCCTCGCGAAGAGCTGGGCGGTCGACGCCGCCGACAAGAACAAGTGGGTTTTCAAGCTGCGTGAAGGCGTGAAGTTCCATGACGGCAGCGAGTTCACCGCCGACGCCGTGATCTGGAACCTCGACAAGTTGCTGAAGAACGATGCACCGCAGTTCGACCAACGCCAGGCGGCGCAGGGTCGTTCGCGCATTCCGGCGGTCGCCGGTTACAAGGTCGTCGACAAATATACGGTCGAGATCACCACCAAGGCCCCGGATGCGACGCTGCCTTACCAGATCACGTGGATCATGATGTCCTCGCCCGCGCAGTGGGAGAAGGTGGGCAAGAGCTGGGAGGCGTTCGCCAAGACGCCGTCTGGCACGGGCCCGTGGAAGCTCGCAGCGTTCACCCCGCGCGAGCGCGCCGAACTGGTGCCGTTCGCCGATTACTGGGACAAGGCGCGGGTGCCCAAGCTCGACAAGATCGTGCTGCTTCCGCTTCCCGAGCCGAATGCCCGCGCGGCGGCCTTGCGGTCGGGGCAGGTCGACTGGATCGAGGCGCCGTCCCCCGATCTCGTGCCCTCGCTCAAGGGCGCCGGCTTCCAGATCGTCACCAACGCCTATCCGCATAACTGGACGTGGCATCTCTCGCGCGTCGAGGGCTCGCCGTGGAACGATATCCGCATCCGCAAGGCGGCCAATCTCGCCGTGGACCGCGAGGGGCTGAAGGAACTGCTCGGCGGGATGATGATCCCGGCGCAGGGGTTCTATCCGCCGGGTCACCAGTGGTTCGGGAACCCGACCTTCAAGGTCAAGCGCGACCTCACCGAGGCGAAGAAGCTGATGGCCGAGGCCGGCTACTCCACGGACAAGCCGCTCGTCACGAAGATCCTGATCTCGCCGTCCGGCTCCGGCCAGATGCAGCCGCTGCCGATGAACGAGTTCGTGCAGCAGAACCTTGCCGATATCGGGATCAAGGTCGAGTTCGAGGTCGTCGAATGGAACACGATGATCAACATCTGGCGTGCCGGCGCAAAGCATGAGACGGCGCGCGGCACGACGGCG
>JAVTWI010000344.1:0-4080 GCA_032229845.1 Rhabdaerophilum sp.
GAGGCAACCGGCGGGGCAGGCATCGGGGGAGCGGATGCGAACGGTTCGGCCGTTTCGGATGCCGCGGCCGGTTCCGGAACAACCGGCGTCTCCACCGGTGCTTCGTCCTTGCCGCGGCCGAACAGCCGCCCGAAGAAGCCACCCTGTTTCTTGTCCGAACTCATTCTGGCTACCGATCCGTCGCTTCGCCCAGCAATACCGAGCCGTCGTGCCCGGTAATGCGGGCCTTGGCAAGCGTTCCGGCCTCAAGGGGCGTCGAAAGCCGCACCGGGGTGAAATCGTCGAGCCGCGCCATGCCGCCGCGCTCGGCGAGGATGCGGCCTTCCCGTCCGATATGACCATCAAGATGGCGGATGAGTGCCGCGGCGCCGGTCGCCCGCAGCCGCGCCGCCCGCTCCTTGACGAGCGGGCGCGGGAGTTGGGGCATCCGCGCCGCTGGCGTTCCCGGTCGGGGTGAGAAGGGAAAGACATGCAGGAAGGCAAGCCCGCATTCCTCGACAAGATCGAGGGTGTTGGCGAATTGCGCCTCGGTCTCCGTCGGGAAACCGGCAATGAAATCGGCACCGAAGGCGAAATCCGGGCGGGCCGCGCGCAGGTCGGCACAGAAGCGGATGGCATCGGCGCGCGCATGCCGGCGCTTCATGCGCTTCAGGATCAGGTCGTCGCCATGCTGAAGCGAGAGATGCAGGTGCGGCATCAGCCGCGCCTCGCCCTTGAGCATCTCGATGAGGAGCGGATCGGCTTCGATCGAGTCAATCGACGAGATGCGCAGGCGTTGCAGCGTGGGGACATGCCGGAGAATGGCCTCGACAAGCTGGCCAAGGCGGGGACGTCCGGGCAGGTCGGCGCCATAGGAGGTGAGATCGACACCGGTCAGCACGATTTCCGCGCTGCCCGCCTCGATGAGCCGGGCGATCTGCGCCTTCACCTCGCCCATCGGCACCGAGCGCGAATTGCCGCGTCCGAACGGGATGATGCAGAAGGTGCAGCGATGGTCGCAGCCGTTCTGCACCTGCACGAAGGCGCGGGTGCGTCCCTCCATGCCCTCGACGAGGTGGCCGGCGGTCTCGCGCACGCTCATGATGTCGTTGACGCGGATGCGTTCGCTCGCGCCGAGCCCGAAATCCGGGGCCAGACCGCGCCAGATTTCCGAACGCCAGGTCTCGGGCTTGAGCTTGAGATCGTTGCCGATCACGCTCGCGACCTCCGGCATCGCCGCGAACTGGGCCGGATCGGTTTGCGCCGCGCAACCGGTGACGACGATGCGCGCGGCGGCGTTGTTCCGCTTGAGCCGGCGGATCGTCTGGCGGGCCTGCGCGACGGCTTCGCCGGTAACGGCGCAGGTGTTGACGATGACGAGACCGTCCTGCCCCGCCGCCTCGGCCTCGCGCTTCATCGCCTCGCTCTCGAAGGCGTTGAGGCGGCAGCCGAGCGTGACGACCTCGACGCCCATCGCCTCAGGCCGCGAGCAGGGAGGGGTCGATCACGCCCGAGAAGCTGGTCGCGACCGGTCCGCGCATGATGACGCGCCCTTCCGGCGAACGGGCGATGACGAGATCGCCGCCGGGCAGCGAGACGCGGATATCGCCTGCCGCCATGCCCAGCCGTGCCGCGGCAACCGCGACGGCGCAGGCCGCGGTGCCGCAGGCGAGCGTCGCTCCGGCGGCGCGCTCCCAGACGCGGACCCGGAAATGGTTCGGCCCGACCGGCTCCACCAGCGAGATATTGGCCTTTTCGGGAAAGATCGGATGCGTTTCGAGGCGCGGGCCGATGGCGTCGAGGTCATGCGCCATCGCGTTCTTCACGAAGAAGATCGCGTGCGGATTGCCCATGCTGACTGCCGAGAACCAGCCGGGCAGCGCCGGGTCGATGGTGCTGACGTCAAGCGGCACGCGGGCTGTATCGACCGGCGCGGCGAGCGGGATTTTTGCCCAGTCGAGCTCCGGCAGGCCCATGTCGACCGCGACGAGATCGCTGGCGATTTCAGCCCGCAGGAGCCCCGCGCGGGTGCGGATCGTCGCGCGGTTTCCACCTTTTTCGGCCGCGAGCAGCGCGCCGATGCAGCGCGTCGCGTTGCCGCAGGCGCCGACCTCGCCGCCGTCCGGGTTGAAGATGCGCATCGTCGCGTCGGCATCGCCGGCCGGTTCGAGCAGGATGAGCTGGTCGCAGCCGATGCCAAAGCGCCGGTCGGCAATGCGAGCGAAATCCGCCGGGCCGAGCGGCGAGGTGGCGGCGCGCGCGTCGATCACGACAAAATCATTGCCGAGGCCGTGCATCTTCCGGAACGGAATGCCCGATAGGGGCCGCATTTCCTTCGTATCCATCGACGGGACTTCTTTCAGGTCTTGACCGGACGTCCAAACAAAGACTTGTGTTGCATTTGGCGCCCATGCAGATAGCGATAATGTGTGCATCCGTCAGCGGATGGGCAACTGGCGATGGCGCCAACCCGGAGGATAGGCTTTTCATCGATGCGGCGCCATAACGCGGTTCCGGGTTTGCGATCAATGCCGAAAGTCGTCCGCCGAGCGGCCGCAGCGGGTCTGCTGCTCTCGGCAGGGGCCGGCATTTCGCTTTCGCAAACCGATCCGGCCGCCAAGCCGTCCGCGGTGCTGACGCCCGCGCCGGGAACCAGCGCCGCGCTTCACGCCACGCCGATCCAGATCGGCAATCTGCCGCTGGGAGTCATCACCTTCCCGAATGGCAAGGCGATCAATTTCAGCGTTTCGCTCGGCTCCTCCGCCTTCCGGCTCGACGGGGATTCGCAAGGGCGCGTCTGGCTGCTGACCGATCGCGGCCCGAGTATTGCCTGCGCGGATGCGCGCCGGGTGATCGGCATGGAGCCGGACCAGATATGCGCGGCGGAGCGCAACGGCCGGATCTACCCGCTTCCGGGCTTCGTACCCTCGATCTACGCAGTGGATGTCGGCGCGGACAATGTCGCGCGGATCAATGTCTACGTGCCGCTGAAAGGTCAGTCCGGCCGGCCGTTCTCGGGCCGCCCGCTTGCAAAGGACGAGGTCTCGATCGGCCTCGACGGCAAGGCGCTGCCGGGCGATGCGTCGGGGGTCGATCCCGAAGGTTTCGTGCGGCTCAAGGACGGCTCGTTCTGGATCGCGGAGGAATATGGCCCCTCGTTGCTGGAGGTCGCTTCCGACGGGACGGTCAAGCGCCGGCTGGTGCCGTCCAATATCGCCAACGATTTCAAGGATGCGGATTACGAGGTCGTGGCTTCGCTGCCGCCGATCCTGCGTCAGCGTCTGCCGGGGCGCGGCTTCGAGGGGCTGGCGATCTCGCAGGACGAGAAATACCTGCTCGTTGCCGGCCAGTCGCCGCTCGCCAACCCGGACGCGATGGCGGCGCGCAGTTCGCGCAACATCCGGATCTGGAAGATCGAGCGGGAGACCGGGCAGGTCGTCGGACAATATCTCTACCAGCTCGACGAGCCGTATCAGTTCAAGGCGGATGGCGAGCAGCGCGAGCGTGCCCGGCACGAGGTGAAGATTTCCGAGATCGTCGCTTTCCGGGACGACCAGCTCCTCGTGCTTGAGCGGATCGAGAAATCGGCGCGGATCTATGCCGTGCGCCTCGACGAGGCGAGCCGCGTGCCCCCGGAATTCGATTCGCTGGAAATGAGTCCGAGCCTTGAAATCCTCGAAGGGGACGCCCTGCAGATCCGCGGGCTGGTGCCGCTGACGAAACGGCCGGTTCTCGATCTCGATACCGTGCCCGGCCTGCCGAGCCGGATCGAGGGGCTTGCCATTCTCGGCCCGGCGGAGCTGCTGGTGATCAACGACAGTGAATTCGGGCTCGACGGGGTGCGGAACCAACTGTTCCGCATTACCCTGGAAGAGCCGCTATGGCGGTAACTGAGAGTCGCGGAGGCTCGAAACTCGATGCGCGGTCCTGCCCGGTTTCGTTTTGTGAAGAGCGCGGGTCTTGCCCTGGCAATGCCGCTGTTCGCGGGCTTCGTGCTGGCGCAGAGCAGCGCGCCGCCTCCTGCGCCGCCACCGGTCGCCCCGGCGACGCCGGCGAGCCCCGCGCCGGAAGCGCCGAAGCCGGCTGAAACCGCCAAACCCC
>JAVTWI010000345.1:0-4080 GCA_032229845.1 Rhabdaerophilum sp.
TGCGCTGCGAGGTGAACGTCGACAGCGACAATGTCATCCGCAACGCGGTCTCGACCGGCACGATGTGGCGCGGCCTTGAGGTGATCCTCAAGGGGCGCGATCCGCGCGATGCCTGGGCCTTCACCGAGCGCATCTGCGGCGTCTGCACCGGCACCCATGCGCTCACTTCGGTGCGCGCGGTGGAGGACGCGCTCGGGATCAAGATCCCGCAGAACGCCAACACCATCCGCAATATCATGCAGCTCAACCTGCAGATTCACGATCACGTCGTGCACTTCTACCACCTGCACGCGCTTGATTGGGTAAACCCCGTCAACGCGCTGAAGGCGGACCCGAAGGCGACGAGCGAACTCCAGCAGATGGTGAGCCCCTCGCATCCGCTTTCCTCGCCCGGCTATTTCCGCGATGTGCAGAACCGGTTGAAGAAGTTCGTCGAATCCGGCCAGCTCGGCCTGTTCAAGAACGGCTACTGGACCAATCCGGCCTACAAGCTGCCGCCGGAAGCGGACCTGATGGCGACGACGCACTATCTCGAAGCGCTCGATCTCCAGAAGGAAATCGTCAAGATCCACACGATCTTCGGCGGCAAGAACCCGCATCCGAACTGGCTCGTGGGCGGCGTGCCGTGCCCGATCAATATGGATGGCGTGGGCTCGGTCGGCGCGCTCAACATGGAGCGGCTGAACCATGTCTCGTCGATCATTGACATGTGCATGGAATTCGTCCGCAACGTCTATATTCCCGATATCGTCGCCGTCGGTGGCTTCTACAAGGATTGGCTCTACGGCGGCGGGCTCTCGGGCAAGTCGGTCCTTGCCTATGGCGATATTCCGGAGGACGCGAACGACCCCAACCCGAAGAAGCTCCATCTGCCGCGCGGCGCGATCATCAACGGCGATCTGACGAGGGTCCACGAGGTCGATACGCGCGATCCGCAGCAGATTCAGGAGTTCGTGCCGCACTCCTGGTATTCCTACAAGGACGAGAGCGTCGGCCTCCATCCGTGGGATGGCATTACCGAGCCGAAATTCGCGCTCGGCCCCAACGCCAAGGGCACGAGGACCAACATCGAACAGCTCGACGAGGCCGGGAAATATTCCTGGATCAAGTCTCCGCGCTGGCGCGGCAATGCGATGGAGGTCGGGCCGCTCGCCCGCTATATCGTCGGCTATGCCAGCGGCCACGAGGACATCAAGGGCCAGGTCGAGGGCCTGCTTCGGACCATGAAGCTGCCGGTGACGGCGCTGTTCTCGACGCTTGGCCGCACCGCGGCGCGCGCGCTCGAAGCAGAATATTGCGCTCGGCTCCAGCGGCACTTCTACGACAAGCTGATCCGCACCATCAAATCGGGCGACACGGCGACGGCGAATGTCGAGAAGTGGGATCCGGCCTCCTGGCCGAAGGAAGCCAAGGGCGTCGGCACCACCGAGGCGCCGCGCGGCGCGCTCGGCCACTGGATCCGCGTCAAGGACGGCCGCATCGAGAACTACCAGTGCGTCGTGCCGACCACCTGGAACGGTTCGCCGCGCGACACCAAGGGCAATATCGGCGCCTTCGAGGCGGCGCTGATGAACACCAAGATGGAGCGGCCCGAGGAGCCGGTCGAAATCCTGCGCACCTTGCACAGCTTCGATCCGTGCCTTGCCTGCTCGACGCATGTCATGTCGCCGGACGGCGAGGAACTGACGCGCGTGAAGGTCCGCTGAGGGAGGAAAGAACAATGAAGCGCCTGCTGCTGGCGGCCTCTGCCGCCCTGGTTTCGACGTCCGCCTTCGCCCACACCGGGCACGGCGAGGTTTCCGGCTTCATGGCCGGTTTCCTCCATCCCTTCAGCGGAGCGGATCACCTGCTGGCCATGCTCACGATCGGGCTCTGGTCGGCGCTCGCACTGCCGGCACGCCAGGTCTGGGTGGCGCCGGCGGGGTTCGTCACCGCCATGCTTGCCGGCGCCGGGCTCGGCATGGCCGGTATTCCCCTACCGATGGTCGAGGGGATGATCGCCTTCTCGGTCCTGGCGCTCGGTCTGCTGCTCGCCTTCCGGCTTCAGTTGCCCGTGGCGGCGGGTGCGGCGCTTGCCGCCCTGTTCGCGCTGTTCCACGGCCATGCCCACGGAACCGAGGCGACGGGCAGTGTCCTCGGCTATATCGCCGGCTTCGCCCTCGCGACCGCCATGCTCCATCTCGCCGGTGTCGGCGCGGGGGAGGGAATCCGCCGGCTGAAGATCGCCCGTCTCGCGGCGGCCGTCCTCGGTAGCGGGATCGCGCTGGCCGGTCTTGTGCTCATCACGGGTTGAAGGGAGGCGGCGATGGCGACCAACGTTTCCTCCGGCGGCCTGAAGTCCGCCCTTCTCGCCGGCGAAGCCGACGCTTCGGCGGAGGACGCCCGCACCGTGCGTCGGCTGACTTCGGTTTATGTGTACGAGGCGCCGTTGCGCCTCTGGCACTGGATCAACGCCTTCGCGATCATGGTCCTTGTCGGCACCGGCTATTTCATCGGCTCGCCCCCGCCCTCGATGGGGCTGGGCGAGGCCTCGGACCACTTCCTGTTCGGCTATATCCGCTTCGCGCATTTCACGGCCGGCTACGTGCTGCTGATCGGCTTTCTCGGCCGTGTCTACTGGGCTTTCGTGGGCAATCACCATGCGCGCCAGCTGTTTTACGTTCCCTTCTGGCGCGGCCAGTGGTGGAAGGAAGTGTTCTTCGAGATGAAATGGTATTTCTTCCTGGAATCGAAGCCGAAGAAATACGTGGGCCACAACCCGCTCGCGCAACTGGCGATGTTCCTGTTCATCACGCTCGGGCTGAGCTTCATGATCGTCACCGGCTTCGCGCTCTACGCGGAAGGTCAGCAGGCCGGCGGCTGGGCGGACATGGTGTTCGGCTGGGCGATTCCGTTGTTCGGTTCGTCGATGGCGGTCCACACCCTGCATCACCTCGGCATGTGGTGGATCGTGATCTTCATGATCATCCATATCTACGTCGCGATCCGCGAGGACATCATGTCGCGGCAGTCGATCGTCTCGACGATGATTTCCGGGCACCGCACGTTCAAGGACGACGATCCCACGTAGAACAGGCTCGCCGCGCAGAGTGGATGTTTTGTTTCCGATAATTGACAAAACCGGAAATCAAGCGTCCACTCCCAGTGTGGAAAAGCCGGCAGAAGTATCATAATTGATTGAAATATAAAGAAAAAATATCCCCGCCTCGTTTGGCTCGGTGCTTGCTCTCTCCCGTTATACAAACCTCGATGGAACGTCAGATTCCGGTAACGAGGTGGGGGAGGCGGAATGGGAGAGGCGCATCGCATTCTCGTGCTGGGCATCGGCAACGTTCTCTGGGCCGATGAGGGCTTCGGAGTCCGCGCCGCCGAGGAATTCGCGGCCCGGTATGAAATTCCCGGCAATGTGACGGTTCTCGATGGCGGCACGCAGGGCCTCTATCTGCTGCCCTACCTTGAGCAAGCCGATGCGCTGATCGTCTTCGATGCCGTCGATTACGGCCTGCCGCCCGGCACGATGAAGATCGTGCGCGACGCCGAGGTGCCCGCCTTCATGGGTGCCAAGAAGATGAGCCTGCATCAGACCGGCTTTCAGGATGTCATCGCCACCGCGACGCTTCTCGGCCGCTGCCCGGAGCGCCTGCTGCTGATCGGCGTCCAGCCGGTCGAGCTGGAGGATTACGGCGGTGGGTTGCGTCCCGCCGTGTCGGCCGCGATCGGGCCGGCCATCGCCATCGCGCTGCAGGAACTCCGCGGCCACGGTATCGAGATGGCCGAGCGCGCGGAAAAGGGCGCAAGCCTTGCCGCGCCCGCCATCGCCCGCGACGCCTACGAGAACGGCCGGCCGGCGGAGGCGGAAGCCTGCCGCAACGGCGACGACCGCTTCTTCGCGTTCCGGAGGGCGTGAGATGTGCGTCGGCATCCCCATGCGCGTCGTTTCCGTCGACGGCTATACCGCGATCGCGGAGGCGGAGGGGCGTTCCGAGACGCTCGACCTCGCGCTGGTCGGAGCGGTTCCGCCGGGAACCATGGTGCTCGCCTTCCTGGGCGCCGCTCGTGCCGTGCTCGACGAGACAGAAG
>JAVTWI010000346.1:0-24675 GCA_032229845.1 Rhabdaerophilum sp.
TAGCGGACATCCTTCAGACCATTTCACACGGCATAGACCGCGATTTCGATGAGATTCCGGTCCGGGTCGCGGATGTAGACCGAGCGGATCGGCCCCGTCGCGCCGGTCCGATCCACCGGCCCCTCCTCGATGGCAACGCCACAGGCGCGGAGATGCGCCACCACAGCATCAAGGTTCCCATCGGCGATGAAGCAGAGATCCCCGGAACCGGCGGTAGGCCGGAGGGCTTTCGGCTCGAATTCCCGTCCGACCTCGTGGAGATTGATCTTCTGCCGCCCGAACCGCAGCGCCTTGCGGCCGGCGCCGAAGGTCACGACCTCCATGCCGAGAACGTCGGCGTAGAAAGCGCAGGCGCGCTCAATGTCGGCGACGGTCAACACGAGATGGTCGAGCCGGTCGATCTTCATGCTTTTCTCCGGGGCCTGCAGCGAACGATTCCTGCCGCAAGGTCTGCGCGGAGCGCCTCGACGTCAATGCCGGATGCGGGTCCTTCGGCGAAGTCACTCTCCTCGCAGCCGATACCCCACGCCGGGCTCGGTGAGGATGAAGCGGGGATCGGCAGCGTCATCGCCCAGCTTCTCACGGATATGTCCGATGGCGATACGGAGATAATGCGCATCTTCGGCATGGGCCGGGCCCCAGACGGTCGTGAGAAGCTGGCGGTGACCGACCAGCCGGCCGACATGGCGGGCCAGCAGGGCCAGCACATCGAACTCCTTGCGCGTGAGCCTGGCTTCCGACCCGTCCACGCGGACCGTGCGCGTGGCGAGATTGATCTCCAGCGCGCCGAGGACGAACTCCACCTTCTCGGTGCTGCCTGCCGGACGCTTGCGCAATGCGGCGCGGAGGCGCGCAAGCAATTCGCCGGTTGCGAAAGGCTTGGTCACGTAATCGTCGGCGCCGGCGTCAAGCGCGGCGATCTTCTCCTCCTCGCCGTCGCGCACCGAAAGCACGAGAATCGGAACCTGCGACCACGCGCGGATGCCGGCGATGACCGCCTTGCCATCAATGTCCGGCAGGCCGAGATCGAGCAGAACCGCATCGGGGGCCTCCGTCGCCGCGCGCTCGATGCCCAGACGGCCCCGCTCGGCTTGCAGGACCTCGAAACCGCCCGCGCCCAACACAATCGCCAGGAAGCGCCGGATCGGCGCTTCATCCTCGACGACCAGGATGCGGGGCGGGTTCATGGGGCAGGGTTCTCCGAAGGCATCCTGGCCAGCGGCAGGAGAAGGCGAATGGTGGTGCCGATTCCACCCGGCCCTGTTTCGGCGCTGGCGCTTCCGCCATGGATTTCCACAAGACCCTTCACGATGGCAAGGCCCATGCCCGTGCCGGCTGGCGCACCGTCCCCTTGCGCGACCCGATAGAAGAGATCGAAAACCTTCGCGCGATCCGCCTCCGGGATACCCGGTCCGCCGTCCGAGACGAGAATTTCCGCGTCATCCCCGGACCTCCGGGCGACAAGTCGGATGGCCGAGCCAGGAGGGGCATATTTCGCCGCGTTCTCCAGCACATTCCCAAGCGCCTGCCCGATCAGGACGGGATCGACATCAAGCAACGGCAGGCCGGGGGCAATGTCGATCCCGAGCGGATGCTCGGCCAGCACGCGGCCGAGATCGGACCGGACCCGGCCGATGATCTCGCGCAGGTCGATCGCCGCCCGGTTGGGCTTCAGCGCGCTATGGCCGAGCCGGGTCATGTCGAGCAGGTTCTGGACCGTCCGGTTGAGCCGCCGCGCCTCCTCGTGCGCGCTTCCCGCAAGAGCCTGCCGATCCGCATCGGAAAGCGCCGCGTAACCGTCGGCAAGGCTGGATGTCGCACCGATCACCGTCACCAGCGGCGTGCGCAGGTCGTGGCTCACAGCGTTGAGCAGAGCCGCACGCAACTTGTCGCTTTCAGCCGTGACGCGGGCATTGGCGACCTCTTCGGAAAGGCGGTTGCGCTCGACGGCAACCGCGACCTGATCCTCGACAGCGAGCAGCAGGCGCTTGGTCTCCGGATCCTTCGCGCGGGAGGGATCGTGGAAGCGCACGCCCATGGTGCCGAAAGGGCGACCGGCTGTTGCGAGCGGCACGAACTGCCATGTGGCATTCGGCAGCGTGTCGGTGCCGAAACCGGCGGCTTCCGCCTTTTCGAACGCCCATTGCGCCGCGCCAAGATCACGCGGATCGAGCGCCTCGTCGATGGTCGGCCAGCCCTGCACCTGCCGAAGCTGGTTCCGCGCATCCGGCGTCAGGATCAACACATCCGCCCGAAGCACCCGTGCCACATGCGCAACGGCCGCCCAGAGCACATCGTCCGCCTTCGTGGCCGATGCGATCTTGCGGGCGAAATCATAGAGCGTCTCGAGGCGCGTCTGCGACGCCCGCATCGTCTCAACCTGGGCCTTCAACCGGCTCGCGAGCGTGCCGGTGAAAAGCGCGCCGATGAGGAACACCCCGAGCGAGACGATATCCGACGACTTGGTGACCGACAGCGTGAGATAGGGCTCGGTGTAGAAGAAATTGTAGGCGAAAAAGCCCAGAACGCTCGCGAGCAACGAAGAGGCAAGGCCAAAGCGATAGGCAACGAGCATCACGCCCGAGAGATAAAGCACCGTGATCGCGCCGGCGGGGATGGCATCGACCCGCGCGATGGGCCAGGCGAGCAGCGTGACGATCGCGCTTGCAAACAGCGCGGCAGCGGGGCCGCGCCAGTCCTGCGGGAGAGGCGGGCGGGCGAGCCGCGCCTTCCGCCGTTCGATGCGTGCGTGGGGGGTGACGATGGTGATCTCGAAATCCGTCGCCTCGTCGAGCAGGATTTCCGAAACGGATTCGCGGAAGAACCCCGTCAGCCGCTGGATGAAGCCGTTGCGCCAGCGGGGCCGACCGATCACGAGGCGTGTGACGTTGCGCTCGCGGGCGAAGCGCATCAATTCGCGGGCGGCGTTCGATTCCGCCCGCAGCGTGACCGTTTCCGCGCCCAGCGTCCCGGCAAGGCGGAGTGCGTCCTGCGTCACGCTGCGTGCCTCCGCGTCCATCGCCTCGTGCCGGGGGGTCATGACCGTCGCGACGATCCATGGAATTCTCGCGCGCTCCGCCATGCGCTTGCCGGCGCGGACGAGCGCCTTGGCCGCCGGCGCTTCGTTGACGCAGACGAGCAGGCGTTCCGCCGTCGGCCAGATGCTCCGGTCGGCGTTGGCCTTCCTGAGATCGAGCATCTCGGCATCGACGCGGCCCGCCGCCGTGCGCAACGCGATTTCACGAAGCGCGGTGAGCTTGCTTTTCGTGAAGAAATTTTCCAGCGCGCGCCCGGCCTGTTCGGGAAGATAGACCTTTCCTTCCTTGAGGCGCCGGATGAGTTCCTCCGCCGGAAGATCGATCAGCTCGATTTCATCCGCCCGATCGAGCACCGCATCCGGCACCGTCTCCTGCACGCGGATGCCGGTGATCTGCGCGACGGCGTCGTTGAGACTCTCGATATGCTGGATATTGAGCGTGGTGACGACGTCGATACCGGCATCGAGCGCTTCCATCACATCCTGCCAGCGCTTGGGATGGCGCGAGCCCGGCGCGTTGGTATGCGCGAATTCGTCGATGATCGCGAGCCGGGGCCGGCGCTGGAGGAGTGCGTCGAGGTCCATCTCCTCCAGCATCTGTCGGCGATACTCCAGCCGGCAACGCGGCAGTTGTTCCAGCGGAGCGAGCAGGGCAGCGGTCTCGGCGCGCCCATGTGTCTCGGCGAGGGCCACGATGACATCCACGCCGGCGCGCGCCCTCACCCGCGCCTCCTCCAGCATGGCGTAAGTCTTGCCGACACCGGGAGACGCGCCGAGAAAAATCTTCAGCCGTCCGGCACGCGCGCGCGCCTCCTCGGCGCGGGCGGCATCAAGGAAGCTCTCGGGGTTCGGGCGGGCGGGATCAGGTGTCGACATCCGGTTCCCAGCATGAACTCATGGCTTGAGCGCGTCGAGGGCGAGATTGAGGGCCAGCACGCTGACGCGCGGCTGGCCGAGGACGCCCAACGCCCGCCCCTCGATATGACGATCCACCAGGGCTCCGATCTCGCCTTCGGGCAGCCCGCGTGCCCTGGCGATGCGGGCGACCTGCGCCATCGCACCAGCGGGCGAGAGGTGCGGATCGAGCCCGGAGGCCGAAGCCGTGACGAGATCGGCCGGCTGCGCGCCACCACCGAGCGCCTTCGCCCGGGCCTCGACCGCCGCCAGCAGTGCCTTGCTCGACGGAGCAAGGTTGGAACCGGCGGAATTCGCGGCGTTGTAGGGCGCATCCGCCGATTTCGCCGGATCGGACGGATCGGCGGCGGTGGTGGCGGACGGACGGCCGTGGAAATAGCGATCGTCCTTGAAGTTCTGGCCGATCAGCTCCGAGCCGATCACCTGCCCGCCGCGTTTCGCCAGCGAGCCGTTGGCCTGGAACGGGAAGACCGCCTGGCCGATGGCGGTGATCGCCAGCGGGTAGGCGATCCCGGTCAGGAGGGTGAAAAGCACCGTGAGAACGACGGCCGCGCGCAACTGGGACATGAGGTTTCCTCCTCAAGCATCATCCCATCAGGTGGGCACCGGCTGATGGACAAGATGATGCGTAAAAACAAAAGGATCGGTTCAGGCGAGCCGCAGGGCATTGACGATCAGATCGATCGCCTTGATGCCGACGAAGGGGACGACGAGACCGCCGAGCCCATAGACGGTGAGGTTACGCGTCAGCAGTGCCGCAGCCGACGCGGGCGTGTATCGCACGCCCCTGAGCGCGATCGGAATCAGCGCGATGATCACCAGCGCATTGAAGATGATTGCCGAGAGGATCGCGCTTTCGGGCGAGGCGAGGCCCATCAGGTTGAGCGCGCCCAGGCCCGGATAGGCCGCGACGAACAGGGCCGGGAGGATGGCGAAATACTTCGCGACGTCGTTGGCGATCGAGAAGGTCGTCAGCGCCCCGCGCGAGATCAGCAACTGCTTGCCGACCAGCACGATCTCGATGAGCTTGGTCGGGTCGCTGTCGAGGTCGATCAGGTTGCCGGCCTCCTTGGCCGCCGGCGTGCCGGTGTTCATCGCCACGCCGACATCGGCCTGCGCGAGCGCCGGCGCGTCGTTCGAGCCGTCGCCGCACATGGCGACCAGACGCCCCTCCGCCTGCTCCTTGCGGATCAGGTCGAGCTTTCTTTCAGGTGTCGCCTCGGCGAGAAAATCGTCGACGCCCGCTTCCGCGGCAATGGCGGCGGCGGTCAGCGGATTGTCGCCGGTGATCATCACCGTGTGGATGCCCATGCGGCGAAGCTCGGCGAAGCGTTCGCGGATGCCCGGCTTGACGATGTCCTTGAGATGAACGACGCCGAGCACCCGGCTCTCCCGCGCCACGACGAGGGGCGTGCCGCCGGAACTCGCGATCCGCCGGATCGCGGCATCGAGGGTCGGGTCGATGGCGCCGCCTGTCGCCGCGCGCATCGCATCGCCCGCGCCCTTGCGGATCGAGCCGCCGCCGGCGAGATCGACGCCCGACATCCGCGTCTGCGCGGTGAAGGGCACGAAGGTCATCGTTGCCCTGTCCGGCGCGGCATCGAACCCGAACTTGCGGACGGCAAGATCGACGATCGACTTTCCTTCCGGCGTCTCGTCCGCGAGCGAGGCGAGCCAGGCCGCTTCCGCGAGCGCGCGCTCGGTGACGCCGCGAGCGGGTTCGAAGGCATCCGCCATGCGGTTGCCGAAGGTGATCGTGCCGGTCTTGTCGAGCAGCAGCACGTCGATATCGCCGGCCGCCTCGACCGCGCGGCCGGATTTGGCGATGACATTCGCCTTCACCAGCCGGTCCATGCCGGCAATGCCGATGGCGGAGAGCAAACCGCCGATCGTCGTGGGAATGAGGGTGACGAACAGCGCGATGAGATAGATCACCGGGATCCGGGTTCCCGACCAACTCGCGAAGAATGGCAGCGTCACCACCACGAGCAGGAATACCAGCGTCAGCGCCGCGAGCAGGATGTCGAGCGCGATCTCGTTCGGCGTCTTCTGCCGCCGCGCGCCTTCCACCATCGCGATCATGCGGTCGAGGAAGGTCTCGCCGGGGCGGGCGGTCACGCGGATCACCAGCCAGTCCGAAACGAGCGTGGTGCCGCCGGTCACCGAACAGCGGTCGCCGCCAGATTCGCGGATCACCGGCGCGGATTCACCCGTGATCGCGCTCTCGTTCACCGAGGCGACGCCCTCGATCACCTCGCCGTCGGTGGGGATCAGCTCGCCAGCGCTGACAAGGATGACCTCGCCGGGTTCGAGCAGTTCCACCTCCTCGAATTCGAAGAGATCGCGGTTGGCGGGGTCGAGCAGCACCTTCGCGCGGCCCTTCGAGCGGGTGGCCCGGAACGTATCGGCGCGCGCCTTGCCGCGCCCTTCCGCGACCGCCTCCGCGAAATTCGCGAACAGTACCGTGAACCACAGCCAGATGGTGATCTGGAGGCCGATCCAGAAGGTCGGGCCACCGATGAGGCCCTCGCGCAGGGTCAGAAGGGTCGCAAGGAGCGAGACGAGCGCGGTCGAGAAGATCACGGGATTGCGCGCGAGCCCGCGCGGGTCGAGCTTCAGTGCCGCCTGCACGAGCGCGGGCTTGAGGATCGCGGGGTCGAAAAGGCCGATTTCGGCCGAAGCATGCCTGGACATGGGAAACTCCTCAGAACGTCCGGTCCAGCGCCGCCGAGACGTGCTCGGCAATGGGGCCCAGCGCGAGCACCGGCAGGAAGGTCAGCGCGCCGACGATCAGGATGGTGATGATGAGAAGGATGACGAAAACCGGCCCGTGGGTCGGGAACGTGCCGGATGTCGCGGCCGCGGGGGTCTTCTGGCTGAACGAGCCGGCGATCGCGAGGATCGGCAGGATGTAGCCGAAACGACCGAGGATCATCGCAAGGCCGAGCACGATATTGTGGAAGGCGGTGTTCGCGGAGAAGCCGGCGAAGGCCGAGCCGTTGTTGCCGGTCGCCGAGCTGTAGGCGTAGATCAGCTCCGAGAGCCCGTGCGGGCCGGCATCCGGCGCGCCGGTCTGAGCGTGGCCGAGCGCAATGGCGAGCGCGCTGAAGCCGAGCACGCCGACCGGCATGACGAGCAACGTGGCCGCGGCAAGCTTCACCTCTCGCGCCTCGATCTTCTTGCCGAGGTATTCCGGCGCGCGACCCACCATCAGCCCGGCGAGAAACACCGTCAGGATCACGAACAGCAGCATGCCCGTGAGGCCGACGCCGACGCCGCCGTAGACAATCTCGCCAAGCTGGATGTTGAGCATCGCCACCAGCCCGCCGAGCGGGGCGAGGCTGTCGTGCATCGCATTCACCGATCCGTTCGAGGCGGCGGTGGTCGTCACCGCCCAGAGCACCGAATTGACGACCCCGAACCGGACTTCCTTGCCCTCCATGTTGCCCGCCGCCGGATCGGCGAAGGCGGCATGGAGCGGATTGCCGGCATGTTCGGCAGCATAGAGCGCCGAGAAGGCCACGACGAGCAGGATGCCCATGGCCGCGAACAGCGCATGACCTTGCCGGGCATCCCGGACCATCTGCCCGTAGGTGAAGCAGAAGGTGGCGGGGATCGCGAGGATCGCCAGCATCGACAGGAAATTGGTGATCGCGTTCGGGTTCTCGAACGGGTGGGCGGAATTGACGTTGAAGAAGCCGCCGCCATTGGTCCCGAGCTGCTTGATCGCCTCCTGCGAGGCAACGGGGCCGAGCGAGAGCACCTGTTTCGTGCCTTCGAGGGTCGTCGCCTCAACGGACGCGGCGAGGGTCTGCGGCATGCCGAGTGCGAGGAACAGCAGAGCCAGCATGATCGAGCCGGGCAGAAGGATGTAGAGGACCGCACGCGTCATGTCGGTCCAGAAATTGCCGAGATAACGCGACTGGCGGGCGGCGAACCCGCGCGCGACTGCGACCGCGACAGCCAT
Organism: Rhabdaerophilum sp.; assembly: GCA_032229845.1. GTDB lineage: Bacteria > Pseudomonadota > Alphaproteobacteria > Rhizobiales > Beijerinckiaceae > Rhabdaerophilum. The sequence continues at coordinate 7,920 of JAVTWI010000346.1, forward strand.
CCCCGAGGCGGCGGACAGGAAGTTCTGTGTCGTCAGCCCCGCCAACTGGCTGAAGTGCGAGAGCGTCGTCTCGCCGCCGTAGCTTTGCCAGTTGGTGTTGGTGACGAAGGAAACGGCGGTGTTGAAGGCGAGATGCCAGGGGAGCCCGCCAAACCCCTGCGGATTGAGGGGCAGGTGCTGCTGCATCGTCAGGATCGAGAACAGCAGCAGGAAGCCCGCGAGATTGAACAGCAGCAGCGCGCCGGCATAGGTCTTCCAGTTCTGCCCGGCCCGGTCACCGGCCGCACCGAGCAGGATGCGCTCGACCGGCGCGAGAAAGGTCATATCGCCGGAAAAGACCCGCGCCATGTACCAGCCCAGCGGCACGGCAAGGACGCAGAGAGCGGCGGCATAGAGAAACGCCTGAAGGAGATCGGCTTGCATGGCACGCGCCTTCAGAAACGTTCCGGCGCGACCAGCGCCACGAGCAGATAGCCGAAAAGCAAAACCGCGAGCCCGAGCCCGAGGATGATATCGAGCGGCATGGAGAAACCTCCGTTGAAACCGTCCGATCGATAGCGGGAGAGCCCGTAAAGCCGCGATGTGGAACTGGGCCGTTCCGCGTAAACCCGGCGTAAAATCCGAACCGGTTCAGTCCCCGGATGCGTCCGATCCGCCAGAGCAGGCCGCCCCGATCTTGGTCGGTTCTGGCGCAAGCCCCACCGCGCGGGTTTCAGGTCTGCTGGTTGATCGGCGCGGCGCTCGTTCGCGGACGGATTGCGCCGTAGTTCTCAGCCGGAAAATCTGGCGGACAGGGAGGGATTCGAACCCTCGATAGAGTTGCCCCTATACACGCGTTCCAGGCGTGCGCCTTCAACCACTCGGCCACCTGTCCACCGCGTCCACCATGAAGGCGCACGCGAATTCCTACATTCGGACGCGATGCCGGCGGCATCGCTGGTGCGCCTTCAACCACGAGGGCACACCGTCCGCCACGCCCACCACGAAGGCGTGCGCGAGACGCGCCTTATGGCGGGCGAACGCGGAAAATGCAAGGACTTCGCGGCGCTTTCGCGAGGGAACGTCGAGGCTGCCCCGCCGCCCGCCGGCGAAGGTTCGCGCAGCCCCCTTCTCACCTCCCCGGACGAGTGCTATGCGCAAGGCGCAGCGAGGAGATTGCGATGTTCGAACGGTTGCTGGAACGCTTCATTTTCACGAGCCGCTGGCTGCTGGCGCCGTTCTACGTGATGCTGGTGGTTGCGCTCGCCGGGCTTCTGGTCAAGGCCGGGCAGGAAACCTGGCATTTCCTCACCCATGCCATCACGGCTTCGGAATCCGACGTCATTCTCGGCGTGCTCGCGCTTGTCGATCTCACGCTGACCGGATCGCTGATCGTCATCGTGATCTTCTCCGGCTACGAGAACTTCGTTTCGAAGATCGATGTGGAGGAAACTGTCGACTGGCCCGAATGGATGGGCAAGATCGACTTCACCGGCCTCAAGCTGAAGCTGCTCTCGTCCATCGTCGCGATCTCGGCGATCCAGGTTTTGAAAGCCTTCATGAACCTCCGCAACATCTCGGACCGCGATCTCGCGTGGCTGGTCGGCATTCACCTCGTTTTCGTGGTCTCGGGGCTGCTCATGGCCCTGACGGACCGGACCTCGGGCGAATCACACGGCGGCGGGCACTGAGTTCGGATACGCCCGCGCTCAGGCAGCGCGGTTGGCGACGTCCGAGGTGAGAATGGCGTAAAGCGCGGCGGGGTCCTCGGTCTGTCGCAGCTTCTGGACCGTTTTCGCGTCGCGGAACAGCCGGGCGATGCGGGCAAGCGCCTGGAGGTGGTCGGCGCCAGCATCCTCCGGCGCCAGCAGCACGAAAACGAGATCGACATGCTCGCCGTCGAGCGCTTCGAAATCGACCGGCTTCTGCAGCCGCGCGAACAGGCCGACAAGCCGGCGCAGCCCCGCGATCCGCCCGTGCGGAATGGCGATACCCTGGCCGATTCCGGTCGTGCCGAGACGTTCGCGCTGAAGCAGGGTTTCGTAAATCTCCCGCTCCGGCAGGCCGGAAACCCGCGCAAGCTGCCCCGACAGGTCCAGCAGGACCTGCTTCTTGTTGGCGCCCTTGATCCCGGCGACAACCGAGTCGGGCGTGATGAGGGAAGCGACCGTCATGGCGTCCTATAAGCAGAATACATGCCGGAACGCCAGACCCGAACGTCAGGCCCGGCGGTCCGGCTTGTTCTCAGCCGATATCGACCCAGCCGAAATGGCCGTCCTTGCGGCGATAGAGCACGTTCACCCGGTCGGTGCCGGTGTTGCGGAACACGAGCACCGGCAGGTCGGAGCGCTCGAAAGCGGCAACCGCCGTCGTCACCGAATGCCGCGGGGCGTTCGCCACCGGCTCGGCGATGATGGCGGAGCCGCCATGCATGATCTCGATGATGTCGTCATCCGCATCGTCGTGGCCGTTGACGAAAGCGTCCCGCGAGCCCTGAAGGTCGCCGGCGTCGATCCGGTCGGAGCCGTGCCGGTCTCGCTTGCGCTTGAAACGCCGCAGCTGCTTGGCGATGCGCTCGACGGCGATGCCGACGCTCTGGTAGGCATCGGTCGCTTCGCCCGTCACGTGCATCACAGGGCCATGGTCGAAATGCACGGCGCACTCGGTCTTGAAGCCGATTCCGTCCTTCGCGACGGTCACGTGGCCGGAATAGCCGGCATCGACATATTTGCGGACCGCCTCGTTCAGCCGCAATTCGGCTTGTCCTCGCAGAACATCCCCCAGATCGATATTTTTGCCTGAAACGCGAATCGCCATGAAACTACCTCTGTTCCTTCTTGATCGCCGGCACGATGGAGCCGGGCTCCGCCGCGATCGTCGTCTTCACTATGCCGGTTTCCCGGCGGCGCTGGTCTGGCAGGGCTGGTGTTCTGTCGATGCGACTCCTTTCCTTATTGCGGCAAGGCTACGTCCGCCCTTCCGGCGCGTCAACGACACGCCATGTTGCCCTGCAACACGATCATCGGACGGAATTCTTCCAGATTGCCTCATTTTCGGGCGGAATTGAGAAGGCAATAGTCGCCTTCGGCTTGCCCGCCTGGCTGGCTTTCTAGCTGGCCTTGGCCCGAGGCGCGGCGGCGACCTTCTCGCGCCGCCGGATCGAGGACGAGGCGATGCCCATGCCCTCGCGGTATTTCGCGACCGTGCGGCGGGCGATGTCGATGCCCATCGCCTTCAGCTTGTCGACGATCGCGTCGTCGGAGAGGATCGCGCTCGGTTCTTCGGCGTCGATCAGCTGCTTGATGCGGAATCGGACGGCCTCGGAAGAAACCGAGGCGCCACCATCGGCCGAGGCGATCGCGGTCGTGAAGAAATATTTCATCTCGAACAGCCCGCGCGGCGTCGCCATGAACTTGTTGGCGGTCACGCGGCTGATCGTCGACTCGTGGAGATCGACCGCGTCGGCGATCATCTTGAGGTTCAGCGGCCTGAGGTGGGCGACGCCGTAGGTGAAGAACGCATCCTGCTGCCGCACGATCTCGCTCGCGACCTTGAGGATGGTCCGCGCCCGCTGTTCCAGCGAGCGGACGATCCAGTTGGCGTTGGTCCAGGCCTCGTCGACGAAGGCGCGGACTTCCTTGTCCTCCCCCTTCTTCGAAATGCGGGCGTAGAACGACTTGTTGGCGACGACGCGTGGCAGGGCGTCGGAATTGAGATCGACCTGCCAGCCGCCATCCGGCGTCGGCCGCACGAAGACGTCCGGCGTCACCGGCTCGGCCGGAACCGAGCCGAAGACGAGACCGGGCTTGGGATCGAGCCGGCGGATCTCGGCGATCATGTCGGCGAGGTCTTCCTCGTCGACGCCGCAGACCCGGCGCAACTGGCCGAATTCGCGCTTGGCGAGCAGATCGAGATGATCGACCAGCGCCGCCATCGCAGGGTCGAGCCGGTCATTCTCGCGGAGCTGGAGGCGCAGGCATTCGGCGAGGTTGCGTGCACCGACGCCGACGGGGTCGAACCCCTGCACGATCTCGAGCGCCAGCTCGCAACGCGCGAGCGGCACGCCGAGACGTTCGGCCATAGCTTCCAGCGGTTCGAGGAGATAGCCCGTCTGGTCGACCTGATCGAGAATCTGCTCGGCGATCTTGCGGGTCAGGTCGTCGGTATCGGTGCAGCCGAGCTGGTTTTCGAGATGCTGCTGCAGGGTATCGGCGACGGCGCAATAGGCCTCGAGATTGGGATCGTCGCCATCGAGCGAGGGGCCGCGGCCAGAACCGCCCGAGAGGTTCCAGAACGGCGAATCGTTCTGCGGCACCTGCTGATCGGCGATCGCCTCGTCCGGAAAAGCGTTCTCGAAATCGGTGCCGGTCTCGCGTTCGAGCGTCGCGCGGTCGGCCGGCATGTCCTCGCGTGCCCAGTCGCCCGGCTCGGCGGTTTCGGCAACAGCGTCACCGGATCTTTCGTCCGGCGCGATAGGAGCATCGTCCGCGCGCGGGTCGCGCTCAAGCAGCGGGTTTTTCTCGAGTTCGGCCTCGACATAGTTCTGAAGCTCGGTCGTCGAGAATTGCAGAAGCTTGATCGCCTGCAGGAGCTGCGGCGTCATCACCAGAGACTGGCTCTGGCGCATCATCAATTTCTGCCCGATTGCCATCCTTCTCCGATCCGGCCTTCGCGATAGCCCCGCCCGGACGGATCATTCCAACCGGTTTCAAGGCTCATGAATCGTGCCTGACTTTTTCGGCACGGATATTGCAGACATTTGCTTGCCCGTTCGTGAAGCGCAAGTGCAATCTTTTTCGGCAAGGTAAACCGGGACGAAACGGAGCGCCGCTCAGAGGCGGAAATCCTCGCCGAGATAGAGCCTTCGCACATCCGGCGAGGCGATGATCTCCTCCGGCGTGCCTTCCATCAGCACCTGCCCGGTATGGATGATATAGGCCCGGTCGATCAAGCTGAGCGTTTCGCGGACGTTATGGTCCGTGATGAGCACGCCAATGCCACGCGCCTTGAGGTGCAGCACGAGGTCCTGAATGTCGCCGACCGCGATCGGATCGATGCCGGCGAAGGGTTCGTCGAGCAGCATGAATTTCGGCCGCCCGGCCAGCGCCCGGGCGATCTCACAGCGCCGCCGTTCGCCGCCCGAAAGGGCGATGGACGGTGATTTCCTCAGCCGCGTGATCGAGAACTCGTCGAGCAACTGGTCAAGCTCGTAGTCGCGCTTCTTGCGGTCCGGCTCCACCACCTCGAGCACGGCGCGGATATTGTCCTCGACCGAGAGGCCGCGAAAGATCGAGGCTTCCTGCGGCAGGTAGCCGATACCAAGCCGGGCGCGGCGATACATCGGCAGCGAGGTGATATCGAACCCGTCGAGCAGGATCTGGCCCTGATCCGCCGGAACGAGACCGGTAATCATGTAGAAGACGGTCGTCTTGCCGGCGCCGTTCGGCCCCAGCAGGCCCACGGCCTCGCCCCGGCGGACGTTGAGGCTGACATCGCGGACGACCTGCCGCTTGCCGTAGGTCTTGCCGAGCGAATAGGCCGCCAGCATGCCCTGGCCCGAGGCGGGATCCTGCGCATCCGGCCGTGCTGCGCCCGGCAGGCGAACGGCCACGCGCGCACCGGGTGTCGCCGATACGTCCGCTTTTGTGCCCTGTCCGTCCTTGTCCGCGCCATCCTTGCGGCGGAACCACCTGCCCAGCACCCGTCCTGCTCCATAGCCCCTTCGGCAGGAGCTGAGACCCGCCAAACGCGAAACCGATTTGTTCTGATCTAACCCAGTTTCACCGGCGCGTCACCCGCCGCTCACGCGCCGCAACCGCCGTTCGACTTCTTCTTGTCTTCGCTGCCGGGCGTGAAAATGCCCTGGACACGGCCCTTGCCGCCGGCATCGACCGTCGCCTTGCCGGTCTTGATGTCATAGACGGCGCGTTCGCCGCGCTGGACGTTGTCGCAATCGGCGATGACGACGTTGCCGGTCAGGGTCACGGTTTCGGCCTGGGCGTCGTAGGTCATGAATTTCGAGGTCGCGGACTGGGTGCCGGAGAGAATGCTCACCGGCCCGGCGAAATCGATCTTGCGGATCGAGTTCTGGCCGGTGGAGGAGCCGCTGCCGCCGCCGGTCTTGTTGGAAATGTAGAACACCGTCATGGTCGAGGAGCGCAGTGTCGTCTGGCCCTGGACCAGCACCACATCTCCCGAATAGACGGCGCGGTTCTCCTTGTCGAAGACCTCAAGCTTGTTCGAATCGATCTTGATCGGTTCCTTGGAATTCGAGCCGAACCCGGCGAAGGGCGCGCCGGATTTCTTGCCCGCTTTCGCTTTCGGCGCGGCATCCTGAGCGTGGGCACCTGTCGATACGACATCGGGAACATATGCGCCCGCAAGGCCGAAGAACGCGGCGAGGGCAGCAAGACGAAGGGCATTGGCGGGGCGGACGATCATGTCGGGCTCTCAATCGGTCGTCGGCGTCGCCGCCGCGGGCGTATCGGTAGCGTCGCCGGCGCTTGATTGTCCGGGCCGCTTCTGCGGATTGACGAAGACGCTGCGCACCCGCCCTTCGAAGACGAGCCGGCGGCCGTTGTCCAGCACCTGCATCCGGTCGGCCTCGACATCGCCCTGCGGCGATTTCACCTCGACCGGCTTGTCGGTGACGATGGTGCCGGCCTTGAACTCGATGCGGGCGTCCTTCATCTTCGCGTCGAGGCCGCTCTCGGTCAGCACGTTGACGCCGCCGTCGACCTCAAGTCTCTCGACCTTGCTGTCATAGACGCCGCGCGCGCCCTTGAGGTTGGCCCAGCCTTCCTTGCCCGTCTGCATCCGCGCCGTCAGCTTGTCCAGTTCGACCGTGTTCGGCGTGGTGATATCCTGCGTCGCGGAGGTCGCGGTCAGTTCGTAGGAACGCCCATCACGCTTGTAGCCGGAGAGCTTGGGCTTCTCCATGACGATCTTGCGGCCCTGAATGCCGACATCGTCGGCCGCGACATCCGGCACGGCGAACAGGCCGGTAACGCTGCGGACAACGAAAAAGGCCAGGACCAGCACGCTGCCGATGGGAATCGCGCGCCGCAGGAAATGCACGCGCCGCGAATGCCGGGCAGCGTCGACGAAGGCGGGATCGTCCTGAAGGTGGGCGGGCAGTGTCGGGTCCGGCCGGCGCACAGAGCCGCGGCGCGGCATCTTCGGCAGCGGGGACAGCCCGCCTCCCGACGCCAATTCGCCCATGCTGTCCGTGGAGGCGCTCGCCATCCGGTTCAATCCTGTCCCTCGTTACCCGATGCCGCCCATGCAAGGCGCATCCCGCATGGCGAAGTTATGACGAAACGGCGGATTTTGCCAGTTCGCCGCCCCAAAATGCCGGTTTCGGGTTAACGTTGCCGTTTAGGGCCAATTATTGTCGCATGCCTTTTGCGATGAACCGGATTCCACTTCATCGCGGCATGCTCTAGCTATGCGAGAAGATATCCGTTTCCGGCCAGCCGTCGAGATCGAGCTGGGCGCGGGCAGGGAGAAAACGGAAGCAGGCTTCGGCCAGCTCCGTGCGATTCTCCCGCGCGAGCATAACGTCGAGCCTTGCCTTGAGCGCGTGCAGATGAAGGACATCGGATGCCGCATAGGCCAGTTGCGCCTCGGTCAGCGTTTCCGCCGCCCAGTCGGAAGACTGTTGCTGCTTCGACAGATCGACGCCGAGCAATTCGCGGGTGATGTCCTTCAGCCCGTGCCGGTCGGTATAGGTGCGGGTCAGGCGCGAGGCGATCTTGGTGCAATAGACCGGCGCGGGCATCACCCCGAAAGTGTGCCGCAAGACCGCCAGATCGAACCGGCCGAAATGGAACAGCTTGAGGATCGAGCGGTCCTTCAGCATCGCCGTGAGGTTCGGCGCCTTGCGCTGGCCCGGCGCGATCTGGATGACGTCGGCGGTGCCGTCGCCGAGCGAGAGCTGGACAACGCAGAGCCGGTCGCGGTGCGGGATCAGCCCGAGCGTTTCGGTGTCGATCGCCACCACCGAACCCTTGGGAATGGGGCGGTCGAGGTCACCGCGATGCAGCCGGATGGTCATGCAGAAAGTCCGTTCAGGATAGGGTTGTGTCCCGTAAAAGGGATTTCCCGCCGTGCTTAACGCAAAAGACCGAGGATGCCAATTTGGAGCCACCACAATTCGGTTGCGCTCATCCATCCAAAGCAGAATTGCGTCTATGCACGTGAATTTCGATCTATTCGCATCCATATAGGCATCAATGCACATTTGAAACCGACAGGCCCGATCATGCAACTGCACGGCATTCACCACCTGACCGCGATCACCGCCGACGCCCGCGCCAATTTCCGCTTCTACAGCGAGGTGCTGGGCCTGCGCCTCGTGAAAAAGACCGTCAACCAGGACGACGTTTCCGCTTATCACCTGTTCTACGCCGACGCGGACGGCACGCCCGGTACGGATCTTACGTTCTTTGAGTGGCCGATGCCGCGGGAGCGGCGCGGCACTCATTCGATTTCCCGGACCTTCTTCCGTGTCGCCGACGCGGCCTCCCTCGGCTACTGGCGCGCGCGGCTCGATGCCGAAGGATTGCCCGCAAGCGCGCCGGTCTCGGTCGGCGGGCGGGAAGGGTTCACCTTCGACGATCCCGAAGGTCAGCGCCTCGGCTTCGTCGCCGATCCCGACGATCCGCCCGGCAGCCCTTGGGCGAAAAGCCCGGTGCCGGCGCCCTTCCAGATCAAGGGTCTCGGGCCGATCGAGCTTTCCGTCCCCCGGATCGAGCCAACCGAGCGCTTCGTGACGCTCGTCTACAACATGCGCAAGACGGGCGCCTTCACGCGCGAAGACGGCATCACCGTTCATGTCTTCGCGATGGGCGAGGGCGGCGCGGCGGCCGAACTTCATATCGCCGAAGAGCCGCATCTCGCACCGGCCGGACAGGGCGCCGGCGGCGTGCATCATGTCGCCTTCCGCGCGAAGGATGCGGCGGAATACGCCTCGTGGGTCGATCGTTACAACGCGCTCGGGCTGCGCTCCTCCGGGCCGGTGGACCGGTTTTATTTCCGGAGCCTCTACATCCGCGAGCCGAACGGCATCCTGTTCGAGATCGCGACCGACGGACCGGGTTTCCACGCGGACGAGCCAAAGGAGAGCATGGGCACGCGCCTCTCGCTGCCGCCCTTCCTCGAAGGTCGCCGCGCCGAGATCGAGGCCGGGCTCGCGCCGCTTGCTACATAGGACCGAGCGCGGCCTCGGCTTCCGCAACGATCCGGTCGATCAGCGCCCCCGCGGACGAGAGATAGGCAAGCGGCGCCCGCATGGCATTCCAGTCCACCGGCGCCTCGGTGCGCGCGGCGATCTCGTCGAAGAGATGTCCGCCGCCCTGAAGCACCGCCGCCACGGCCTCCTTGACGATGCGCAGTGCATCGCCGCGCGGCAGATGCGCGGAAAGCGCGAAGCTCGCCGCCTCGGCGAGAACGAGGCCGCGCGTCGCCTCGAGATTGGCGCGCATCCGCGCCGGGTCGAGCCGCAACGCTTCCAGCGCTTCGCGCGCACGCAGAAGCGCCGAACCGGCCGCTGCGACGAGCGGGGGCAGGGCGAGCCATTCCAGTGTCCAGGCGGCGCCGTCGCGCTCGTTGACGTGGATCGCGGCGTGATGGATCGCGCCCGCCTGGCTCGCGGCGTAGCGCCCCAGCGCGACAAGGATTTCGGCGACGACCGGGTTATGCTTCTGCGGTAGCGTCGAGGAGCCGCCCGCGCCGGCAAAGCCGATCTCGCCGATCTCGCTTTGCGCGAGCAGCACGAAATCCGCGCCCATACGACCCAACGAGGTCGCGATCATCGCCATCAGCGACGCGCATTCCTCGATCCGGTCGCGCGCGGCGTGCCAGGGCGTCGCCGGGTCGAGGCTGAGTTCCTCAGCGAGAGCATCCATCACCGCGATGCCCTGCGTGCCCAGCGCCGCGAGCGTGCCAGTGGCGCCGCCGAACTGGACGACGCCCAGGCGCGGCACGAGCGACTCGATCCGCTCGCGGTGGCGCAGCAGCGGCTGGAGCCAGTTCGCGGCCTTGAGGCCGAACAGCGTCGGCGCGGCCTGCTGCGAACGCGTCCGCGCCAGCGCGACGCTCCCCCGGTGTTCGCGCGCCAGAACGGTCAAGGCGCGGATCAGCCCGTCGAGCCGATCGCGGAACAGCATGAGAATCTGCTTGAGGCGCAGGATCAGCGCGAGATCGGCGACATCCTGCGAGGTCGCACCCCAATGCAGCCAATTGGCGAAAGGCTGGCCGATCTGCGCCCGCAGTTCCATAACCAGCGCCGGCGCGGCGACGCCGTCACGCCGCATGCCCTCGCCGAGCGTGCCGGGATCGAGAAAAACCTGATCAAGGGCAGCGACAAGCATCCCGGCATCTTCCGCCGGAATGATGCCGAGCCGCGCCTGAACGGTGGCCAGCGCCTTCTCGACGCGGATCATCGCAGAAATCTCGGCGCCGTCGCCGAGAAGCTGGCTGGTTTCGGGGTCCCACAGCAGGCCGGCATACAGCGCGGAATCGAAGGAAAGGGCCGCCATCGTCGCTCCGTTGAAAAGGCAAGGGGCAGCATAGCCGCCCCTTATCGAAATTCGGAAACGGTTCTTTGTTCCGCTACATATCGAAAAACACGGTTTCCTGATCGCCCTGCAGGCGGATCACGAAGCGATAGTGCCCATCCTTGATCTTCTCGGCGATCAGCGTACGGCGGCGATGGATCTGCTCGATGCGGTTCAACGCCGGATCGCCAGCCTGTGCCGCCTCGTCCTCGGGGAAATACATCCGCGTGTGCAGGTGGATGTTGATGCCGCGCGCGAAGATCAGCAACGTCAGGTGCGGCGCCTGCATCCGGCCACCGCGCCATTCGAGCGCGCCGGGACGGATGGTGTCGAAGCGCCATTCACCGGTTTCGAACACGGCCGCCGCGCGCGCCCAGATGGTAGCGTCGCCCACCTCACCTTTTGCGGTTGCCTGATAGAGTTCGAGCATCGCGTCCTTCACCGGCGCGCCGGAGCCATCGAGTACGATCCCCTCGACGACGATCTTCTCGCCCGGCGCCTCGACGACGTTCAGCGTCTCGTTCTGGCGAACCGGGAGCCCGGCATGGGCCGGCAAGGTGCCGATGTGCACGTAGGGGCCGGCTGTCTGCGACGGTGTTTCCTTGAGATATTCGACAGGCATCACATGCCCTCCCGCCTGTTCTCGAAGAAGGTCTGCTGGCGGCCACGCAGCACGATATCGAAGCGGTAGACCAGCGCGTCGAACGGGCGCTGCTCGCCCATGTCCAACTTGGCGACGAGGCGGTCGACCGCCTTCTCGTCCCGGATCGTATGCACGATCGGGCAAAGCGCGATCAGCGGGTCGCCCTCGAAATAGAGCTGGCTGATGAGGCGCTGCGCGAAAGCTTCGCCGAAAACCGAGAAATGGATATGCGCCGGCCGCCAGTCCGAGCCGTTGTTCGGCCAGGGATAGGGGCCCGGCTTGATGGTGCGGAAGAAGTAACGGCCGTCCGCATCGGTCATCGTGCGCCCGCAGCCACCGAAATTGGGGTCGAGCGGGGCAAGGTAGCCGTCCTTCTTGTGGCGGTAGCGCCCGCCGGCATTGGCCTGCCAGACCTCGATCAGCGTGTTCGGCACCGGGCGGCCGCATTCGTCGAGCACGCGGCCATGGACGATGATCCGTTCGCCAATGGCCAGGCCTTCCGAACCGGTCGCGGCGGCGAAGTTCGAAATCAGATCGTTATCGAGTTCATGCAGCATATCCGCCCGGAAGCGCGGCCCGGTCTTCTCGCCGGGGCCCTGATCGAGCGAGAGCAGCGCGCATTTGGGCGAGCGCAGAACGGTGGTCTTGTAGCCCGGCGCGAAAGCCGGCGGGTGCCAGGCGCGGTCCCGCCGCATGAAATCCGGCAGAGCGGCCGAAGCGCTGGATGGTGTCGCCGTCATCATGCTCTCCTTCTTCTTCCTTCCCTTGATCCCGACCTTTTCAGTCCTTCTTGGCCATGTCGGCGTAGGTCTGCCGGGCGATACGGAACGCGGTGTTCGCCGCCGGCACGCCGGCATAGACCGCCACGTGCATCAGCGCCTCGCGGACATCCTCCGGGCTGGCGCCGGTGTTGGCGGTGGCGCGGATATGCATCGCCACCTCCTCATGATGCCCCATCGCCGCGAGCAGGGCGATGGTGATCAGCGAGCGTTCGCGCCGGGTGAGTCCTTCGCTCTGCCAGACCGTGCCCCAGGCGCCCTCGACGATGAAATCCTGAAACGGCTTGTCGAAGGCGGTCTTGTTGGCCTCGGCCCGGTCGACATGGGCGTTGCCCAAAACCGCGCGGCGCGTCTCCATGCCGCGAGCGTAACGATCGCTCATGCGCTTTCCTCCCGTTTCTTTGACGATGGCGCAGGTTATCCGTTATGTAAAATGAGAAATCAGGCTACATACATTCTCATTGGTTATGACATGATCGACGCGCGCATCCGCATCCGGCATCTCTCGGCCTTCATCGAGGCCAGCCGGCGCAAGAGCGTCAGCCGAGCGGCAGAGGCGCTGCATCTGACGCAGCCGGCGATCTCGAAAACGCTGGCCGAGCTGGAGGAGATCGTCGGCGCCCGGCTGATGAACCGCTCGCGCGCGGGGTTCTCGCTGACGGCGGCCGGCGAAGTCTTCCTGCACTACGCCCTGACGAGCCACGGCGCGCTAAGACAGGGGCTGGACGCGCTGGCGCGCGACCGGGGCGTGCCGGACGCGGAACTGGCGATCGGCGCGTTACCGAGCGTGGCAGCGCGCGTCATTCCCCAGGCGGTGGCGCGCTTTCGCGCCCTCGACCGCGCGACCGTGCCGCGCATCGTCACCGGCCCGAACGGCTACCTTCTCGATCAGCTCCGCGCCGGTGCGGTCGATCTCGTGGTCGGCCGACTCGGCCATCCCGAGGCGATGAAGGGCCTCTCCTTCGCCCAGCTCTATTCCGAGCGGATCGCGCTGGTTGTCCGGCCGGGCCACCCCTTGCTCGAAGCGCCCGACCTGGCGCGCCTGCCGGAATTTCCGGTGCTGCTGCCGGATCGCGGCGCCGCGCGCCGCCCGCGCGCCGCACGGGGCGCGCCCCCCCCCCCGGGGGGGGCCGCCCCGGGGGCGGGGGGGGGGGGGCGGCGCGGGCCCCCCCCCCCCGCCCGCTCGCCGAACGGTTCCTGATCGCGAACGGCATCGGCGATCTGCCGGACCGGGTCGAGACGGTCGCTGACGGCTTCGGCCGCGCCTTCACGCGCGCGTCCGACGCGGTCTGGATCATTTCGCGCGGCGTGGTGGCGCTCGATCTCGCCGAGGGCGCGCTTGCGGAACTGCCGTTCGCGATGGGCGATACCAGCGGGCCGGTGGGGCTGACCCTGCGCGCGGACGGCGAGCCATCGCCCGCGCTGCGGCTTTTTTCAGCGGCTTTGCGCGAAGCGGCCGCCAAGCTCGGCGATTGATGCCGGAACGGGCGATTTTTGGCTCGCAAAACCTGTTGGCAAAGCTATCTTTTCGCTTTGCCTATTGTCTTCGAGCATCATCTTGCCCATCAACCGGCATCCACTTGATGGAATGATGCTTGAATCAAGCGGGGATGCCGATGGGACGCCTGACGACGCATGTTCTCGATACCGCGAGCGGCAAACCCGCCGCCGGCATGGAAATCGAGTTCCTCGAAGCGAATGCGGACGGGGGGTGGATGCATCGCGCGACATTGCTGACGAACGCCGACGGGCGGACCGACCAGCCGGTGATGGCCGGGGCGGATTTCCACACCGGCCGCTTCCAGCTCCGGTTCCATGTCGGCGCCTATTTCCGGAAGGCCGGCACGCCGCTCGCCGATCCGCCCTTCCTCGATATCGTGCCGCTGCATTTCGGTATCGCGGATGCGGAGGCGCACTACCACGTCCCGCTGCTGTGCTCGCCCTTCGCCTATTCCACCTATCGCGGGAGCTGAGCCTTGAGCGACATTCCCTATCCGCGTGATCTCGTTGGCTACGGCGCGAAGCCACCGCACGCGAAATGGCCGGGCGAGGCGCGCGTCGCCGTGCAGTTCGTCATCAATTACGAGGAAGGCGGCGAGAACTGCATCCTGCACGGGGATGCGGCCTCGGAAGCTTTCCTTTCCGAGATCGTCGGCGCGCAGCCTTGGCCGGGCGAGCGCCACATGAACATGGAGTCGATCTACGAATACGGCTCCCGCGCCGGATTCTGGCGGCTCCACCGGCTCTTCACCGAGCGGGCGATTCCCGTCACGGTGTTCGGCATCGCCAGTGCGATGGCGCGCAATCCCGAGGCGGTGGCGGCGATGAACGCGGCCGGTTGGGAAATCGCCAGCCACGGCCTCAAGTGGATCGACTATCGCGGCTTCCCACCCGAGGCCGAGGCGGAACACATCGCCGAGGCGGTGCGGATTCAGGAAGAGGTGGCGGGCGCACGGCCGCTCGGCTTCTACCAGGGGCGGACCTCCGAGCACACGCTAAAGCTGACGATGGCGGAGGGCGGCTTCCTCTATTCCGCCGACAGTTACGCCGACGAGTTGCCCTACTGGGTCACCGGCCCGAACGGGCGCGGCGGCGAAGGTCCGTTCCTGATCATCCCCTACACGCTCGATGCCAACGACATGCGGTTCGCGACGCCGCAGGGGTTCAACTCAGGCGACCAGTTTTTCGCCTATCTCAAGGACACATTCGACACGCTTCACGCCGAAGGCGCATCTGCGCCGAAGATGATGTCGATCGGCCTGCATTGCCGCCTCGTCGGCCGCCCGGGCCGTGCAGCGGCGCTGGCGCGTTTTCTCGATTACATCCAGAGCAAGAGCCATGTCTGGTGCGCGACCCGCCTCGACATCGCCCGGCATTGGGCGATGAACCACCCGCCGGCGGGCGGATACAAGCCCTCGCAACTTTCCGAACCGCTGTTCATGGCCCGGTTCGGCGGCATCTACGAGCATTCGCCCTGGGTGGCCGCCCGCGCCTATGCCAAGGGCCTGTCGAGTGCTTGCGATGTGGCCGGCGGGCTCCACGCCGCGATGGACGCGGCCATGCGCGAGGGTTCGCGCGAGGATAAACTGGCGCTGATCCGCGCGCACCCCGATCTCGCCGGGCGCCTCGCGCTTGCGGGGGAACTCACCGCGGACTCGACCGTCGAGCAGAACTCGGCCGGGCTCGACCGGCTGAGCGCGGAGGAACTGGCCCGGTTCACCGCCCTGAACGACGCCTACAAGGCCCGGTTCGGCTTCCCCTTCATCATGGCCGTGAAGGGCCGGAGCCGGGACGAGATCATCGCTGCATTTGAAGCCCGGCTCCAGAACGGGCCCGAGGCGGAATTCGCCCGCGCGCTCGATGAAATCTCGCGGATCACCCGGCTGCGCCTCGCCGATATCCTCCCGGGCGCCTGATATGACAGCCGAGCAGCCCCCCGAGACCCTCCGCGCGCTCGAAGAGGCGTGGAGTGCGCTTTCCGGCACCACCCTGCGGGCGATGTTCGCTGCCGATCCGAACCGGTTCGACCATCTTTCCGTCGCCGAGGGCGACCTGCTGCTGGACTTCTCGAAATGCCGGCTGACGCCGAGCATCGTTGACCTGCTGGTTGCCCATGCCGAGGAAGCCGGCGTGCCGGCGCGGCGCGACGCGATGTTCGCCGGCGCGAAGATCAACGCGACCGAGAACCGCGCGGTGCTGCATACGGCGCTGCGCAAGCTGACGCCGGGCAGTGTCATCGTCGAGGGCGCTGACGTGATGCCCGAGGTGCGGCGCGTGCGCGAGGCCTGCCTCGATTTCGCGGAAGCCGTGCGAGCGGGGCGTATCACTGGAACGGACGGACGCGCCTTCACCGATGTCGTCAATATCGGCATCGGCGGTTCCGATCTCGGCCCGGCGATGGCGGTCGATGCATTGCATGGCTTTCATCGCGGGCCGACCCTGCATTTCGTCTCGAATGTCGACGGTGCCCATCTCGCCGATACGCTGGACGGGCTCGACGCCGCGACGACGCTCTTCATCGTCGCCTCCAAGACCTTCACCACCATCGAGACCATGACGAACGCGCGCTCCGCCCGCGCCTGGCTGGTGGAGAAACTCGGGGAACGGGCGGTCGGCGCGCATTTCGTGGCGGTTTCGACCGCGCTCGACAAGGTTGCGGCCTTCGGCATCGCCGAAGACCGCACGTTCGGGTTCTGGGACTGGGTCGGCGGGCGCTATTCGCTCTGGTCCGCCATCGGCCTGCCACTGATGATCGCGATCGGCCGGCGCCATTTTCTCGACTTTCTTGCCGGCGGCGAGGCGATCGACCGCCATTTCCGCGCCGCGCCCCTGCGCCATAACCTGCCGGTGCTGATGGGGCTCATCGGCTTCTGGCACCGGAACCTCTGCGGTTATTCGAGCCGGGCGGTGATCCCCTATTCGCAGCGCCTGCATCGCTTTTCCGCCTATCTCCAGCAGCTCGACATGGAATCGAACGGCAAGTCGGTGCAGATCGACGGCACGCCGGTCCTCGGTGCGACCGGCGCCGCGCTCTGGGGAGAACCCGGCACCAACGGCCAGCACGCCTTCTTCCAGCTTCTCCATCAGGGCACGGATATCATCCCGGTCGAATTCCTCATTGCGGCGGAGGGCGATGCGCCGCGGCTCAAGGGCCATCACGCGCTGCTCGTCGCCAATTGTCTCGCGCAGAGCCAAGCGTTGATGACGGGGCGGACGCTGGAAGAAGCCGGCGGCAATCCGCACCGCGTCTTCGCCGGCAATCGGCCCTCGCTCACGATCCTCTTCCGCAAGCTCGA
>JAVTWI010000347.1:0-4030 GCA_032229845.1 Rhabdaerophilum sp.
CCCACGGCGTCCGGACCGAAGCCGAGATCAGCACCGCGCCGACGGATTGGGCGACGACGGCCGTGTTCGAAATCGCGACGCCATCTGTCGCCGCGAGAAAATCGACGAAGCTCTGCACGTCGCGCACGCTGGTTCCGAACGAGGGCGAAAAACCGCGTTCGCCCGGTGAGCGGCCGTGTCCGCGCGCATCCCAGGCGTAGAAGGCGAAATCCGGCATGTCGAGTTCGTCGACGAGATGGGCCATCCGCCCGCCATGCTCGTGGCCGCGGTGGAACAGCAGGATGGCGCCGCGCGCCGGGCCGGAGAGCGCCGGCCAGTGGCGGAAGAACAGTTCGGTGCCGTCATGCGTCGTGAAGTGCCGTTCGTCGGGGGTGCGGGACACGGGAGAATTCCTCGAAAGGGAACAGGGTTCAGGGCTCGCGCAGACCGGCGCGAATGCGGTTGATGGTCGTAAGGACGAGCAGCGCGGCGAAGCCGGGCATGATCCAGAACAGCGCAGCCGGCATCGGCAGCGCGGCGCCGACCCAGAGGCCGAGCGCCCCGGTCGCGAGCGCGCGGTCGCTCTTGCCGAAAGGGCCATCGTAGCGGCGGGGCGCGCCGACCAGCGGACCCATCGCTCCGGCATATTCGCTGAGCGCGGCGAGGAAGATCACCGCGAAGACCGAAACCGGCCCGAACGGCGCGACGAAGGCGAACGGCAGCATCAGCGCCGCGTCGGAGACGACATCGCACAGTTCATTGAGATAACCGCCGAGGCGGCTCGCCTGTGCGTGTTCGCGCGCCAGCATGCCGTCGATCGCGTTGAGCGCCATGCGCAGCAGGAGCCAGACCGGCAGCAGCAGGAACAGCGCACGGTTCGCCGGCAGCGCCACGAGCGCGGCACCAAGCCCGATCGAGCCGGCGGCGGCCAGCAGCGTGACCTGATTGGCGGTGACGCCGGCTGCGGCGAGCCGGGTCACGGCAGGCCGCAGCAGCGCCTGGAAACGCGGCTTGAGATCGTAGAGTGTCATGGCAGGTCGGCAGCATAGCCGGCGTTCAGCGCTTGGCGCAATCCGTGGTCGGGCCCGGCAGGCAGACCGCGACCTTGGTGACGTTGTAAAGCGGGATCACGCGGACCGGCGCGCCGCGCTGGGCCTTGCCTTCCGCCTTGACCGGCAGCGCCGCGCGCTCGGTCATCGCGGTCGGGGCGGTGATCTTCTGCGTCGAAGCCTGCGCGGCTACACCGCCGAGGGCAAGGGCGAGAGTGGCGGCGGAGATCTTGAAGAGGGTCTTGTTCATCGGGCGGCTCCATCATTCGCATCGCTGCGAGGTCAATCTGATGAAACTCGTTCTAGGGGCAGCGGCGGCCGGGCGCTGTGTCGCCGCGCACAGTTCCCACCGATCTTCACTTGCTGCGGCCCGTATGGCCGACCTCGCCATCATTTGAATGGAACGCGCCGCAGGACCCGTGCGAGATTGCCGGCTCCGGGTGGCGAGCCGGCCGGGAGGCAAGGGAGTTGGCGCAAGGGAGCTGACGATGGAATCCTACAGGCTGGACGGGCGCGTCGCGATGAGGTTCCTGCGGTTTGCGGGCGGGTTCTGGCGGGGCGCGAGCGCCGGCCCGGCCTGGTTCCTCACCCTCGGCCTCGCACTGTTCCTGCTGCTTTCGACCGGCGCGACGCTGGGCCTCAACCGCTGGCAGAAATGGTTCTTCGATGCGCTCGAACGCAAGGATATCGAAGCGGCAGGCTGGGCGGTGCTGGTTTTCGCCGGCATCATCGCGGCGATGGCGGCGATCGGGGTCGGCATCGTCCTGACGCGCGAATACCTCCAGGTCCGCTGGCGTGCCTGGCTGGTGGAGCGCCTCGTCGCGCTCTGGACCGGCCGGAACCGCTTCTATCATCTCGGCGCCGGCGACAGCCGGCTCGACAATCCGGAATACCGCATCTCGGATGATACGCGCTGGGCGACGGAACCGATGGTCGATCTCGTGATCGGGCTGTTCTCGGCGGTGATCGGCGCCGCCGCCTTCGTGACGATCCTCTGGACAGTGGGTGGGAGCTACCGGCTGGCTCTCGGCGATGTTTCCGTCACCATTCCGGCCTACATGGTGCTCGTGGCGCTCGTTTACGGCGCGCTTGCCTCCGGTCTGATCCTCTGGGTCGGGCGTCGGCTGGTCAGCGCCGTCGCCGGCAAGAATGCGGCGGAGGGCGCGTTCCGCTTCGCGATGATGCGTGTGCGCGAGAATGCGGAGAGCGTCGCGCTCGCCGGCGGGGCGGCCAGCGAGGAGCGGGCGCTGAAAACGCTCTACGGCGCCGTCGCGGCGCGCTGGTTCGACATCGTCCGCCAGCACGGGCGCATCACCTGGGTGACGAATGCCTCGGGGCCGATGATCCCGATCGTGCCGCTGCTGTTCGCCGCGCCGAAATACTTCGCCGGCGAGCTGAGCCTCGGCGAGGTTGTGCAGCTCGGCGGCGCCTTCGTGCAGGTCCAGCTCGCGATTTCCTGGATCGTCGATAACTACGCGCGCCTGTCGGAATGGTTCGCCTCCGCCCGTCGCGTTCTCGATATTGCCGATGCCTGCGACGGGCTGGATCGCGTCCTCGGAAGCCCCGAGAGCGGGAAGATCGCCATTCAGCGCTCCCCCGGCACCGATCTCCGGCTCGAGGATGTCGTGGTCACGGGCGATGATGGGCAGGCGATCGTCGCCGCATCCGGTCTTGTGCTGAAGCCGGGCGAGCACGCGCATGTTCACGGCGGCACCGGAGCTGGCAAGACCTCGCTCGTCCGTGCGCTTGCGGGTCTGTGGTCGCGTGGGAGCGGGCGGATCGTCGTTCCGGAACAATCCCGCCTCATGGTCCTGCCGCAGAAGCCCTATCTGCCGACCGGCTCGCTCCGGAACGCGTTGCTCTTTCCCTATAATGCCGCCGGCATTTCTGACGGAGAGCTGATCGCGGCGCTCGCCGATGCCGGGCTCGCGCATCTCGGCGCGCGGCTTGACAGCGTCGAGCGCTGGGATCTCGTGCTGGGCACCGGCGAGCGCCAGCGGCTGTGCCTTTGCCGGGCATTCGTTCACCGGCCGGATATCGTCGTGCTGGACGATGCGCTCTTCGCCCTGCCCGAGGAGGTGCAGGCGGATCTCGAGGCGCGGTTGCTGGCCCGGCTCGGCAGGGTGATCCTGATCGGCTTCAGCCAGCGGACTGCGCCGGTCCGGGCGGGCATCGTGCCTTTCGAGATCGGACGACAAGGAGGCGTGTCGAGGCTTCGCCGGCTCGATCCGGTCGCGGCTTAGGCAGAGCGTTTTGAAGCGAAGTAGGAACCGGTTCGCGCGACGGAAACGCGTCAGGACAAAGAGATGCATCACCGATCATCGGTGCAGGCAGGAGAGGCGAATGAGCAAGCTCAACTTCTATGAAATCGGTTGGTATCTCGACGAGGCCCAGTGCCCCTGCGACATCCACCTCGTGCAGTTTATCGAGCGGCAATCCATCCGCGACCGCACGATCTTTCATTTCGGCACGGGCGAGCATCACATCGTCGGTGTCCGGTGTCACGAACTCGGCACCGGCAACAAGGTGCTCGGCATCACCGCCTCACCGCGCGAGCATGACTTCTACGAGAAACTCGTCATCGAGCGACCGGAACTCGGGTGGGACTACAAGGTCCTGTTCGGCGACATCTATCAGTTGCGCGCCGAGCTCCTGCCCGAATTCGATATCCTTTCGCTGTTCCATATCGGTGAGTTCCGCACCGAGAAGAACGACGCCTACGGTGCGCTGACCGACGAGGCGATGGTCCGCCTGCTGATCGGCCGCCTCAAGGGGATGCGGCAGGTGATCCTTTACTCCGGCTCCTACGCCTTCGATGTCGCGCAGCGCATCGCCGATAAGCTGGTCGCCGAAGGTGTGCTGGAACCCGCCGGCAGCTTCGAGAGCTTGCGGATTTTCCACGCGCGCGGCTGAGCAGGGCGCATCTTGGCTGGAAGGAGACGGTTGAAAGATGGCGCGCCCGAAAGGATTCGAACCTCTGACCCCCAGATTCGTAGTCTGGT
>JAVTWI010000348.1:0-4025 GCA_032229845.1 Rhabdaerophilum sp.
CAGAGCGTTTTCAAGCGAAGTGGGAACCGGTTCGCCTGAAGAAAACGCGTCAAAACAAAATACTAGAGTGTTTTTTGACCCGCTTTGATCGAAAAAACGCTCTAGCGGGCGAGCCAGCCGCCATCGACCGGCAGAACGATGCCGTGGATGTAGCGGGCGGCGTCGGAAGCAAGGAAAACGGCGGCGCCGGCAAGGTCTGCCGGGTCGCCCCAATGCCCGGCGGGAATGCGGGCGAGGATTGCAGAGCTGCGATCCTCGTCGGCACGCAGGGCCTCGGTGTTGTTGGTGACGAAATACCCCGGTGCGATGGCGTTGACGTTGATGCCCCTGGCGGCCCATTCGCAGGCGAGCAGCCGCGTGAGGCCGGCAAGACCACTCTTCGAGGCCGTGTAGGAGGCGATGCGCACGCCGCCCTGAAACGAGAGCAGCGAGGCGATATTGATGATCTTGCCGCTTCCGCGCGCCACCATGTGCCGGCCGGCCGCCTGACTGAGGAAGAACGCAGACTTGAGGTTGGTGTCGATCACCGCGTCCCAGTCGGCCTCGGTGAAGTCGAGCGCATCGGCGCGGCGGATGATCCCGGCATTGTTGACCAGAATGTCGAGTGCGCCCCCCCATTCGATCGCTTCGGCGACGACGCCCGCCAGCGGCGCGGTTGAAGAAAGGTCGGCGCGGATTTCATGCGCATCGGCGCCGAGTTGCGCGAGTTTCGCCCGCGTCTCGTCCATGCCGGAACGGCCGACGAGCACCAGCTTCGCGCCGGCGTCGGCCAGCCCGAGCGCGATCGCCTGGCCGATGCCGGTATTCGCGCCGGTGACCATCGCCACCCGGCCGTCGAGCCGGAACGGACTTGCCGCCATCTTCCGCCTCAGAACAGCGCTGGGACCGGCACGGCGTCCATGTCCGTGAAGGTCTGGTTGTCGCCGGCCATCGACCAGATGAAGGCATAGGCGGAGGTGCCGCAGCCGCAGTGGATCGACCA
Source organism: Rhabdaerophilum sp. (assembly GCA_032229845.1). Lineage (GTDB taxonomy): Bacteria > Pseudomonadota > Alphaproteobacteria > Rhizobiales > Beijerinckiaceae > Rhabdaerophilum. Next base: position 983 of record JAVTWI010000348.1, read on the forward strand.
GGGCGGGGAGAGGATCGCCTCGTTGTTGCGGACGACGAGGTGCCGCGTCGCCTCGGGCCGGCCCATGAAATGGAACACGGCCTGCCCTTCGGGAAGGTTGTGATAGAGATAGGCCTCCATGCGCCGGTCATGCGTATGCGGCGGCAGAGTATTCCACACATTGCCGGTCTGAAGTTCGGTCCGGCCCATCACGAGCTGGCAGGTCGGGAAGGCGGCCGGGTGCATGTATTTGGTCAGCACGCGGTGGTTCGCGCTCTCCTGCGCGCCGAGCAGGTCGCCCTTGATAGCCGCCGCCTTGACGTGATGCGCGGGATGCGCGGCGTGTGCCGGAGCGGAATTCGCGTAGAACAGCGCCGGATGAGCCGCATCCGCGCTTTCGAACAGCACGTTGCGGGTGCCCATCGGCAGGTAGAGCGCGTCATACGGCTGCATCTCGTAGCTCTTGCCGCCCGCCATCACGTGGCCGCGGCCGCCGATATTGAAGATGCCGATCTCGCGCCGGGCGAGGAAATCGTCGGCCTTGACGAGATCGGACAGTTCCGGCCCGAAACCCATCGGGTGTTTGTCGGGCTGGATGCCGAGCAACACCATGCGGTCGTAGTGGGTATAGACCGCCTTGATATGGCTGGGGCGGAACAGATCGGTGACCAGGAAATGCTCCCGAAGCTCGTCCGTTCCCATGCTCTCGGCGTGCTCGGGGTGGATGGCGTGGCGGATTTCGATCTCGATCGATTTCATTCGGGTCGCCTCTTTGGCTTCGCTCTTGTTGTTGGCGTCCGCAGGGGGCGCCGGGCTATTCGAAATAATCGGCCCGCTCGGCCAGCACGCGCGGAAGATCCTTCAGGATTTCGAGCAGATGCGTGCGCATCGCGTGTTCGGCCTTTTCGGGGTCGCGGCTGTCGACGGCGTCGATGATCGCCTTGTGCTGCCGGACGAGAATCCGCATCGAATCCCGATCCTGCAGCGTCAGATGGCGGACGCGATCCATATGCGCCTTCACGTCGAGCACCATCTGCCAGATCATCTCGCAGTCGGCGCCGGCGGCGATCGCGCCATGGAACTGCGTGTCGGACTGGGTGATCGTGAGATAGTCGCCCTCGGCCGCCGCGCGATCCTGCGTTTCGAGGATCGAATCGATCGACGAGCGGATCACGGGGTCGAACCGTTCGCAGGCCCGCTGCACGATCGCGGTTTCGAGCGCCTCGCGGGCGATGTGCACCTGCATCATGTGCCGGGTCGAAATCTTGGTGACGAGCGTGCCGCGCTGGGGCAGGACCTGCACGAGACCGATCCTGCTGAGCGAGATCAGCGCTTCGCGCGCGGGCTGGCGTGACACGTCGTAGCGGGTCGCGATTTCACCCTCGGAAAGGCGCGTGCCCGGCGGAAATTCCATGGCGATGATCGCCTGACGCAATTGCTCGGTGACGGCGCCGGTCGCGCTGCGGACGGGCTTTGAGGCGGTCAGGCGGGAAGCGGTCGCGGTCATTCGGAACGAGTCCATGTCAACGCCTCCCGTTGTTTGTCGCTTGATCTACCATACAAGTCCATACTATGCTTGTTTCCAATCGACAAGTCCGGCGGGCACGAGCCCAACCATAAGCCGGGCGGGATAAATTCACAGCCGGATTTTCCGGGGCTGGCGGGCAGGGGAGCGGATATGGCGGGTGTGCCAACCAGCGGCGGGGTCAACGCCAGCGCCGAGGTGATCGACGGAATCGCCCGCGCGTTCCGCGTGGCGCGCCTCGAAGCTGTCGCGCTCGATGCCTTCCCGCTCGCGTTGCCCGAAACGCTCGCCGGCGCCTATCGGGTGCAGGACGCCGCGATCGCGGCATTCCCCGATCGTGTCCGTGGCTGGAAGGTCGCCGGCATCCAGCCGGAGTTGCGCGCCACGTTCGGCACGGAACGCATTGCCGGGCCGGTCATGGCCGCGGGGGTTCGCCACGCCGAAGCGGATACCCTTGTTCTGTTCCCGGTATTCGAGAACGGATTTGCCGCGCTGGAGGCGGAATTCATCTTCGCGATGCGGCGGGACATCGCGCCCGGCGAGGCGCCCTCGGACGCTGAGCTTCTCGATGCCGTCGGCAACCTGTTTGCCGGGGCGGAGACCGCCGGCAGCCCGCTCAGGACCATCAACGAGATCGGCCAGCTCGCGATCGTTTCCGATTTCGGCAACAACAGCGGCATCATCGTCGGCGGCGAGATCGCCGATTGGCGCGAGCGCGACCTCGCGACGCTGACGTCGAAGGTCACGATCAACGGCGAGGTCGTCGGTTCGGGAAGCGCGGCGAATGTTGCCGGCGGGCCGCTGGCCGCGCTGCGCTTTCTCGTCGGCCATCTCGGCGCGCGCGGCATCACGCTTCACGCCGGTGACTACGTCTCGACCGGCATGACGACGGGCGTCCATATAGTCCACGTGGGCGACAAGGCGCTGTTCGAATTCTGTGACGGCATTCGCTTCCGCGCGGAAGCGATCAAGGCCCAGCCGGTGAGAGGCCCGGGCCGATAGGAAAGAAGCAGGAAAGGGACGAGGTCCCGCATCAGGAGGAACGACCAATGTCAGATCGCCGCATGTTCAAGGGGGCCGCTTTGGCCGCGCTGCTGGCTCTGGGCGCTGCCGGCGCGCAGGCACAGACGCTCCGCTCGACCGACATCCACCCCGACGGCTACCCCACCGTCGAGGCCGTGAAATATATGGGCAAGCTCCTTGAGGAGCGCTCGAAGGGCAAGATCAAGATCAACGTCTTCCATTCGGCCCAGCTCGGGCAGGAGAAGGATACCATCGAACAGACGCGCTTCGGCGTCATCGACATGAACCGCATCAACATAGCCGGTATCAAGAATTTCTTCCAGGTCGATCGCCATCCAGTTTTTCAAATGCACTGGCCACGTGAGTAATTCAACATGAGCGTCACGTGCCGTGATGCGGCGGCAAACCTCTATAAGAAAGTCGGTGTAAGGGCGGCTTACAAAATCGAGCCACGAACCCCATTCATTACCGCCCGGAGTTAATTCATGAGGGTTTTGCCCACCCTGTTCTTGGAAC
>JAVTWI010000349.1:0-4024 GCA_032229845.1 Rhabdaerophilum sp.
GGGTCGCCAGCGCCTCGGCGGCGATCACGCCGCGAAGCGGCTCGCCCGCGAACGCGCCGAACGTCCCCATGGCCAGAAGGCCGCCCACGGTCAGGGCACGGAGGGCAGGGCGAAGAAAAAGCGCAGTCATGTCAGCCTCTTGTCGAGCGGCGGCGCGGGGTGAATGGCGCCTCGAAATACTCAATCGATATAGAAAAAATTTCTGATTGAGACAATGAGATCGGGTTGAATAGAAAAATTCTTCCGATTATCGTCTTGGAATCCGTGATCGATTTCCGAAACCAAGGTCAGGCAACAAAATGGATTCCTTCGACCGCGCCATCCTTGTCCTCATCCAGGAGGATTCCTCGCTGCCGCTCAACGAGATCGCGACCCGCGTCGGCCTGTCGCCGACCCCGTGCTGGAACCGGATCCGCAAGATGGAGGAGGCCGGGATCATCTCGCGGCGCGTCGCGATCCTCGATGCGCCGAAGCTGGGCCTTGGCGTGACGATCTATGTCTCGATCGAGACCTCGGACCATTCCGAGGGCTGGCTGGCGCGCTTCGCCGAGGCGGTGCGGGCGATGCCAGAGGTGGTGGACGTCTACCGCATGTCCGGTGATGTCGACTACATGATGCGCGTCGTCGTGCCGGGCATCGACTCCTACGATGATTTCTATCGCCGCCTCATCAAGGCGGTGCCGCTCAAGAACGTCACCTCGCGCTTCGCGATGGAGAAGATCAAGGCGACGACGGCGCTTCCGCTCGATCAATCGCCCGTTTTCAAGCAGCGCAAGAAGGTGGCGAAATAGGCCAGGAAAGCGATCATACTGGTATCGTGCGGCCGCGCACTCCGTGACGGCCCGGCGCCAGCTAGTTCCACGTCGCATCAGTCCCGCAACACCTTCCCGCAATCGGAGAATTCACATGTGCCGTGCCGTCGTCGGATCGACCCTCGCGCTTCTGCTCGCCTGCGGCACCGCCGCGAGCGCCGCACCGCTCGAAAAGGAACTGCCGGTCGGCAAGGATGCCTGCTGGGAGCGGATTTACGACGCGGCGCATCTCGCGGCGCATCCGGGCCAGAAGGTCGTCAACGTCAAGCTCATCAAGCTGTCGGAATCGCCGGAAAAGGGCACCGAGGCGATCACGCTCTACTTCAATCTGCGCAAGCGGGGCGCCGAGAGCGACAACGGCTATGACTATTCCAACACGGCGCTCTGCAAACCGTCGGGCGCGGGATATTCCTGCATCGGCGAATACAAGCTCGGCAACTTTCGCATCGAGGCCGCGCCGAAAGGTGGGCTGATCGTCAAGAATCCGGGCATGTGGGCCAATCCGAACCCCTATGACGCCGAGGAGAAGTCCAAGGACGCCGTTTCGATCCCCGCGAAGCCGGATGACGGCAGCTGGCTGCTCGACCGCAAGACGACCGAGAACTGCCCGTATTGACGAGAACTGCCTGTATTGTTCAGAGGATCGCCTTCACGCCGTCGATCACGAACTGCACGGCCAGCGCGGCGAGAATCACGCCGAGCAGGCGCGTCAGCACCAGGTTGCCGGTGACGCCAAGCAGTTTCGACAGCCGGTCGGCGATCAGGAACACCGCGAGACAGGCCACCGAGACGATCGCGACCACGATCACCAGCGCGCCGAGCTTCATCGTGTTGCCGCCGGCATTGCCCGCGAGCAGCATGGTGGCGGTGATGGTGCCGGGTCCCGCCATCAGCGGAATGGCGAGCGGAAACGCCGCCACATTGTGGATATGGTCCTGGTCGATTGCTGTCCGCGCGACCGAGGATTTCCGCTGCGTGCGGATCTCGAAGATCATCTCGAAAGCGATCCAGAACAGCAGCAGCCCGCCGGCGATGCGGAAGGCAGGAAAGCCGATGCCGAGCGCGCCGAGCACCGGCTGGCCGAAAAAGGCGAAGCCGAGCATGATCGCCCCGGCGATCATCGTCGCCCGCACGGCGACGGACCGCCGCTCGGCGCTTGTCATGCCGAGCGTCAGGCTGAGGAAGATCGGTGCAAGGCCCGGCGGATCGACCGTGACCAGCAGGGTCGTCAGCGCCGAGAGGAAATAGTCGAGTGCGACAGGCGGGATCATGCGGCAGCCTCCGGTGCGAGGGACCTTGCGGCCCGCTGACCGCCAATGTAAGGGAAACTTACATTGGCGGTTCGTCGTTGCGTCCAGAATTTTCCACAACGTTCGGATCGCCCAAACGGATTATCCATGACGCTGGCTCCTTTTTACGCGGCTCCGCTCCATATCAAAGCGCATATTCTGGCGGCCCTGGTCGTGGTGGCGCTCTCGCCGCTGCAATTCTGGGGATTTCGCAAGGGAAGCGCGGCGCATCGCGCCACCGGTTACCTGTGGATCGCGGCGATGGTGATCGTCGCGCTTTCGTCTTTCCTCATTCCGAGCACCTTGCCAGTGCGCGTCGGCCCCTTCGGGCCGATCCATCTGCTCTCGGTTCTGGCGCTTTATTCCGTCGTTCGCGCCGTTCTTTATGCCCGGGACCACAACCGCGAGGGCCATCGCAAGACGCTGATCGCGCTCTCGATCGGTTTCTGGGCCGCGGCGGCCTTCACGCTGCTGCCGTCGCGGATCATGGGCCGGATTTTCTTCGGGGCGTGAGGCCGACTTATCCCCACCCCGCATTCGCTTCGCGCCGCGGAATCGCCTAGAAGGAACGCCAGTCTCGCGCGCATCCGCACGCGACGATTCCCGCTGCATGGCATAACCAGGGTTCATCCTTGTCCGACGACCAGAACGACGAAAAATCCGGCCCGGCCTCGGGCGACGGTTCCGAAATCCGCCCGATCTCGCTCACCGACGAGATGAAGCGCTCCTACCTCGATTACGCGATGAGCGTGATCGTTTCGCGCGCGCTCCCCGATGTCCGCGACGGCCTGAAGCCGGTCCATCGCCGTATCCTGTTCTCGATGCACGAGAACAGCTACACGCCGGACAAGCCCTACCGGAAATCGGCGCGCGTCGTCGGCGACGTCATCGGTAAGTACCATCCGCACGGCGACCAATCGATCTACGACGCCATGGTCCGCATGGCGCAGGATTTCTCGATGAGCCTGATGCTCATCGACGGGCAGGGCAACTTCGGCTCGGTCGATGGCGATCCGCCGGCGGCGATGCGCTACACCGAGGCGCGCCTCTCGAAGGAAGCGATGCACCTGCTCGCCAACCTCGACGAGGACACGGTCGATTTCCAGCCGAACTACGACGGTTCGGAACACGAACCCACCGTCATGCCGGCGCGGTTCCCGAACCTGCTCGTCAACGGCGCTGGCGGCATCGCCGTCGGCATGGCGACCAACATCCCGCCGCATAACCTCGGCGAGATCATCGACGCCGCGCTCGCGGTGATGAACAACCCGGAGATCGATGTTTCCGAGTTGAACGAGATCGTGCCGGGCCCGGATTTCCCGACCGGCGGGCTCATTCTCGGTCGCGGCGGCATCCGCGCCGCCTACACCACGGGCCGCGGCTCGGTCATCATGCGCGCCCGCGCAACGATCGAGGAAATCCGCAAGGATCGCGAGGCGATCATCGTCACCGAGATCCCGTATCAGGTGAACAAGGCGGTGCTGATCGAGCGCATCGCCGAACTCGTGCGCGAGAAGCGCGTCGAGGGCATCTCGGACCTGCGCGACGAATCCGACCGGCAGGGCATGCGCATCGTCATCGAACTGAAGCGCGATGCGGTGGGCGATATCGTCCTCAACCAGCTCTACCGCCACACGGCGCTGCAATCCTCGTTCGGTGTCAACATGGTGGCGCTCAACGGCGGCCGCCCCGAGCTGATGACGCTCAAGGACATGCTCTCGGCCTTCATCGCCTTCCGCGAGGAGGTCATCAGCCGTCGCACCAAGTTCCGCCTCAACAAGGCGCGTGATCGTGCGCATGTGTTGGTGGGTCTCGCCATAGCGGTCGCGAATATCGACGAGGTGATCGCCACGATCCGCTCGTCGCCTGATGCGCCGACTGCGCGCGAGCGCCTGATGACACGCGACTGGCCGGCTACCGACG
>JAVTWI010000350.1:0-3986 GCA_032229845.1 Rhabdaerophilum sp.
GCCCACCTCGAACTGCGGTTTGATGAGCAGGATGACGGTGCCGCCCGGCTTCACCCGCGCAAGGCCGGCCGGCAGCGCCTTGGCGAGGCCGATGAAGCTGAGATCGGCGACCAGCATGTCCACCGGATCGGGGACGAGCACGTCGTCGAGTCGCCGCGCATCTGTTCCTTCGAGATTGACGACGCGCGGATCGGCGGCGAGCGTCGCGTGCAGCTGCTCGTGGCCGACGTCGACCGCATAGACGCGTCGCGCGCCGCGTTGAACAAGAAGATCGGTGAAACCGCCGGTCGAGGCGCCGAGATCGAGGCAGATCAGGCCGGACGGATCGGGCCCGCCGGCGTCCAACGCCGCCTTGAGCTTGAGCCCGGCGCGCGAGACGGTCTCGAACGGTGCCTGCGCGACCAGACGGGCATCGGGGGCGACCAACTGCGAGGCCTTCCGGGCGACGATGCCGTCGACCGTCACAAGCCCCGCGGCGATCGCCGCCGCCGCGCGGGCCCTGCTCGGCGCGAGCTGGCGTGCGACAAGGGCCTGATCGAGACGGAGGGGAGCGGCGGCGGTCATGCTCCGCTATAGCGCGTCGCGCGATCCGATCAAATGCGGGTCTTGTCGTGCCGGCGCGGCGCGGTAGCTAGTGATGGCCTGCAAACGACAGGCTCCCGGAGGAAATCACCATGCGTATTCTTATCGGCGCGGCGGCGCTTGTTCTGTCGCTCGGCGCGGGGGCGGCCCAGACCGCCGCGACCCATGACGCGGATGTCATCAACAACAAGGGCGAGACCATCGGCAAGGCGAGCCTGCGCGGCGCGGGCGGCGCCACGGTCATCCGGCTCGCGCTCAAGCCGGGCGCGCTCGCGCCGGGCTGGCACGGCATCCATCTTCATGCCGTCGGCGATTGCTCCGACCACGACAAGTTCATGGCTTCGAAGGGGCACGTGAACCACAACGCGAAGAAGCACGGCCTGCTCAACGCGGAAGGCCCGGATGGCGGCGATCTTCCCAATGTGTTTGCGGCATCCGACGGTTCGGTGAACGCCGAGGTCGCGACGGCAACGCCGCTCGTCGGCGAAAAGGGCCTCAAGGACGCCGACGGCTCCGCGCTCGTTATCCATGCCAACGAGGACGATCATGTCAGCCAGCCGATCGGCGGTGCTGGTGCCCGCGTCGCCTGCGCGCTGGTGAAGTAGGTCAGGCCCGGATCGCGCGTTCGGCTGCTGTGCCGAGCGCGCGTTTCACGGTCTCGACGATGCCTTTGGCGTCGAGCCCGGCATCGGCATACATGCGCTCGGGCTTGTCCTGATCCTGATAGCGATCGGGCAGGATGAGATTGCGGACCCTGATCTTGCCGTCGAGCAGACCCTCGTCGCTCAGGAACTGCATCACCTGCGCGCCGAAACCGCCCACCGAGCCTTCCTCGATGGTGATCAGCAGCGAGTGCCGCGCCGCGAGATCGCGGACAAGCGCGGTGTCGATCGGCTTGGCGAAACGCGCGTCGGCGATCGTCGTCGAAAGCCCGAGCTTTTCGAGTTCGTCCGCCGCCTTGAGCGCCTCGCCAAGGCGTGTGCCGAGCGAGAGGATGGCGATTTCCTTGCCCTCACGCAGGATACGGCCCTTGCCGATTTCCAGCACTTCACCGCGCTCCGGCATCTCGACGCCGACACCATCACCGCGCGGATAGCGGAAGGCGATCGGCCCGGAATCATGGGCGGCAGCGGTTCTGACCATGTGGACGAGTTCGGCCTCGTCCGCCGCCGCCATCACCACCATGTTGGGCAGGCAGCAGAGGTAGGCGAGATCGTAGGCGCCGGCGTGGGTCGGCCCGTCGGCGCCGACGAGCCCGGCGCGATCCATCGCGAAGCGGACCGGCAGGCTCTGGAGCGCGACGTCATGCACGAGCTGGTCGTAGCCGCGCTGGAGGAAGGTCGAGTAGATTGCGCAGAACGGCTTGTAGCCTTCGCTCGCGAGCCCGGCCGCGAAGGTCACGGCGTGCTGCTCGGCGATGCCGACATCGAAGGTTCGCGCGGGGAAAGCCTGTCCGAAAAGGTCCAACCCGGTGCCGGAGGGCATGGCGGCGGTGATGGCGACGATCTTCTCGTCCGCTTCCGCTTCCCTGACCAGGCTTTGCGCGAACACCTTGGTATAGCTCGGCGCGTTGGAAGGGGGCTTCGCCTGCTTGCCGGTGATGACGTCGAACTTGACGACGCCATGATACTTGTCCGCGCTCGCTTCGGCCGGGGCATAGCCCTTGCCCTTCTGCGTGACGACATGGACGAGGATCGGCCCGCCGACCTCGGCGTCGCGCACGTTGCGCAGCACGGGCAGCAGATGATCGAGGTTATGCCCGTCGATCGGTCCGACGTAATAGAAGCCGAGTTCCTCGAACAGCGTGCCGCCGGTCACATAGCCGCGCGCATGTTCGACCGCGCGCGTGATCGCGCTGTCGAGCCGTTTCGGCAGCACGGCAGTCAACTGTTTGCCGATGTCGCGCAGCTTCAGATAGGTCTTGCCCGAGGCGAGGCGTGCCAGATAGGCCGACATGCCGCCCACGGGCGGGGCGATCGACATGTCGTTGTCGTTGAGGATGACGATGAGGCGCGAATGCATCGCGCCGGCGTTGTTCATGGCCTCGTAGGCCATGCCCGCGCTCATCGCCCCGTCGCCGATCACCGCGACGACATGGTTCTTGCCGCCCGAAAGGTCGCGGGCCACGGCCATGCCGAGGCCGGCGGAAATCGAGGTCGAGGAATGCGCGGCGCCGAACGGATCGTATTCGCTCTCGGCGCGCTTGGTGAAGCCGGAGAGCCCGCCACCCTGCCGCAGCGTGCGGATGCGGTCGCGCCGGCCGGTCAGGATCTTGTGCGGATAAGCCTGATGGCCGACATCCCAGATCAAGCGGTCGTCCGGCGTGTCGAAGGTGTAATGCAGCGCCACCGTCAGTTCGACAACGCCAAGCCCGGCGCCCAGATGTCCGCCCGTGACCGAGACCGCGTCGATCGTCTCGGCCCGCAATTCGTCCGCGACCTGCCGGAGCTGCGAAGGTTCGAGTTTGCGGAGATCGGCGGGCAGGCGGATCGTATCGAGCAGGGGCGTTGCGACCGCCAAGGGGGTTACTCCGGATTGGAACACAAGCCCTGCTGTATCGGCTTCTCTGCGGGCATTCAATCCCGCGCGGTATCACCTTTTACGGAAGGGGCACGAAATTCAGGGTAGGGGGATGAATTCGGTTTCGCCGGGCACGGAATCGAATCGGCCTGCCGCCCAATCGGCCTTGGCCTGGTCGATCCGCTCCTTGCGCGAGGAGACGAAATTCCACCAGATGTGCCGGCGCTCGGGCAGCGGTTCACCGCCGAGGATCATCAGCCGGGCATTGGTGAGGCCGAGAATGGAGATCCGATCGCCGGGCCTAAAGACCAGCAACCGGCCGGGACCGAAGGTGTCGCCGGCGATGTCGATCTCGCCCGAGACGATGAAGACCGCGCGTTCCTCGTAATCGTCGTCGAGCGGCAGCACCGAGCCTGGCGACAGGATCGCCTCGGCATAAAGCGCGGGGTGGGGAAATTCGACCGGCGAGCGCTCGCCGTAGGCCGCGCCCATGATCAGGCGGATGCGTTTTCCTTCCGCGACAAGGCGCGGCAGCGCGCGTTCCTCGTGATGGACGAAATCCGGCGCCTGCTCCTCATGGCTCGCGGGCAGGGCAGCCCAGAGCTGGATGCCGAACAGCCGCCGGTTCGCCGCCTGTCGCGCCTCGGCGCCGGTGCGTTCGGAATGGACGACGCCGCGCCCGGCGGTCATCAGGTTGAGCGCGCCGGGGGTTATCTCCTGCACCACGCCGAGCGAATCCCGATGCATGATCGAGCCGTCGAACAAGTAGGTGACGGTCGAAAGCCCGATATGCGGGTGCGGGCGCACGTCGAGTCCCTGGCCGAGCAGGAATTCGCTCGGCCCCATCTGGTCGAAGAAAATGAAGGGGCCGATGGTCTTGCGGC
>JAVTWI010000351.1:0-3953 GCA_032229845.1 Rhabdaerophilum sp.
GCTCAAACGACAACCGTAAATGCCAAATGGCATCTGCCTCGGATGTTTCTTGCCAACGCCAAACGATTTCTGAGAGGTCGGCAATGATGTCGTGCAAGTCATCCATCGCATCCCCAACCATCAAATCGGCCTGACAATCAGGAGGTGCAGGCATAACGACATGGTAGTAGCCGAGATCGGAAAAATTCTGCGCAAGCCCTTCGAAATCAAAACGGACTGAACTATCAGGTGGTTCTGAAAAATCCCGCTCATCGAAGGCAATTTCGGGGGCAGAATGATACGCGCAAAGCAAATCATCGACGGCGCGAGACAATCCGATTTGCCGTGCATGCGCATCCTGCGGCGGCTTCTCGCAGAATGCCAGAAATCGTTTGATGGCCTCAATCACGCCAGATCGCTGAGCGGAAATTTCGCCACATCCTGCAGCAGCTCGATGAAGCGCAGCGACTGGAACTCCGCCGCCTTGCGTCCCTTCTCGGCGGTCGCGAGATGCGCTTCGCCCGCAACGCCCTCGGGGTGATTGTCCTCGGCGATCCAGGCCATCGCGGTGGTCCCGGTCATGCGCAGGTGCTTGTATTTTTCGGCAATCTCGATGGATTTCGGCACGAAATCCTTTGCTTTCGACATCTTCACCCGGTCGGGCGCGAAATGGAGCATGGCCGAGGTTTCGTAATCGCCGCCGTGGATGCCGAAGGCGTTCTCGGTGTCCGAGAACAGGCCGTCCGGCACGCCGAGCCGGCGCCACGCCGTCTGCACCACCAGCATGTTGCAGCGGACGCGCAGCTCGCGCGCGACGATGCCCATGATCTCGACATTGCCGCCGTGCGAATTGACGATCACCAGCTTGCGGATGCCGGCGCGGGCGACGCTCTCGCCGATCTCGGTCCAGGCGCGGATGAGCGTTTCGGCCGAGAGCGTGATCGTGCCGGGGGAACGCAGGTGCTCGTTCGACTTGCCGACCCAGAAAACGGGGAGGAACAGCACGGAAAGGCCGTTCGGGAGCCGCTTCTTCACCTCGGCACAGAAGCCGCCGGCCATCAGCGTATCGGTGCCGACGGAGAGGTGCGGGCCGTGCTGTTCGGTGGCGGCGATGGGCAGGATCGCGATGGTGCGGTCCTTGTCGAGCTTCTCGAAATCGCGGGCGGTCAGGTCGAACCAGTGGGTCTTGCTCATGTCTTCCTCATACGCCATCAGTTCAGACGCGAAAGCTCGGCGGAAACGCGGTCGAGGAACGCCTTGCGTTGCGTCTCGGTCGCGACATTCATGTGGTAGAGCGCAAGATAGCGGATGCGCGCGGTGCGCGAAACGAACCAGCGCAAATAGCGTGTGATCATCTTTTTTGGCGGATTGCCGACGAGGAACGCCCGCCAGCGGTCGCGCCCGTAGGTCGAAATGCCGACGACATGGCGGATATGGGTCAGCATCGGTTTGACGTTCGCCGGATCGGAGAGATCGAAGGTGATGCCGGGGCCGAATACCCGGTCGAAGAAGCCCTTCAGCATCGCCGGAAAGCCGAAGCACCAGGTCGGGAATTGCACCACCAGCGCCTCCGCCGCGTGCAGCCGGCGGATGTAGTCCTCGATGCCGTCGCGGTTCTTCGAAAGGTCGTGATAGTCGCGCCGCATCCGGGCATCGAGCACCGGGTTGAAGCCGTCCGCGTAAAGATCGAGCAGATCGACCTCATGCCCGGCGTCGCGGAGCGCGGTCAGCGCCCGGTCGCGGATTGCAGCATGGAAGCTTTCTTCGAGCGGATGGCAGTAAAGATAGAGAATTCTCACGATTTCACCGGCTGATAGGACCGCATCTTGCCGGGGTTGAGCAGGCCGTAGGGGTCGATCTCGGCCTTGAAGCCGATCTGGTCAGCATCGGCGCGCTTGTGGCGCGAGCCGTCCTCCAGCGTCACGACATGCGGGTTGGCGATCAGGATGCCTGCTTCTTCATGCGCGGCGATGATCTCGTAGAGCCGCTCCTTGGTCGAATAGCGGATCACGGGGAGGGCCGAGCAGGTGACATTGCCAGCGAACTTGATGAACTCGTTGTGCTGGATCAGTTCGTCCGGGAATTTCTCGTTCATCTCCAGAATGCTGGAGAGCAGCCGCTGGTGCGGGAACAGACACTGGAGATAGGTGATCGAGCGGTCGACCTTCAGCATCTGCAGGGTGGTGTGGTTCCAGGTGTACTCGTAGAGCGGAACCTGTCCCGGTTCCTCGCGCGTCGGCGCCTGATGGGTAATCGTGCCGCGCCCGGCGAGAATGTCACGGAAGGTTTCGAACGAGGCTTCCGAAATCATGCAGGCGATGATCGCCTTGCCCTCGGGGCAGAACGGCGCCATCTGGCCGAAATAGGAGGGCAGGGGCCAGGCGATGGTCGAGAGCAGCTTTTTGATGACGCCGTCGGCGCGGGCGACATCCTCGCCGAATTGCAGCGCCGATTTGTAGCTGTCGAAGGCGACGATCACGTCGATCCACGGGTAGGCCGGCGCGGTCGGCATTTCGAGCGCGGTGATGATGCCGGTGGTGCCGTAGGCGCGGTTGATCTTCTGCGCTGCGTCGCCGCGCAGTTCGATGACGCGCGGCGTCTCTTCCAGCGTCACGACGCGGGCTGCAAGGATATTACCGGGTTCGCGCAGACCGCCGTACATCACCGAGCCGACGCCGCCCGAGCCGCCGGCGACGAAGCCGCCGATCGTCGCGGTGCGTTTCGTCGAGGGGTGCATGCGCATTTCCCAGCCCTGCGGCCGCAATTCGGCGTCGAGCGCGCCGATGTTCATGCCGGCCGCGACGCGGACGCGGCCCGGCTTCACCCATTCGATGCCGGACAGGGCGTTCATGTCGAGCAGGACGCCGCCGTGGAGCGGCACCGCCTGCCCGTAGTTGCCCGTCGCGCCGCCGCGCGGGGTCACCGGAACGCGGTGCTTCGCGCAGGCCGCGGCGACGCGGATCACATCCGCCTCGTTGCGTGGCGCGACGATGATCTCGGCGGATTTCTTTGCCAGTTCGGCGTTGAGGATCGGCGAATACCAGAAAAAGTCGCGGCTGCGCTTGCGGACGACCTTGTCCTCGGTGATGACCGGAACATCGCCGAGATCGGCGATCAAGGCCGTCATGCGCGGGGAAAGCTCGGCGTCGAGCGGCGGGAGAGCAGCGGCTTCCATCGGTCGTTCCTTGGAGAATGCGGGGCAGGCCTGGAAAATGCAGGGCAGGGTTGAAGGCTAGCAAGGCTCATGCCCGCCTTCAATGCGCGGGCGGACAAATTTGCTGTGCATCGACCAGACGGTATCATGAGCATGTTCTAGGCAGTGCGCCTCAAAAAAAGCATTGTGGACCGGAATTGTTCTCGCTGCGACATATTGGCACAGTCAACTGTCGGCATAGCGGTTGCTAAGGCCATGCAGGCCGCGCGGAAAACGGGCGTCAAATCAGGTGGAGACAGATCGATGATGAAATACCGGATCAATCGCAGGGCGGCCCTTGGCCTTATCGGCGGCTCGGCGCTGATGCCCGCGCTGGGTGGCCGTGTCAGCGCCCAGACGCTCGACAAGGTCTCCTACCAGACGAACTGGCGCGCGCAGGCCGAGCACGGCGGTTTCTATTACGCGGTGGCCAACGGCATCTACAAGAAATACGGCATCGACGCCGACATCCGCATGGGCGGCCCGCAGCAGAACCCCTCGCAGCTGCTGATCGGCGGCGCCGTGGACATGATCATGTCTTCCGGCTTCGAGGCGATCCGCTACGTCGAGCAGAAGCTGCCGTTCCTCTGCATCGCCTCGATCTTCCAGAAGGACCCGCAGGTTCTCATCTGCCATCCGGGGCAGGGCAACGACAGCCTCGCGGCGCTGAAGGGCAAGCCGGTGCTCATTGGCGCCGCCGGCCGCACGTCGTTCTACCCGTTCCTGAAGGCAAAGTTCGGCTACTCCGACGAGCAGGTTCGGCCCTACACATTCAACATGG
>JAVTWI010000352.1:0-3940 GCA_032229845.1 Rhabdaerophilum sp.
TGATGATGCGGAAGAACGGCGAGACATCGAAATCGCGCGGGGTGAAGAGCGAGGAATGGCGGATGTGCAGCACCTCGCGGCGGCGTGCGTTCGACATCGCATCGCCTGACTGCTGAACCTCCACTTTCGGCAGGATCGGGTAGCGCACCTCCTGAAAGGCGCGGGCGATCAGCGTCGAGCAGATGGCGCGCGTCGGCTCGCCCGAACCGAGCGAGAGCAGCCGGCGGCGGAACCGTTGCGGGATTGGCGGGTTCGGCAGCAGGAACCGAACGAGATCGAGCACGTTGCGCAGATCGTAGTTCCCGCCGAGCCGCCCGATCGCATAGGCGATCAGCCGGTCCCGGTCCTCGGGCGTGAGGCCGACGGGACGACAGATGCGGGTGTTGAACGAGGCGTATTTCGCCAGCGGCGAAGCGATGATGCCGTAGCCAAGTTCGGCCTCGATCAGCGGTGCAGGAGCGCCGGTTTCGTCGGTGAGGCCTTTCCCTTCACCGACATAGAGCGCGGCGTGGCTCCAGGTGGACTGGGTAAGATACTTGATCGCCGAGGCGATTTTCGAGCGCCCGCCCTCGATCAGCAGGACGTCGCCCGGCTGGATGACGCGGGCAACAAAATCCGGCCGGCTTGCCGTGTAGGGCTCGTAATCCGAGGCGGTCTGGGTCGCCCGTCGCGCGATCCAGTGTCCGAGGCGGTCGAGTGCCCTGTCGAAAGTTCCCATGCGCCGATTTCAGCAAATGCCGGGGGCGGTTTCAACCAAAGTCCGATCACAGGTCGGCGAGAAAACGTTTCCGTTAAAGCGGTGTTCACCATGTTGTCGCAAAACTGCGGAACAAGGATCACGACACATCAGGAAGCCGAGCATGAGCCCGCAGTTGAAGACTCTCGAACATTACGCCCAGGCGACCGGCTCCGCCTTCGGATTTCAGGAGCAGGATTACGAGTACCGCTACACGCCGCCGGCACGGCCGGGGCGGATGGTCGTGCTGGCGCTCGGTATCGGCGGCGCGGTGGCGGCCGTCGCGCATCATCTCGGCTGGACGCAGGTGGTCGCCTCGCTCGGTGGCTGGCGCGGCTCGGTCTGAGTCCCGCTTACGGGACTGGATGATCCGGGGCGCTGCGGCGCCCTTTTTATTGTCCGGATGAGTTTGCAGAAAAAAGAAAGGGCGCCCGGAGGCGCCCTTTTTTGTCCCGATCACGAGGGGGCTTTTTGGTTGATGCGTTTTCGTGACGCGAACCGGAAGTCCACTTCGCTCGAAAACGCTATCAGTAGCTGTAGTACATCGAGAATTCGACCGGATGCGGGGTCATCTCGAACTTCATGACGTCCTGCATCTTCAGCTCGATGTAGCTGTCGATGAAGTCGTCCGAGAACACGCCGCCGGCCTTGAGGAAGGCGCGGTCCTTGTCGAGCGAGGCGAGGGCCTCACGCAGCGAACCGCAGACGGTCGGGATCTTCTTGAGCTCCTTCGGCGGGAGATCGTAGAGATCCTTGTCCATGGCAGCGCCCGGATCGATCTTGTTCTGGATGCCGTCGAGGCCGGCCATCAGCATCGCGGTGAAGGCGAGGTAGGGGTTCGCCATCGGATCCGGGAAGCGGACCTCGACGCGCTTGGCCTTCGGCGAGTTCGTCCACGGAATACGGCAGGAGGCCGAGCGGTTGCGGGCCGAGTAGGCCAGCAGCACCGGGGCCTCATAGCCCGGGACGAGGCGCTTGTAGGAGTTGGTCGACGGGTTGGTGAAGGCGTTGAGCGCCTTGGCATGCTTGATGATGCCGCCGATATAGTAGAGGCAGGCCTGCGAGAGGCCGGCGTACTTGTCGCCCGCCATCACCGGCTTGCCGCCCTTCCAGATCGACTGGTGGACGTGCATGCCCGAGCCGTTGTCACCGAAAACCGGCTTCGGCATGAAGGTCGCGGTCTTGCCGTAGGACTGGGCGACGTTGTGGATGCAGTACTTGTAGACCTGCATGTGGTCGGCCATCGTCACGAGCGTGCCGAACTTCATGCCGAGCTCGTGCTGGGCCGAAGCGACCTCATGGTGGTGCTTCTCGACATTGACGCCCATCGACGCCATCGCCGCAAGCATCTCGCCGCGCATGTCCTGCGCCGAATCCTGCGGCGGAACCGGGAAGTAGCCGCCCTTGGTGGCGATGCGGTGACCGAGGTTGCCGCCCTCATAATCGGCGTCCGAGTTGATCGGGAGTTCCGAGCAATCGAGCTTGAAGCCGGTGTTGTAGGGGTTCGAGGCGAACTTGACGTCGTCG
Source organism: Rhabdaerophilum sp. (assembly GCA_032229845.1). GTDB lineage: Bacteria > Pseudomonadota > Alphaproteobacteria > Rhizobiales > Beijerinckiaceae > Rhabdaerophilum. The sequence continues at coordinate 2,264 of JAVTWI010000352.1, forward strand.
AAGATGAAGAACTCGGCTTCCGGGCCGAAGTAGGCGGTGTCGCCGATGCCGGTCGAGGCAAGGTAGGCGAGGCCCTTCTTGGCGATGCCGCGCGGGCAGCGGCCGTAGGGTTCGCCCGTGGCCGGCTCGAGAACGTCGCAGTTGATGACGAGGGTCGAGGCGGCGAAGAACGGATCGAGGCAGGCCGAGGACGGATCCGGCTTCAGCAGCATGTCGGATTCGTTGATGGCCTTCCAGCCGGCGATGGACGAGCCGTCGAACATGATGCCTTCGTCGATCGCTTCCTCGTCGACGATGGCGATGTCGAACGTCACGTGCTGCCACTTGCCGCGCGGATCGGTGAAGCGGAAATCGACATACTTGACGTCATTTTCCTTGATGAATTTCAAGACATCCTTGGCGGTCTTCATTTCGCGTCGTGTCCTTTATCGTTCGACGTTGCTCGTGAGTTTCGACAACTCGGTTGTTCGCTCCCTGCCGGAGCCTGACCCTCGGTTCCGATTCAAAAGGCGTGCCGGTTGAAGGTCGAGGCCGGACGCCCGCAACTTTGCATCTGCCGGGAGCAGCGGCCCGGCTGGCCGGATGGCCGGTCAGACCGCGTCGCCGCCGGTTTCGCCGGTGCGGATGCGGACCGCTTCCTCGACGGCCGAAACAAAAATCTTGCCATCGCCGATGCGCCCGGTCTGGGCGGCATTCTTGATGGCTTCGATCGCCTCCGGGACCATCTGGTCGAGGACGACGACTTCGATCTTCACTTTCGGAAGGAAATCAACGACATATTCCGCGCCGCGATAGAGTTCGGTATGGCCCTTCTGGCGACCGAAGCCCTTGGCCTCGATCACGGTGATGCCCTGGACGCCGATGCCCTGAAGCGCTTCTTTCACTTCGTCGAGCTTGAATGGCTTGATGATCGCTTCGATCTTCTTCATCGGAGGGCCTTTCTCGCGGTACGGGAAGTAGCGTCTGGGCTGTCTCACACCACGAAAGCGCGAAATCCGTCAATAGTGTGAAGGGGTTTTGCAGCCTCACGCGGGGTGAAATTTAGCGAAGAGATGGCGGATTGCGCATATTGATTATATTATATGCAATTCGCTCAATAAATATACAGCGCGGGCCGGATTGACTGGGTGCGGCCATCATTCGACCTCGAACCAGGTGCGAACACCGCCGGCGAAATGTTCGGCCACCGCCGATCGGAGCGCCCAGCGGCCGGGATTGTCGGCGATGAAGGCGATGCGGGCGACGGTTTTCGGCGCGAGATAGAGCGTATCGAGGAAATAGGGCTCCCAGCCGTCGTCGAACGGGTGCAGCAGCCGGAAGGCGTGCCCGTGCACCGCGAGCACCTGCGGCCAGGCGGAATCGTTGAAGACCGCAAACACCACCTCGCGGCCGCGCTTGACCTTCAGCACCGGCTTGCCGGCGAAGCCGTCCGTTCCGCCATTGACGGAAAAGATCCGCGCCGGATCGGGAAAGCGCGCGGCCAGTGCTTCCGGGGTTGCCTCGGCCGGGTCGATGCCGATTCCGCCGGCAATGCGGATATCGGCGCGCGCGGCGTTCTGCAGCCTGATCGCCGGCGGCAGGCCGGGATCGGGCAGGGGGGCGATGTCGCCGCGCCGCGGGATCGGCTCGCCCTTCGTCCGGATGACGAGCATAGGCAGCCCGTCACCGAGCTTGGCC
>JAVTWI010000353.1:0-3930 GCA_032229845.1 Rhabdaerophilum sp.
ATCGGCAGACCTACTCACAAAGTCGAAAACTTGGGCCTGCCCTATAGCGCCGCGCGCATGACGAAACAATGATGCAATTTGAATTTGACCAAAAACCACAGAATTTTGCAGTGCAATATAAGACCAGACGCAACTAACGCCTGCTTTTGGGCCCTTTCCGCGGGAACTGGCTCGCTCAGCGGCCAGCTTTCTGGGCCTGCTTGATCTTGGCGAGTTCGACTTCCGCCCGGAGTTCGATCGCGTCGATGATTCCGTCGAGTCGCGGATCGCCGCTAAGATCGGCCCCTTGCAGAGACGCCGTCAACCGGGCTTGGAGTTCCGGCGTCAGCCGACCGGCGAGCAAAGCGAGCTTCAGTTCGTCGAGCACGTCGAGCATCACCTGCCCGCGCTTGGCGGAGCGGCGCCGGCGTTCACGCGTGTTGTCCTCGGCCTTGATCGCGATCAGCGCTTCGAGCCCGCCGAGAATGGAAATCGGCGCCTGCGCCGTCGCCTTGGCGGCCGCGCCGCCGGCATCGAGCGTGAAGCGCGCGCCGGACGCATTCCCCGAACCGCGCACGGAGCGGGTTCCGCCAACCGAACTCACGGATTTCTGGTCGTTGACACGCATCATGAGAGCCACAGACAATTCCCGTTGAGCCGGCGACCCGGCTTTCGCCCGAACCGACTTTCGCCAATGCCGGCATCGCCGACCCCTTGATCTTGTCGCAAGGAAGTTAAGCGCTGGTAACCATACCCGGCGATTTTTGCCGGGTAGGCAGGAATGTCCCGGCGCATTTGTTCGCCCTCAGCCGAAGCAGAACTGAAAATACCAAGTTTTTCAGCAACATGATTGAAGCCATCCCTTGGCACGATCTTCGCTTGGCATGGGGTTGAACGGCTCCTGTCTCGCGTACGTTCACCTGTTTCGACCCGACGAATGCCGAAAACGGCCCCAGGAGCACCAAGAACATGATGACAAAGGCCCGCTTTCATTCCCTGAGGAGCAGCCTGCGGGATATCGCGCTGGCGCTCGGCCTCGGCACCGTCGCGGTTGCGGCCTTCGGCCAGACGGGGGCCTCGGCGATGTCGCGGATCAAGGATCTCGCGGCGGTCGAGGGCGTCCGCGAAAACCAGCTCGTGGGCTACGGCCTCGTGACCGGCCTCAACGGCACCGGCGACACGCTCAACAACTGCCCGATGACCCGCCAGTCCCTGCAGGCGATGATGGAGCGCCTCGGCGTCAACACCCGCGGCGCCAACATGCGCACCGCCAACATGGCGGCGGTGATGGTGACGGCGAACCTCCAGGCCTTCGCGACGCAGGGCACCCGGCTCGACGTCACCGTCTCGGCGATGTGCGACGCCAAGTCGCTGCAGGGCGCGACGCTGCTCGCCACCCCGCTGCTGGGCGCCGACGGAGAGGTCTACGCGGTGGCGCAGGGGTCGCTCGCGATTTCCGGCTTTTCCGCCGAGGGCGACGCCGCCAAGGTGACGCGCGGCGTGCCCACCGTCGGCCGCATCGCCAACGGCGCGCTGATCGAGCGCGAGGTCGAGTTCAAGCTCAACCACCTTTCGAACCTGCGCCTCTCGCTCCGTAACCCGGACCTGACGACCGCCCGGCGCATCGCGGCGGCGATCAACGATTTCCTCGGCGCCGATTCCGCCGAGCCGACCGACCCGTCCACGGTCGCGGTGCAGGTGCCGCGCGCCTATAAAGGCAACATGATCCGGCTGCTCACCGAGGTGGAGCAGCTTTCGATCCAGCCCGATCAGCGCGCCCGCGTCATCGTCGATGAGCGCTCCGGCATCATCGTGATGGGCAAGGATGTCCGCGTCAGCCAGGTGGCGGTCGCGCAGGGCAATCTCACCGTGACGATCACCGAGCAGCCCGTGGTCAGCCAGCCCGAACCCTTCTCCCGCGGGCAGACCGTGGTGGTGCCGCGCACCGGCGTCCGGGTCGAGACCGACGAGAAGAAGAAGCTCGCCATCGTCAAGGACTCGGTCTCGCTCCGCGAACTGGTCGACGGCCTCAACGCCCTCGGGGTCGGCCCCCGCGACCTGATCGCCATCCTCCAGGCGATCAAGGCCGCCGGCGCCCTTCAGGCCGATATCGAGGTGATGTGATGACCCCCGTCGCATCCAACTCCAATTACGCGCTCGATATCCGTCAGGCCCAGGCTGCCGGCAAGCTCTCGAAGAACGCCCCGCTCAACCCGAAGGCGTGGGAGACGGCGCAAGGTCTGGAGGCCTCCTTCCTCCAGACCATGATCGGCACGATGTTCGAAGGCATCAAGGGCGAAGGCCCGATGGGCAATGAAGGCGCCGGGCAGGATGCCTGGCGCGGAATGATGATCGAGCAATACGGCAAGTCCCTCGCGGCGAAGGGCGGCATCGGCCTCGCCCCGCAGATCTATCGTGAAATGTTGCGTTACCAGGAGTCCGCACCCAATGTCGCCCAACGGCCCCAGCCCTGAGCGTCCCGACAACCGGCTGAAAGTCTCGCGTCCCGAAGAAGCCGAAGCGCTGGTGGCTTCCGCCCTCGCGGCTCTGGACCGGCTCGAGCCGATGATCGAGGAAGAAACCAGCCTCTTTCGCGCCGGCAAGGTCCGCGACGCGCTCAAGATGGCGATGGAGAAGAACGCGGCCGCGCAGACCTATACGCTCTGCCTCGAAGCGTTGAAGCACAACGCCATCGCCATCGGCCGCTTCCAGCCTGCCGATCTCGACACGCTCCGCGACCGCCATGAGATCTTCTCCTCGAAGATGGCGCTCAACATGGCGGTGGTCGCGACGGCCAGAACGGTGTCGGAAGGTCTCCTGCGCGATCTCGCCGACACGGTCGGCCGCAACGCGAGCCCGCAGACCTACCATCGCGGCGGCGTAACGCGGAAGCCGGGCACCGCGCCGCTCGCCGTATCCAAGGCGATCTGATTGCCGGCGATCTGATTCCGGTCAGATCGCCAGCGCCACCAGTGCGAGCGCCGCCGGCAGCGCCTGGACATAGAGGATGCGCCGGTTGGCGGTCACCGCCCCGAAAATCCCCGCGACCAGCACGCAGACGAGAAAGAACACCTTGATCGGCGTGCCTTGCGCGCCCAGCACCAACCCCCAGATCAGCCCGGCGGCGAGAAACCCGTTGTAGAGCCCCTGGTTGGCCGCGAGCACCCGCGTCGCCGCCGAGAATTCCGGTGTCATGCCGAAGACCCTGCGACCGCGCGGGTGGTCCCAGAAGAACATCTCGAGGACGAGAATATAGACATGGATCAGCGCGACGAGCGCGACGAGGATCGTGGCGAGCATGGTCCCTCCGGAAAGCACGGCTCGGTGCGATGCTAGCCGAGCACGCCCGGCACCGACAAGCACATGATTCACCGCGCGGCTGCACCGGAAATTCTTAATTTTACGCTTAATTCGGGCAGGAGATTCAGCCCGCCTCAACCATTTTTCTGAACGAAACCTAAAGAGCGGGGACCCTAAATTGGCTATTGGCGGGACATGGATGCCCGCCAGAAACGAGAAGTGCCATGGACACCCGTCTTTCGCAGGGGGCTCCGCCCGTCTCGCAGACCCCGGCCCGGATCGAACCGGCGCCGCTGCGCGCGGCCGTTCAGACCGAACTGGCTCCCCCCGTCGCCGTTTCAGCGCAGGTTGGCGCCGAGCAGGCCCGCTGGTCGCGCGACCAGCGCCGCGTGGAAGCGCAGGCTGCCTCCCACCGCAACGAGAGTTCGATCGAGACCGATCGCGAAACCGGTGACCTCGTCTACAAGGTCGTCGATCCGGAGACGCGGGCCACGGTCGCGCAGTATCCTTACGAATCGATCCTCAAGCTGCGCGCCTACATCCGCGGACGGACCAGCACGGCAGGCTGACCGCGATGGCAGGCCCGACCCCAGGTCGGGCTTTTTGCTTTAAGATTGCGTTAACCATGTTTTTTAACGCGGCATTATCCTT
>JAVTWI010000354.1:0-3926 GCA_032229845.1 Rhabdaerophilum sp.
CTCGACCTGCACGATCACCAGCCCGCCGGAATTATGCGTCGCCATGGCGATGGCGAGCGCTACGAGGGTGAGCGCCTCGTGTTCCATGGTGATAGTGCCGTCCGGATCGGCCGTGGTGCCGCGCAGGAACGCCGCGTTCACCGGCAGAGTCTTGTAGAGCAGCGCTTCCTCGCCGCCGATCTCGATCAGGCTGACGAGGTCTTCCTTGGTGCGGGCGTTGATCTTGCCGCCGCCGAAGCGCGGATCGACGAAGGTGCCGAGGCCCACGCGGCTCAGATGCGCGGGCTTTCCGGCGGCGATATCGCGATAAAGCTGCGAGATGACGCCCTGCGGCAGGTTGTAGGCTTCGATCTCGCCTGAAACGGCCAGCGCCTGCAACCGGGGCACCAGTCCCCAATGCCCGCCGATCACCCGGCGCACCAGACCCTTGTGGCCGAGATGGTTGAGGCCGCGCGCCTTGCCGTCGCCCTGTCCGGCGGCATAGAGCAGCGTCAGATTGCGCGGCGAACCGATGCCGTCGTCCGCCTCCTTCGCGCTGGCGACGAAACGCGCCTCCAGCGCGACGGCGAGGTTCTCGGCGAAGCCGATGCCGACAAAGCCGCCGGTTGCCAGCGTATCTCCGTCGCGAATGAGGCGAACGGCCTCCGCCGCGGTCACGACCTTGCTGCGGCCCGGCTGGCGGTCAGGTGTCGACAGGGTGTGAATGGATTGCGGATTCTGGCGATGCGGCATGATATTTTTCGGTGGGCTTTTTTTCGTTGGTTTCCACCAAACGTGACAGGAAAAATACCGAAGGCAAGGACCGCTGCACGGGAAAAGGGGAGAAAACAGGTTTGCAGCCGCTGCCTCCCGGCTGGGTTCCATCAGGGTTGAGCAGCGCCGCCTTGTGCCGCTGTTCTCGCTGGTTGCGAAGCCGAGAATGCACTAGAATTCAATGGGGCTATTTTGTGGGGACGACCGAGTTCTTGCCCAAGATCAAGTCCTTGCCCAACAAAAGGAAATGGCAGCAATGTTGAAAATTTCCGACGTAGTGTTCGTCGTCGGCGGTCTCGGCCTCGCCCTTGCCGCCTGCAGTTCGCCGCCGCCACCACCGCCGGCGACCTCCGCACCGCCTCCGAGCGCGCCGAGCGTGTCCGATCTTGTCGGCGCCAGGGGAAGTTCGGGAGAAATGGAGCTGCAGAAGCGGGGCTATTCGCCTGCCGTTACGAAGGGACTGACCACTTTCTGGTGGCATCCCGCCGGCACATGCGTGCGCGTGGTGACCGCGCAGGGGCGCTACAAGACGGTTGAACCGGCTTCCGGCGTTCAATGCGGAAAAACAACCGCTTCGGCGGCGCCGGCTGCTCCGGCCGCACCAGCCGCGCCGGCCGCCTCCGGGCAGACAATCAGCCGAGCCACACCGACGAAGGATGAACAGGCCTGCCTTCAGGCGATTACCGCCAAGACCCAGAACGCCGACGTCGTGCTGCTGACCGGGACGGAAACGTCCGAGGCCAACAATGCTGTTTATGTCGGTGTTGGCCCTCAGCACGCGAAATGGCGTTGTCTCGTCAAGAACGGCCAGGTCTCGGAAATGACATCCATGACAGACGAGGGTCGATTGTGATCGGCAGGCCGACAGGGTCCTGAACCTGGCGGCCGCACGTCGTCGACGACACGGCGCTATTGCAGGCGCGGATCGGAGAAGATCCGGCCGAAGTTCCGGATCGAAGCCGGAGCGATGCCGATCGCCTTGAGGCAGCCCCAGAGCGTGACGGAGACGGAATCGAGGATCATCGTGCCGCCTGCGGGTTCCAGTGCGGGTGCGAGGCGGGCACCGACCATGTTGGTGCACAGGATGGTGATGGCGTCCGGCGCGGCGGTGAGACAGTCGCGGATCGTCGCGGCGATCGTTTCCTCCGGCACCGTTCCGAAACTGAAATTGTCTCGGATGCCAAGATGGCGCTCGACCGGGCAGGAAAAGCCCGCGCCGGCATAGGTGGCGACGATGCGCGATTGCACGTCGTCGGTGTAGGGCGTGACCAGTGCCTGCGTCTTCGCGCCGATCCGTTCAAGGATATCCACCAGCGAGAGGATGCAGGTCGTCGCGCGGATGCCGGTGGCGCCGGTGATGCGCTCGGCGAGTTGCCGGTCGCGGTCGAGCCCCAGCCAGCTCGCCGAGGTGCCGTTCCATGAAATGACATCGACCTTCGCGTGGGCAAGAAGTTCGGCCGCGCGCAGGATCTCGCTGTCGTCGAACTGTGCGAGCGCGGGGGCGTCGAGCGCGATCTCCGTCACGCGGAACCGGCTGAAATGCGCGGTCACGCCCGGCAGGCCCCCCAGCAGGGCGGCGGTCACCGGCTCCAGGACCGTGTTGGAGGAGGGCGTCAGCATGCCGATGCGCTTGTTCATGGTCCTGTGCCTGTCCTGTTGCGGTCAGCCGGAAACGTAGCCCAGCGCCCGATCCTGCGCGACCAGCGCTGCGGGGCGGTCCTCGAAGCGGCCGAGCCCGCCGCCGCCCGAGGTCTCGAGACGGATGACGTCGCCTTCGCGGAGCCTGAAATTCGAGACCTTGGAATCGAGTGGCGTTTCCTCTCCCTCGCGGATCAGGACCAGATGTCCCGCCGCGCCGGCGCCGCCGCCGTGTAGCCCGAACGGGGTGAAACGGAAGCGATCCATCTGCGCGGTGAAATTCGCGGCTGCGCTGTCGATGCGCCAGGCGCGGGTCAGGCCCAGCCCGCCGCGATGGCGGCCCTTGCCGCCCGAATCGGGGACGAGGCCGTAACCCATGAAGGTGACCGGCACATCGCTCTCGATCATCTCGATCGGGATCGCCGAGTTGTTGTGCATGCCGAAAGAATGCGCGTTGGCGCCATCGCCTTCGGGATGCGCGCCGCAGCCGCCGACCTCGATCTCGACGAGGACGCGGCGGGTGCCGTCCGCGGCGATGGTCTGGAACGAGCAGACATAGCTGACGGCGTAATAGGCGGCGGGCATCCGCTCGGGGATCGCCTGCGCCAGCGCGCCGAACAGCACGTTGAGCAGCACGTGGCAGGGGGCGATGCGATGCGCGACCGGCGCCGGGTGGCGCGCGGAGACGATAAGGCCGTCCGGGGCGATGATCTCGACCGGCCGGTAGCAGCCGGCATTCGGCGCTATCGACCGGTCCGCCGCCGCAACAATCGCGAAATAAACCGCCGAGGAGGCCGAGCCGAGCGTCGCGTTGATCGGTCCGCGCGCTTCCGGCGCCGAGCCCGAGAGATCGACGGTGAGCCGGTCGCCCGCGACATGGACCTTGGCGTGGATGCGGACCGGCTTGCCGCGCTCGATGCCGTCATCGTCGAGAAAGTCCTCGAACTCGTAGGTTCCGTCCGGGATCGCGCGGATGCTTTCGCGCATCGCGGCCTCGGACAGGTCGAGCAGGCGTGCGGCGGCGGCAGCCAGCATCTCGCCGCCGTATTTCGTGGCGAGCCGCCCGACGGCCTCGACGCCGACGCCGAGCGAGGCGATCTGCGATTGGAGATCGCCCATCACGGTTTCCGGCTGGCGCACGTTCTGGCCGATCATCGCCCAGAGCGCATCGTTGCGCCGTCCGCCCTCGAACAGCTTGACCGGCGGAATGCGCAGGCCTTCCTGATAGACCTCGGTCGCGGCGGCCGCGTAGCTGCCGGGCGACATGCCGCCGACATCGAGGTGATGGCAGAGCGTACCGACGATGGCGACGCAGCGTCCGTCATGGAAAACAGGGCGGAAGGCGACGATGTCCGGCAGGTGCTGCCCGCCGCAATAGGGGTCGTTGGCGATAATAACATCGCCGTCATGCCATTGTTCGACCGGAATGAAGCGCTCGACGATGGTGCGCAGGAAGTAGCCCATCGAATTGAGATGCTGCGGGATGCGGGCCGATTGCGCGATGTTGAAGCCGTTCGCGTCAAAGATCGCGGTTG
>JAVTWI010000355.1:0-3923 GCA_032229845.1 Rhabdaerophilum sp.
CGATTACGTCTCGATCAAGGATGACGACGACGAGATGCACACCTTCGTTGTCGCGATGGTCGTGCCGGCCTGAGATCAGGCGGCGGCCCTGAGGCCGCCCCGTTCCACGATGAAGCGGATGACCGCTTCGACACCTTCCCCGGTCTTGAGATTGGTGAAGCCGAAGGGGCGTGCGCCCCGTTGCGCCTTGGCGTCGCGCGCCATCACGTCGAGGTCGGCCCCGACATGGGGGGCAAGATCGGTCTTGTTGATGACGAGAAAATCCGAGCGTGTGATGCCCGGGCCGCCCTTGCGCGGGATTTTCTCCCCTTGCGCGACATCGATGACGTAGATCGTGAGGTCGGCGAGATCGGGCGAGAAGGTCGCGGCGAGATTGTCGCCGCCGCTCTCGATCAGGATCAGTTCCAGCGCCGGGAATTTCTTCCGCATCTCGGCGATGGCATGGAGGTTGATCGAGCAATCCTCGCGGATCGCGGTATGCGGGCAGCCCCCGGTCTCGACACCCATGATCCGCTCCTGCGGCAGCGCCTGAAGCCGGGCAAGGATTTCCGCATCCTCGCGAGTGTAGATGTCGTTGGTAATCACCGCGAGATCGTAAGTGTGGCGCAGGCGCTGGCACAGCGCGGCGGTGAGCGTCGTCTTGCCGGAGCCGACCGGCCCTCCGATGCCGACACGAAGCGGACCATGGCTCATGTTTGTCTTTCCTTCCTACGACCGGAACAGCCGGACGGCTTGCGTTTCATGGCGGAGGCTCATCAGGTCGGCGCGGAACGCCATGCCGCCGAGATCGTCGAGCGAGGCCGTCGCGGCGCGTTCCGACAGATCCGCAATCAGCGGCATCAGGCCCGCCAGCTTCACCTGCGCGCCCTGCTGGCCGATGACCGAGAGACGGATGCCGGCAGCGAGGAGGTTGCCGACGAAGGCTTGCAGATAGGCCGCGACCAAGGGGGCGAGCGGCTGGCCGTGCAGCCGGCCGGCGACGCCGACCGCGACCGAATAGGGCAGATCGAGATCACCGAAATCCGGCAAATCGGGATGCGGCCAGGCGGAATGCACCAGCCGGTGGAACGCTGCGCCTTGCTGGACCGTCTCAAGCCGACGCTCGCGCGAGAGCGAGAGCGCGGTCGCGAGTTCGGCCAGTTCCGAGAGCCTGTTCTCACGAGCGACGCGATCCGCTTCGCCGCTCCGGCGCCAGGCTTCGCCCAGCAACACCGCGTCGTTCCAGCCCGCGCCGAGGCGCAGGATCGCCGAAATCCAGCCTGCGAGACTGTCGGCGTCGGTCACGTCGCCGGTCTCGACCGCCTTCTCGATTCCATGCGAATAGGCAAAACCGCCGACCGGGAAGGCCGGCGAGAACCACGCAAGCCGCTGGAGTTCGGCGGCATCAGCCATGCTTGTGATCGTGATGGCCGCAGCAGCCCGGTCCGTGGTGATGCTCGTGTTTGTGGTCATGGTGACCGCCGCAGCACCCGCCCTCGCCATGATCGTGCGCTTTCGCGGCATGGTCATGGTGGTGATCGTGGTGATGCCCGCAGCCGCACTCTTCGCCGTGCCCGTGGCCGTGCTGATGCCCATGCTCATGGGCATGGTGATGATCGTGGCCGTGATCATGACCATGATGATGATCGTGGTGATCGTGATGGTGGTGCTGTGCCTGGAGGTAGGCGCCGCCCTCGGGGTCGAAGGCTGCCTCGATCGGGCGGACCTTGCCGCCGAGGCCCGTTACCATCTCCTCGATCACGTGGTCGCGGCGGATGCGCAGGCGCGAACGCACGATCTGTACCGGCAGGTGGCGGTTGCCGAGGTGCCAGGCGAGCCGAAGCAGGTGATCCGCACCCTCGGCGCTGATCTCGCTGAGCGGTTCGGGCGCGCCGATCACCTCGACGAGGCGCCCGTCTTCCAGCTTCACCGCATCGCCGGTGCGCAGGGCCACGGCCTCTTTGAGGTCGAGCAGGAATTCAAGGCCACCCACGGTGTTAAGCGTGATCCGCCGCCGGTGACGATCGTCGAATTCCAACACGACGCTGTCCGTCGCCTCGCCCTTCCAGTCGCCCTTCGCGACCACTTCACCGGCCCGGATCATCTCGGCTCCTTCAACTCGATTGCATCGCGCGGCGCCCGGCCGCACTGCGGTTCATCCCGCCGGAAACGAGGGAGAGAACCGGCAGGCTCATGACGATCATTCCTACAACAAGCGCGGGCCTCGGTTGAAGGGCCAGCATGAAGTTCGCGTCGAAAATCCGCCGGGCCGGGATGCCGGTCGCGAGCGCATACCACAGCACTTCGACGAGAGCGGTTGCGACGAGCGCGAGAACCGCCAGCCCGAGCAACGTCAACGCGTTGACCGGCACCCTGCCCCGCATGGCGCGGACCGCCATCAGCGCGAGGAACAGCCCGGTCATGATGATGTGCTCCGAGGCGTCGATCTTGGATTGCAGCGCGCCGTGCCAGAGCGCGAGCAGCGCGATGGGATAGACAAATCGATGCAGCCGGTTCCAGCGCAACGCGCCAAGGCGGCGGATCATCGCGTCGGTCGAGGTCGCGGCCAGCGCGGTGAGCCCGATGAGGCCGGCAAATCCGATCAGCAGGTAAAAGCGCAGCACGATCTCGCTCGCGACCCGCAGCAGATTGAAATTCTGGTCGACGATATAGAGCGCGAGGTGGATGACCACATAGGCGAAGCTGGCAACGCCGAGCATCCGCCGCACGAGGATCAGCCGGTTCTGGCCGGTGATCAGCCGCAGCGGGGTGATCGCCAGAGTCAGCAGCAGCAGGCGCACCGACCACAGACCGATCTCGTGCAGAGCCGCGTTGATCGGCTTCGGGTCGAGCAGCCCGGCGTAGAGCTTCCAGCCGACCCAGAGGCCGGGCGCGAGCACGCCGAGAAGAACGATAAGCTTGAGCGGTGAGAACCGGCCTTGCCGGTCATGCCAGAGCATCACATCAGCCGCCAGCGCGTTCCGCCGTCGATCGCCTCGATGCTTGGGGGCGCGGTGACGCAGGTGCCGGCGACGGCGACCAGCGCCTGAAGATGCGGCTGCGTCATGTGGAGATCGAGCGCGGCCCGGTCATGCCATTGCTCGACGAAGACGAAGGTGCCCTCCTCCGAAACGCTTTCGAACATGTCGTAGGCGAGGCAGCCGGCCTCCTTGCGTGTCTCGGCGATGCAGGCCATGGCGGCCTTGCGCCAGGTCTCGCGCGCATCGGGGCGCACCTTCACATTCGCCATCACGATGACCGGTTCAGCCATGACGATGCCCTCCTGTTCGAGCCGGGATTAGACCGGAACCGGAGCGGAACGCGCAAGTCACAGCTTCGTCAAGCGTCACGGCTTCGTCAGAACAGGAAATACCGCTGCGCCATCGGCAGTTCTTTCGCGGGTTCGCACACCAGCAATTCGCCATCCGCCTTGACGTGATAGGTCTCGGGGTCGATGTCGATCTTCGGCGTCGCGCCATTGTGGACCATCGACGCCTTGCCGATCTTGCGGGTATCCTCCACCGCGACGAGGCGCTTGGCGACGCCCAGACGTCCCGCAAGGCCGGCATCAAGTGAGGCCTTGCTGACGAAGGTCAGCGAGGAATTCGTGCGCGATTTGCCATAGGCGCCGAACATGTAGCGATAATGCATCGGTTGCGGCGTCGGAATCGAGGCATTGGGATCGCCCATCGGCGCCATGGCGATGACGCCGCCCTTGATGACCATCTCGGGCTTCACACCGAAAAACGCCGGGGACCAGATCACAAGATCGGCGAGCTTGCCCTTCTCCACCGAGCCGATATGGCGCGAAACGCCATGCGCGATCGCCGGGTTGATCGTGTATTTCGCGACATAGCGCTTGGCGCGGTTGTTGTCTGCCGCGCCGTCGCCTTTGAGCGCGCCCCGCTGCTTCTTCATCTTGTCGGCGGTCTGCCAGGTGCGGA
>JAVTWI010000356.1:0-3905 GCA_032229845.1 Rhabdaerophilum sp.
GGGCCGGTTTCGGCCTGGAGGGCGGGGCTTGTGATGCTCGGGCAGTCGCGCATTGTGCTGGATCTGGCGAAGCCGGCGCTCATCGAGCGGATCGATGTCGTCCGCCAGGCCGGCGTGCCACGTCTCGTCGTGCAGATTCACACGACCGATCGCGGCCGATTCGCCGAACGCGCGGCCGCCGATCGCGCCAAACGCGGCGCTACCCGGAACGCGGCGCGCGCGGAAACGCCGGCGCCGCGCGACGCAAGGGCGAAGCCGCTGCTGGTGATCGATCCCGGTCATGGCGGCATTGATCCCGGCGCGTCGGGGCTCAAGGGGGAAGCCGAGAAGGATATCGTGCTGGCGGTTGCCAAGGCGCTCAAGGCGGTGATCGAACAGGACGGCCGCATCGAGGTGCAGCTGACGCGGGAGGACGACCGCTTCATTCCGCTCGGCGAGCGGGTCGCGTTCGGCCGGGCGCGCGGCGCGGCGCTGTTCGTCTCGCTCCATGCCGATTCGCTTGTCGGCGAAAGGGATGTGCGCGGCGCTTCCGTCTATACGCTGTCGGACCGCGCCTCCGATGCCAATGCCGCCCGCGCGGCGGAAAAGGAGAACCGCGCCGATCTTCTCGCGGGGGTCGATGTCTCGGAAGAGCAGAAGGAGGGGGTGGACGATATCCTGTTCGACCTCGCGCGCCGGGAGACGCGGCTGTTCAGCCAGATCGTCGCGCGCCGGAGTGTCGCGGCGCTGGAGACCGGATCGCGCGTTCACAAGACGCCGCTCCGCAGCGCCGGCTTCCGGGTGCTGCGCGCGCCGGACATGCCCTCGATCCTCGTCGAACTCGGCTATCTGTCCAATCCGGACGATCTGACGGCCCTGTCCTCGGAAGGCGCGCGCGGCCAGCTCGCGAAGAGCCTCGGCAAGGCGCTGGTCGAATTCGTGATGCACGGACGCAACGCCGTTTCCGGAAATTCGCCCGGATGAGTTGGAAAGGGCGGTGGCAGGCCCCAAATGAACACGAGCGGGCCGATACTGCCGTTATTAAGCCACGGTTTGCGCTTTTGTGGTTTATGGTACTAGAGCGCGTTTGTCGTATCGGGTTCGGTCTGCTATGCGGGCCCGCTGTTCAGCCCGCGATATGCGTTGCGCGGATGAGTTAGGGACGACCACAGCTGCCGGGTTTCAGGCGGCGGACAGGGCCGGGACACGCGTTTTCGTCGCGGCCGGGTTTCGGGATTGAAGCCGGCCACGCGCCGCGCTCGGAATGGATTTGCACGATGCGGATGATCGCACGCTTTTTTGCGTTTCTGTTCGGAACGGCCACGCTGGTCGGGCTGCTGGGCGCGGCCGTCGCGGGCTATGTCATCTGGAACTACTCGCAGGACCTGCCGGATCACGCCCAGCTCGCCAAATACGAGCCGCCGGTGACGACGCGCGTCCACGCGGCGGATGGCACGCTGCTGGCCGAATATGCCCGTGAGCGCCGGCTCTACCTGCCGATCCAAGCGATCCCGAAGCTGCTGATCGCGGCCTACCTCTCGGCGGAAGACAAGAATTTCTACAAGCACGGCGGTGTGGACCCGGAGGGTATCCTGCGCGCGGTCGTGCGGGGGCGGTCCGCCGGCGGCCGCCAGCAGGGCGGTTCGACCATCACGCAGCAGGTGGCCAAGAACTTCTTCCTCTCGCCCGAGCAGAGCATCGACCGCAAGATCAAGGAAGCGCTGCTGGCCTTCCGGCTCGAATCGACCTTCTCCAAGGACAAGATTCTCGAGCTGTATCTCAACCAGATCTATCTCGGCTTCGGCAATTACGGCGTCGCCGCCGCCGCGCTCAACTATTACGGCAAGTCCGTCCACGAACTGACGATCGCCGAGGCGGCCTATCTCGCGGCCCTGCCGAAGGCGCCCTCGACCTATCATCCGATCAACAACCGCGATGCGGCGATCAGCCGCCGCAACTACGTGATCGATCGTATGGTCGACAACGGCTACATCTCGAAGGACGACGGGGCCACCGCCCGGGCGGAGCCGCTCAACGTCACGTTCCGCCAGCTTTCACCCAACTCCTACGCCGCCGGCTTCTTCGCCGAGGAGGTGCGCCGCGAACTCGCCGAGCGCTATGGCTCGAAGAAGCTTTACGAGGGCGGGCTTTCGGTGCGGTCGACGCTCGATCCCAAGCTGCAGATCTATGCGCGCAAGGCGCTCTCGGATGGTCTTGTCCGCTACGACGAGGCCCAAGGCTGGCGTGGGGCGACGGAGAAGATTCCGCCGTCGGGTGACTGGGGCGCCCAGCTCGCGGAAGTGCAGGCGCTGACGGACGTCGATCCGTGGCGGCTCGCGGTCGTGCTGTCCGTGACGGATACCGGCGCGCAGATCGGCCTCCAGCCGGCCAAGCTCGGCGGCGGCGTCATCGACCGCAAGCGCGAGACCGGCATCATCACGGCCGAAAGCGCCCGCGTTTTCCCGCGCAAGCCGCTGCGCAGCGCGCTGACGGCCGGCGATGTGATCTACGTCGAGCCGATCAAGGATCGCGAAGGGCAGTACCGGCTGCGTCAGGTGCCGGAGGTTTCGGGCGCCATCGTCGCGATGGACCCCTATACGGGCCGCGTGAAGGCGATGGTCGGCGGCTTCTCGTTCGACAAGTCCGAGTTCAACCGTGCGACGCAGGCGCTGCGCCAGCCGGGTTCGTCGTTCAAGCCGATCGTCTACGCGACCGCGCTCGACAACGGCTACACGCCGTCCTCGATCATTCTTGACGAGCCGATCGAGGTCGATCAGGGCAATGGCGAGGTCTGGCGCCCGGACAACTATGATGGAAAGTCAACCGGCCCGCGCACCCTGCGGCAGGGCATCGAGCGTTCGAAGAACCTGATGACCGTGCGCCTCGCGCGCGATCTCGGGATGCCGCTGGTGGCCGAATACGCCAAGCGCTTCGGCGTCTACGACGACATGCTGCCGGTGCTCTCGATGTCGCTCGGCGCGGGTGAGACCACGGTCATGCGCATGGTCACGGCCTATTCGATGCTCGCCAACGGCGGGCGCCGCATCCGGCCGACGCTGATCGACCGCATTCAGGACCGCTGGGGCGCGACGATCTTCAAGCACGACGGCCGCATCTGCAAAGAATGCCTCGCCGACGGCTGGCACGATCAGGACGAGCCGCGCCTGATCGACAAGCGCGAACGCGTCATCGACCCGATGTCGGCCTACCAGATCGTCTCGATCATGCAGGGCGTTATCCAGCGCGGCACCGCGACGATCCTGCGCTCGCTCAACCGCACGCTCGCGGGGAAAACCGGCACGACCAACGACGCCAAGGACGCGTGGTTCGTCGGGTTCTCGCCCGATCTCGCGGTCGGTGTCTATCTTGGCTTCGACAAACCGCGTTCGCTCGGCAGCCACGCGACCGGCGGCGCTTATGCCGCGCCGGTGTTCCGTGACTTCATGAAGGAAGCGCTCGCGGACAAGCCGAACCTGCAGTTCCGCGTGCCGCCGGGGATCAAGTTCATCCGCGTCAACGCCGCGACCGGCCAGCGCACCAGCGCGGGCGATTCGGGCGGCATTCTCGAGCCGTTCAAGCCCAACACCGCACCGCCGGAAAGCTACTCCTTCGGCGGGACCGCCTCTTCCGGCGGGGGTGGGGGCGGTGGCGCGCCCGTCGGCGCGACCACCGGTGGACTCTACTGACGGATCACCGATCCTCCATTGCATCATGAAAGCGCGTCGGCTATCCCCGGCGCCGACGGAACGATGCCGGAACAAGCCGGCCTGACGGGAATTTGCGAACATGCGTGCGGAAATCCAGACGATGGTCGAAGCCATCGAGCAGTCTGTGGGGCTGCTGAGGAGGCATCTTTGACTGGGACAAGTCCCAGAAACGCCTCCAGGAGCTGAATGCCCGGGTCGAGCATCCGGATTTCTGGAACG
>JAVTWI010000357.1:0-3901 GCA_032229845.1 Rhabdaerophilum sp.
TTCGCAACCTGCACCTCACGATGACCTCGTTCGATGGCGAGGCGCATGTCCTCAACGGGATCGATCTTGCGGTGTGCCGGCGCGAAATCTGGGGTCTCGTCGGCGAGACCGGCTGCGGCAAATCGCTTACGGGGTTGTCCGTCTCCCGTCTCGTGACCTCGCCGCCGGCCCGCTACAAGACGGGCGAGATCCGCTTCGACGGCCGCGACCTGCTCAAGCTGCCCGAATCCGAGATGCGGAAGCTGCGCGGCCGGCGAATCGGCATGATCTTCCAGGACCCGACCACCAACCTCAACCCGGTGTTCCGCATCGGCGAGCAACTCGTCGATGTCGCGCTTTCGGCCGCGCGGCACAGCCCGGAAATTCTCGGCCTGACCGTGGAAGCTTCGCGCAGCGAGCGGAAGGCTGCTGCATGGCGCCTCGCCGCCGACATGCTCGACAAGGTGGGAATTCCCGATGCTGCCGGACGCTTGAACGACTATCCGCACCAGTTTTCGGGCGGCATGCGCCAGCGGGTGCTCATCGCCATGACGCTGATCGGGTGGCCCGACCTTCTGATCGCGGATGAGCCGACGACGGCGCTCGACGTTTCGGTGCAGGCGCAGGTGCTGGAGCTCTTCACCGGCATGGTGCGCGACAACGACATGGCGGTGGTGCTGATCACCCACAATCTCGGCGTCGTCGCCCAGACCTGCACGCATGTCGCGGTGATGTATGCTGGCAATATCGTCGAGAGCGGGCCCGTGGCGCAGGTGATTGGCGCACCGGCCCACCCCTATACGCAAGCGCTGCTGGCCGCGATCCCGGTCCGCGGCGTACGGCGGGGCGAATTGCAGGGATTGGCCGGCAGCGTACCCAACCTTATCGCGCCACCGCTGGGCTGCCGCTTCGCGCCACGCTGCGCTCGCGCCGTCCCGGCATGCGTCTCGGCGGTGCCGGCGGCGCTCCCTCTCGGTAGCGGCCATTCGGCGGCCTGCATCCGGCTCGAACAGGGCGGAGGGGCGTGATGCTGGTTGTCGAGAATGTCAGCAAGGTCTTCCAGCCGCCGCGCCGGCTCTTTGCCGACGGCAAGCCGGTCCAGGCGTTGAAGGATGTTTCGCTGGATGTCGGCAAGGGTGAATGCTTCGGGCTCGTCGGCGAATCCGGCTCGGGCAAGACCACGCTGACGCGCTGCATCCTGCGCCTCGACGTTCCGACGACGGGGCGCATCCTGTTCGAGGGAGAGGACCTCGCGAACCTTGGTCCGGCCGCCCTGCGCGCGTTGCGCGCCCGTATCCAGATCGTCTTTCAGGATCCCTATGCCTCGCTCAATCCGCGCATGTCGGTCCATGATATCGTCACGGAACCGATGCTCATCCATCGAGAGGTGCTGGGCCTCAATTCCCGCCAGCGGACCGATCGCGCCGCCGAACTGCTGGCTCTCGTCGGCCTCGGCGCGCATCATCTTCATCGGTATCCGCACGAATTTTCCGGCGGGCAGCGCCAGCGCATCGGCATTGCGCGCGCCTTGGCGACCAACCCCGACCTGATCCTGCTCGACGAGCCGACCTCCGCGCTCGATGTGTCCGTGCAGGCGCAGGTGCTGAACCTGCTGTGTGATCTCCAGTCGCGGCTGGGCCTCACGTACCTGTTCATCAGCCACGATCTCTCGGTGATCCGCTACGTGTGCGATCGCGTGGCGCTGATCTACCGGGGCGAGATTGTCGAGAAGGGGATGACCGGCGAGGTGTTCGAGGCGCCGCGATCCGACTATACCCGCAGGCTGCTGGCGGCGATGCCGGAAATTCCGAGGTTCCCGGCCTAGGTCGCGCCGATATATCCGAGGCCGTTGCACCGGTTCTTGCAGACCCAAACTCGGAGCGCCATGCCGCTACGGGAACTGCGCGACGGAGGATCTGGGCCAAGGGGCGGAGCGTAGACACAGGATAGGCCGTCGGCTAGCATTCCGGCGATGTCTGCCGGTCCGAAGCATTCAGATTTTGTGGCGGCCGCTTCCGTCTGGCTGCTGTTCGCCATTTTCGCGACGGCTCTGCTTGGCTTCTACAATTATTCCCGCATCGACGCCGAATTCGAAGCCGAGGCCCGGACGATCCATCGCATCCTCTCGCAGCGGGCGGATCAGCACGATGCGCATCTGACGAGCCTCGCGGCTGTGGTCAGCGACACCGATCACACATCCTCGACCACACGCGCCATCGCCGATGCCGTGCTGCGCTTCTATCCTCGCATCACGGCCATCGAAGTCGTTGTTCTTCAACCCACGACCAGAACCGTCTTCACCACCCGCGAGACCGGGTTGGATCCGGGAAGCATCAAGGCTGTCGCCGATATCGCGCAGGGACTCCAGCCGGGGCAGACGACCATTCTTTCCGAGCGGCCCGAGGCCGAATATGCCTTGGTCAAGCGTGTGCCGAGCGGCGCCGTCGTCATGACGATCGATGCGCTTCGTCTGTCCGAGAGCGACGGCGTGCTCGGCAAGGGCACGGTCCTTACGCTGAAGGCCCCCGCCGGCCAGGAGATCGCGAGGCTCTCGCCGGATGGCGCTTCCGAAGGCAGCCTGCCGGCGCTTCGCTTCGAGAAGGCTCTGGGGAGCCGTTCGCAGCCTCTTGGCGTTCTGGTTCAACGCCAGATGTTCCTGATCGAGGTTCTTCCCCCGGCGGGTGTCATCCTCGCGCTTGGTGCGACCGGGCTCGCGACATTGCTGGGGATGCTGGTGCTGATCGAGCGGCGCAAAGCCCGAGAAGCGCGGGAGCGCGCCGCCTTTCACGAGCAGGATGCCGTTCTCGCGCGTGCCGCGAAGGTCAATACACTCGGCGAAATGGCATCCGGGATCGCGCATGAGCTGACGCAGCCGCTGACCGCGATCCTCAGCCAAAGCCAGGCTGGCTTGCGCATGGCGCAGGATCGGAAGACCCCCGAGGAGATTGTCCGCGTGCTGGAAGCCAACGCGCGGGGCGCCAAGCGGGCGGGCGATATTCTCACGCGCCTTCGCGATTACATCACGAGCAAGCCGCCGGAGGCCGAGCCTGTCGGATTGAACGGCCTTGTGCGCAACGTCGCCGAATTCGCGAAGGCGGATTTGGAACAGCGCCGCGTCCAACTGACGCTCGAACTGAGTCCGGACAAGCCCAGGGCGATGATCGACCGGGTGTCGGTAGAGCAGGTGGTGCACAACCTTCTCCGCAATGCCGTCGATGCGGTTCAGGAATTGCCGGAACCCCGCCGGACGATCCGCATCACGACGGGCGTTGCGCAGAACAGCGCTTTCGTTGCCGTGCGGGATGCGGGCGAGGGTATTTCGTCCGAAAACCTGCCCCGGATTTTCGAGCCGTTCTTCACGACAAAGGGGGGAGGCATGGGTCTCGGATTGCCGCTCTGCGAGCGGCTCGTCGAAGGTTTTGGCGGGCAGGTGACGGCCGCCAACGATCCGCAAGGCGGGGCGGTGTTCACGATCCGCCTGCCTGCGCTGACGTGAGGGCGCACTAGGGGCATGCCGGCAATCACCAGAACAGTCTACCTGATCGACGATGATGCGGATGTCCGCGATGCCTTGGACACGCTTCTGCGATCCGCCGGTTTCGAGGTGCGGGCTTATGCCAGCGCGCGCGGGTTCCTCGAACGGCGTGCGGACGGCCGGCGGGGGTGCATCGTGACGGATGTGCGGATGCCCGAGGTTTCGGGCCTGCAACTGCTGGAGCGGCTGGCTGCGGCAAGCGAGCGCATGCCGGTCGTTGTCATCACCGGCCACGGAGATGTCGCCGCTTGCCGCAGGGCGTTCCGGGGCGGGGCGGTCGATTTTCTGATCAAGCCTGTCGACGAGCATGTCCTGCTCGAAGCGATCGAGTCCGGGTTTGCGATGCTCGACGAGCAGTACAGGTCGTCGCGCGAGGCCGGTGAGGCG
>JAVTWI010000358.1:0-23657 GCA_032229845.1 Rhabdaerophilum sp.
CGAAGACAATGATGTAAAGAAGCAAAGGGCGGCTCCGGGGCCGCCCTTTTTTGGTTTTAGCCGTCGATATCGAACTTCACGCCCTGTGCCAGCGGCAGGCTGGTGCCGTAATTGATGGTGTTGGTGGCGCGGCGCATATAGGCCTTCCACGAATCGGATCCGGCCTCTCGGCCGCCGCCGGTTTCCTTCTCACCGCCGAACGCGCCACCGATTTCAGCGCCCGACGGCCCGATGTTCACGTTGGCGATGCCGCAATCCGACCCCGTCACCGAGGTGAACAGCTCGGCCTCGCGCATGTCGCGCGTGAAGATCGACGAAGATAGCCCGGCACCGACCGCGTTGTTGAGCGCGACCGCCTCCTCGATGGTGTCGTAGCCGACGACATAGAGGATCGGCGCGAAGGTCTCGCGCAGCATCGGCCCGGCCTGCGCCGGCATCTCGACGATCGCGGGGTTGACGTAATAGCCAGCGCCGACGCCCTGCACCCGGCCGCCGCCATGCACCTTGCCGCCCAGCGCGCGGGCTTCGGCGAGTGCCGCCTCCATGCCCTGGAACGCCGCCTCGTCGATCAGCGGGCCGAGCAGCGTGCCTTCCGCGCGCGGATCGCCGATTTTCGCGCTCGACCAGACCTTCGCGAGGCGCGGCAGCAGCGAGCCGATCGCCGAGCGATGGACGATCAGCCGCCGCAGGCTGGTGCAGCGCTGGCCGGCCGTGCCCATCGCCGCGAAGGCGATGCCGCGCAGCGCGAGATCGATATCCGCCGAAGGCGCGACGATCGCCGCGTTGTTGCCGCCGAGTTCGAGGATTGCGCGGGCGAAGCGGGCGGCCAGCACCGGGCCGACCTTGCGTCCCATTGCCGTCGAACCCGTCGCGGAGATGAGCGGCACGCGATGATCGGCCACCAGCGCCGCGCCTACCGCCCCGTCGCCGAGCACGATCTGGCTCAGGTGCTCGGGCACCTTGCCGTTGCCTTCCTGCTCGAAGCGCGCCGCCGCCCGCGCCACGATCTCGCCGACAGCCAGCGCGGTGAGCGGGGTCTTCTCCGAGGGTTTCCAGAGGACGGAATCGCCGCAGATGAAGGCGAGCGCCGCATTCCAGCTCCAGACCGCGACGGGGAAGTTGAAGGCGCTGATGACGCCGACCGGCCCGAGCGGATGCCAGGTCTCCATCATCCGGTGGTCGGCGCGCTCGGTGGCGATGGTGAGACCGTAGAGCTGGCGCGAGAGCCCGACCGCGAAGTCGCAGATGTCGATCATCTCCTGCACCTCGCCGAGACCCTCGGAGGTGATCTTGCCCGCTTCGAGCGTGACGAGATGGCCCAGCTCGCGCTTGACGCGGCGCAGTTCCTCGCCGATCAGCCGGACGAACTCGCCGCGGCGCGGCGCCGGCACCTTGCGCCAGGCTTCAAACGCCTGAACACTGCGCCCGATCGCGGCCTCGACCTCGGCGGGCGTATCGTCCGCGACCATGGCCAGGGTCTCGCCGGTGATCGGCGAACGAACGGTGCGGCTGCCGCCGACGAGGCGCGAGTCCGGCACGCCGAGCGCTTCGAGAATGGTCGAGGCTTCTTCCTTCGGAGCGGAAAGAATCGAAGCGAATTCCTGTTCGAGAAAAGCAGACATCGGATGCTCCGGATCAGTTGCGGCCGGTCATGCGGCCCTTTGCGACATTTTGCGGCACGCTAGCCGATGCGCGATGAAAGGGGAATTGCGGCAATCGCGGAATTTAATTCCATTTTTGGTGAAATCGGCTAGCGAAGGCCGGGAATCGATCTTGAACCGGGACGCAGTCTAGGAAAAGATCGCGGCAACTTCAGGATTTGACCCGCGAGACGGGTCGGGGAGCCTTCGATGGCCGAGACGTATGATGTCGTGATCGCCGGCGGCGCGGTCATGGGTTCCTCGATTGCCTGGCACCTCGCCACGCATCCGGGCTTCAGCGGGCGGATCGCGGTGATCGAGCCCGATCCAACCTACCAGTTCTCCGCCTCCGCGCTGTCGGCAGGGTCGATCCGCCAGCAATTCTCGCAAGAAACGAATATCGCGATTTCTCTCTATGGAATCACCTTCCTGCGCGAAATCGGCGCGCGTCTCTCGGTCAACGGCGACAAGCCGGACATCGGCCTGCACGAGGGCGGCTATCTCTACCTCGGCACGGAAGCGCATCGCCCCGTCTTCGAGGCGAACAACGCTGACCAGATGCGGATGGGCGCCGAGGTCGCGCTGCTCGATCCGGCAGCCTTGGCAGCGCGCTTTCCCTGGCTCAACACCGGGGATCTGACGATCGGCTCGCTCGGCCTTGCCGGCGAAGGCTGGTTTGACGGTTATGGGCTGATGCAGGCGTTCCGCAAGGCCGCGCGGGCGCAGGGCGTCACCTATCTCCAGCACAGGGTCACAGGTGTAAGCCGAGATGATGCACGGATCACCGGCGTTACGCTCGACGATGGCACGACGCTCTCCTGCGGGGATTTCATCAACGCGGCCGGCGCTTCAGGCGCGCGCGCGCTGGCCGATCTCTGTGGCGAACCGGTCCCGGTCTATGCCAAGAAACGCACGGTGTTCTCGTTCACGGCGCGCGAAAAGCTCGCCGCGCACCCGCTCGTCATCGACACGACCGGCGTGTGGTGGCGACCGGAGGGCGAAGGCTTCATCACCGGCTATTCGCCGGACGAACCGGAAGAAATCGACCACGGGGCGGATTTCGAGCCGGACTGGTCGCTGTTCGAGGAGGTGATGTGGCCGGCGCTTGCGCATCGCATCCCGGCCTTCGAGGCGATCCGGCCGGGCCGGGCCTGGGCCGGGCATTACGACATGAACCTCCTCGACCACAATGCCATTGTCGGGCAGCACGGCGAGCTCGAAAATGGCTATATCGCCTGTGGCTTCTCCGGCCACGGCCTTCAGCAATCGCCCGCCGTGGGACGCGGGCTTGCGGAACTCATCGTCGAGGGGGCCTATCGCAGCCTCGATCTCTCCCCCCTCGGCTACGAACGGATCGTCGCGAAACGTCCGCTCTTGGAACGCAACGTGATCTGACGATGACCCTCAGGATCGAGCCGAACCCGCCTCCGGCCGGGTCAGTTCGATTTCAGGCAAGATTCCTCGCATGAGCTCGGGCGCGCGTTCGCGCTTGCCTGCGGCCTTGCTGGTCAGAGCCGAGGGCCGCCGCCTTGGTTATTCCCCGCGCTTGCGGCGCTTGAACCCGTTCATCTCGGCGACGACGTCGGCCAGCATCGGTACGTACTTGTCGCCGTGTCCAAGCCCGACGGCCTGCGCGAACAGGTTTTTCGCCGCGCTCGAAATGGGGTTCGCGACCTGCACGGCATTGGCCATCGCATCGACATAGCGCAGGTCTTTCGCGCCGTTGGCGAGTGCGAAGCGGTGCGAATTGGGGTTATCCTCGAAGGCATAGCCCATGAAGGTCTGGTAGAAGCCGCAATCCATACGGCTGCCGCGCAGGACGGAATCGAACACCTCGATGGTCACGCCCGCCTTCTGGGCGATCGCCAGCGCCTCGGCATAGATCGCGGCGTAGCCCATCGAGACGAAGTTGTTCAGGAGCTTCATCTTGTGGCCAACGCCAACAGGGCCGAGATGGACGGTCTTCGACGCCCAGGCGCCGATCGCCGCCTCGACGCGGCGGAACACCGCCGGATCGGCGCCGACCATCGCGGTCAACTGGCCGGCCTCCGCCTGCGCCGGTGTGCCACCGAGCGGCGCATCGACGAAATCGACCCCGAGCGGCGCAAGCTCCTTCGCCAGCATTTCGGTCGAGACCGGGTTGGCGGTCGAGCAATCGACGATGACGAGGCCCTTGCGTGCAGCTTCGCGAATGCCGTTCTCGCCGAGAACGACCTTCTCGACGGTCGGCGAATCCGTGACGCAGATGAAGACGATATCGGATTGTTCGGCGACGGCCTTGGGGCTCGCCGCCTCCTTCGCGCCCTTGGCGAGGAGTTCCTCGATCGGCTTGCGGTTGCGGTTCGCCATGACCGTGAGCGGAAAGCCCTTGGCGAGCAGGTTGGCCGCCATGCCCTGCCCCATGAGGCCGACACCGATGAAACCGACGCGTTCCTTGGCCATGCCTTCTTGCGCCATTTTCTCTCTCCTGTCTTCGTTCAAACGGTTCCGTTGAGCGCACGATAGGCGCGGATCACCTGGCTGTCGTCGGCGAGGCCGTGCCCGGCGCCGGAGGAGGCCAGGAACATCTGATGCGCCACGGCCGCAATCGGCAGCGCGACCTTGGCCGAGCGTCCGGCGTCGAGCACCAGCGAGAGATCCTTGACGAAGATGTCGACCGCGCTCGTCACCTCCGGCTCGATCTCGAGCATCCGGGGACCCCGATTGTTGATCATCCAGCTCGCGGCGGCGGATTGGCCGAGGATCCTGAGCAGAAGCCCGGTGTCGAGCCCGGCCTTCTCCGCCATCGCGAAGGCCTCCGCCGCAACCGCGATATGCACGCCGCACAGAAGCTGGTTGATCGTCTTCACCATCGCGCCGTCGCCGGCGTTCTCGCCGACATGGTAGAGCTTGTCGCCCAGCGGCACGAGATAGGCGTTAGCGGCCTCGAAGATCGCCTTCGGCCCGCCGGCCATGATGGTCAGCGTGCCGGCTTCCGCGCCGACGACACCGCCGGAAACGGGCGCATCAAGGAACCGCCGCCCCGCCTTGTCGACCATACCGGCGATCTCGCGCGCGTCCGCCGGCGAGCAGGTCGCCATGAGGATGACGAGCGCATCCGACTTCAAAGCCTCAAGCGCCCCGGAGGTCACCAATGCCGCGCGTGCCTGGGCCGCGTTCACGACCATGAGGATCAGCGCCTCGGCCCCGGTCGCGGCCTCCACGGCGGAGGCGCAGGCGATACCGCCGTTCGCGGCATGAACAGCCAGCGCCTCGGCGTTGAGATCGAAGCCCTGCACGCGGAACTGGCGCTCGACGAGCCGCCGCGCCATCGGACGCCCCATGGCGCCGAGGCCGATAAAAGCGATTGTCCGGCTCATGGCTTATTCCTTCACCGCGCCGGTCATCGCCGAGACGTAGTATTCCACGAAGAACGAATAGAGCACCACGAGCGGCAGCGAGCCCACCAGTGCGCCGGCCATCAGCGAACCCCATTTGTACTGGTCGCCATCCGTGAAAGCGGTGACGATCGCGACTGGCACGGTCTTCTTCTCCTGGGAGTTGATGAAGGTCAGCGCGTAGATGAACTCGTTCCAGCACAGGGTGAGGCAGAAGATGCCGGCCGAGATCAGCCCCGGCACCGCGAGCGGCAGGATGATCTTGGTCAGGATCTGCCAGCGCGAGGCGCCGTCGATCAGTGCGCATTCCTCAAGCTCGTAGGGAATGGTCTTGAAATAGCCCATCAGCAGCCAGGTCGAGAACGGGATCAGGATGGTGGGATAGGTCAGGATCAGTGCGAAGGGCGTATCGAACAGGCCGTAGTTGAAGATCACGGTCGAGAGGGGAATGAACAGGATCGAGGGCGGCACGAGATAGGCGAGGAAGATCAGCCCGCCGGTCACCTGCGCGCCGCGGAAGCGGATGCGGACGATGGCGTAGGCCGCGAAGACGCTCGCGATCAGCGCGAGAATCGTCGCCGATACCGAGATGAACATCGTGTTCCACAGCCAGCGCGGATATTCGCTCTCGAACAGCAACGCCCTGATGTGCTCGAAGGTCGGCGAGAGCGTGTAGAGCGGATTGTGCGCATCGAGATCGAGCAGATGTTCCTTCGGTTTGATGGCCGTGATGACCATCCAGTAGAAGGGAAACAGCAGCACGAACAGGATCAGCAGGAGCGGGATATAGACCGTGACGAAACGCGTCTTCACGGTGTCGAGGTAGCTCATGCCTTCCGAGTTGTCGGCCTGCACCGGCGTTGCTTCACTCATCGTTCTGGTCCCTGTTGCGGCCGGCGCGAGGCGCAGGCGCCCTCATCAGTCGTTGTCCGAGCCCTGCTGCCACTTGCGCTTCTGAAGTCCGAACCAGGAGATCATGATCGCGCCGAGCAGGAAGGGGATCATCGCGGTCGAGATCGCGGCACCTTCGCCGATCCGCCCGCCGAGAATCGCGGTGTTGTAACTCATCGTCGCCATCAGCTCGGTCGTGCCGGCGGGGCCGCCATTGGTGAGCACCTTGATCAGCTGGAAATCCGTGAAGGTGAACAGCACCGAGAAGGTCATCACCACGGCGATGATCGGGGTGAGGATCGGGTAGGTGACGAAACGGAACATCTGCCATTTCGAGGCACCATCGAGCGTCGCGGCCTCGTAGAGCGAGGGCGACACGGTCTGAAGCCCCGCGAGCAGCGTGATGGCGATGAAGGGCACGCCGCGCCAGACATTGGCGAAAATGACCGAGGCGCGTGCGTTCCACGGATCGCCAAGGAAATCGATGTTGCCGGAAATCAGGCCCCATTTCCGCAAGGCCCAGGAAATCACCGAGAACTGCGGATCGAAAATCCACCAGAAGGCAATCGCGGAAAGCACCGTCGGCACGATGAAGGGGATCAGCACGATCGCGCGGATCATCGCCTTGAACGGCAGATGGTTGTTCAGGAGAATCGCGAGATAAAGCCCGACCGCGAATTTGATCGCGCTGGCAACGAAGGTGTAGAAGAGCGTGTTGAACACGGCGAGCTGAAACTTGGCATCGCCCACGATCCACTCGTAGTTCTCGAGACCGATGAACCCGCCGGGGGAGCCGATCTTGCTGTCGGTGAAGCTCAACCAGACGCCGAGACCCAGCGGATAGACGAGAAACAGGATCAGGAATGCCGCCGCCGGCAGCATGAACCAGAAGCCGAGCCAGTTGCGGTCGGTCCTCAGCCCTTCCCAGAACGAGGGGACAGTGCGGACAGGACCCGAAGGCGGCGAGATCGCGGTGTCGCTCATGCGCTTGATCGTCCCGGATGCGGTTCACAAGAAAATGGGGACGGGAGGGCGGACTGGCCGCCCTCCCGGAGTGCACGTCAGCGATAGATGCGCTTGGCCTGGCGCTCGGCGACGGCGATCGCCTCCTGCGGGGTCGAGCGGCCGGTCGCGACGGACGCGAACATGTCGAGGATCAGGAAGTCCGCCAGCGCGGAGGCAGCCTTCTCGCCGACCGAGCCGAGGTGGCCCGCGGTGAGTGTGCGGCGGCCCGCGTCCTTGCAGAGCGAGAGCTTCGGATCGGTGTGCCAGACCGGGTTGGCATCGAAAGCCGGCAGGGGATGCGAGAGATAGGCCACCGCACCTTCCAGCCAGGGGTTGTAGTTCTCGGCCGTCATGGTGAATTCGAGGAAGGCCTTCACCGCGTTCGGGAACTTCGTGTATTTCATGCCCAGCATCGGATAGCAGATGTGGAACTCGGTCGGCTTGCCGACGGTGCCGACCGGCCAGTTCGAGTGGTTCATGTCATCCATGATTTCCTTCATCTTGGCGTCCTTGGCGGCGCCGGCCTTCGCGGCGGCGTAGATCGAGACGCCGTTGTTCGTGAGCGAGATTTCGCCCGCGAGGAAGGCCTTGTTGTTGAAGGAATCGTTCCACGAAGCGGTGCCGGGCGCGAAATGCGAGGAAAGCTCCTTCACATATTCGAGCGCCTTCACCGTTTCCGGCGAGTTGATGATGACCTTGTCGTTCTTGTCGACAAGGTTGGCGCCATGCGCCCACAGTGCCCAGTGAACCCAGGCATTGCCGTCGCCGGACGCGCGACCGAGCGCGAAGCCCCCCGGCGTGCCCTTGGCCTTCAGGCCCTTCATCAGTTCCATGAAGCCCTTGAGGTCCTGCGGGACGGTCTTGAAGCCGGCCGCCTCGATCATCGACTGGCGATAGTTGATGACATTGGCGTTGTAGGCGATCGGGATCGCGATCCACTTGCCCTTCGACATGCCGTAGGTCTTGGCCGAATCGAACCACTCGCCATATTTCTTGGAGAGATGCGTCGCGACGTCGCTCACGTCCATGCACTTCGCCGGGAAGAGATGCGGCAGCGAGTAGAGACCCCAGAAGATATCCGGGCCCTGGTTGGTGTTCGCCGCGACCGAAGCCTTCGGCTGCACGTCGTCGAGACCTTCGTTGATGACGTTGACGGCAACGCCGGTCGCCTTGGTGAAGGCGGCGACGAGCTTCACGAACGCGTCCTCTTCCGACTGGACGAAGCGCTTCCAGCGCAGCACCGTCAGCTTGGCGCCCTTCTCGGCCTTGAAGGGCGTGGCCTGCGCCCAGGCACGGGCGAATTCGGTCAGACCGGAACCCGTCAGCAGGGCACCGGCGCCGAAGGCGGCGGAACCTTTGAGAAATCCACGACGATCGGTATGCATTGTTTCCTCCTAGATTGGGCGTTTGAGCCAGTTTCCCCCGAGCTTCGTGCTCGTTTGACGGGAGTTCACGGCGCGGTTCTTGGCGACCGCTTGCCGAATTCCTTTGCCGAACCCTTGCGGGATTTTGGCGAAATCAGGCGACGAGTCTCCTTCCGGTCTCGGCATCGAAAAGATGGGCGTTTGCCAGCGTCGGCGTGATCGCCAGCGTTTCGCCAGGCTTCGCCGTCAGGCGTTCCTTGAAGACGGCGACGATTTCCTGCCCGCCGATGCGCAGCACGACCTGCGTTTCCGAACCCGTGGGCTCGACGACGACGACTTCGGTCGGCACGCCGCCGGCGTCGATCCGGATGTGCTCCGGCCGCAGACCGTAGATCACCGGGCGGCCCTCGGCGCCGGCCGGAACCTTGCCGACCGGAAGACGGAAGCCCCCATCGGCGACAAAGGTGCCGCCTTCGATGCGTCCCTTGAGGAAATTCATCGCCGGCGAGCCGATGAAGCCGGCGACGAACAGGTTGTCGGGGTTGTCGTAGAGATCGAGTGGCGCACCCATTTGCTCGACGATGCCGTCGTGCATGACGACGATCTTGTCGGCCATGGTCATGGCTTCGATCTGGTCATGCGTGACATAGACCGTGGTGGTCTTCAGCCGCTGGTGCAGCTCCTTGATCTCGGTGCGCATCTGCACGCGCAGCTTCGCGTCGAGGTTCGAGAGCGGCTCGTCGAACAGGAACACCTGCGGATCGCGCACGATAGCGCGGCCCATCGCCACACGCTGGCGCTGGCCACCCGAGAGCTGGCGCGGAAAACGGTCGAGCAATTGCGTGAGGCCGAGAATCCGGGCGGCCTTGTCGACGCGCTCGGTAATCTCGGACTTCGGCGCGCCGCGCAGCTTCATGGAAAACGCCATGTTGTCCGCCACGCTCATATGCGGATAGAGCGCGTAGTTCTGGAACACCATCGCGATGTCGCGTTCCTTCGGCGGCACCTGATTGACGACGCGGTTGCCGATGGAAATCTCGCCCGAGGTGATGTTTTCGAGCCCGGCCAGCATCCGGAGCAGCGTCGACTTGCCGCAACCCGACGGACCGACAAGGATGACGAATTCGCCATCCTCGATGTCGACGTTCACTCCGTGGATGATCTCGACCGGACCGAACGCCTTGCGTACGTCACGGATCGTCACTGACGCCATCTGCCAACCTCCCCCGAGGGGTCCCGCATTTCCACCCATCGACATACCGGTATGCCGGCAAATGTCGCGAAACGCCCTGTCCGCTTCCGCGTCCGATGCGTTTTCTTGTTTCGCAACCGGCACCCGCCTATGGAGAGGGAGGGCAAGTTGCTCTTGGTGGAAAAAATCATATTATATTTTGCATCCTGTCAAGCGGCTCGTTGCCGGACAGGCGCGAGGAGAGAGAAATGAACGCGCCGACATTCGTGAAGGCGCCGAGGGGCGGCGCCGAATCCCTCTTCGGCCAGGTCACCAGCCGGCTCGCGGTGGCGATCGTTTCCGGCGCCTTGCCGGCTGGCGCCCTTGTCCCCAACGAGGACGACCTGCGCGCCGAAATCTCCGCCTCGCGCACCGCTTACCGCGAGGCGATCCGTTTTCTGGCGGGGAAGGGGTTGATCGAGGCCCGGCCGCGCAGCGGCACGCGCGTCGCCCCGCGCTCCGCCTGGCACCTGCTCGACCCCGATGTCCTGCGCTGGTCGCTCTCCTCCGGCGCGGACGAGGGATTCATCCGTGACCTGTTCGAACTGCGCGCGCTTGTCGAGCCCGGATGCTCGAAAATTGCTGCATTGCGAAGAACTTCGCAGCATCTGGCCCGGATGGACGAGGCGCTGCGCGGCATGGAGACCACGCCGCCTTTCACCGACGAGGCGATGCGCTACGACCTTGCCTTTCACGACGCGATTTTCGACGCCGCCGATAATGCCGCGATCGCCGCGCTGAAGGAAGTCGTCGCGACGACGCTGTGGTGGTCGCTGCGCATTCAACGCGAGACCCGGTCCGACGAAAGTTTCCGTGTCCCGCTCTCGGATCACCGGCGCCTCTACGACGCCATCGTCCGCAGCGACGGCGAGCGGGCCGAGATGATCAGCCGCATTCTCGTCGCCGATGCGCTGGCGGACACCCTGTCGGCGTTCCGGCTCGGCGCCGCCGCCGATCTGTGAGGCGAAGGGGGTGGGTCCGGCGCCCGCAAACTGGTAATACTATTAGCCGGAGCAACGCTTCGGAGATGCCAATTTGGCCGAAGTGAAAACCCAAATATCGTCGCTATATGCGGAAATTTCATACCCATCATGCCGATTGCGCAGGGCTGGGCGGGGTGACTTGCCGGCTCACCTCCCCGAATAGGCTTTGCAGTGCAACAAAAACCGCGTCAGCATGGGAACGGGAAACCGGCCCTTGCGAGAGCGGCCGCCATTCACGGGAGATACGCCGATGCCCATTCGACGTCTGCTCGTCGCCAATCGCAGCGAAATCGCGATCCGCGTGTTTCGTGCCGCCACCGAGCTCGGCATCCGTACGGTGGCGATCTATGCGGAAGAGGACAAGATCTCCCTCCACCGTTTCAAGGCGGATGAGGCCTATCTTGTCGGACGCGGCCCGCATCTCGCCAAGCCGATGGGGCCGCTGGAAGCCTATCTCTCCATTCCCGAGGTGATCCGCGTCGCCAAGGAAGCGCATGTCGATGCGATCCACCCCGGCTATGGCTTCCTCTCGGAAAGCCCGGAATTCGCGGAGGCCTGCGCCGAGGCCGGCATCATCTTCATCGGCCCCTCGCCGGAGACGCTGCGCCAGCTCGGCAACAAGGTCGACGCGCGCAACCTCGCGATTTCGGTCGAGGTGCCGGTCATGCCGGCGACCCCGCCGCTGCCCGACGACTCCGAGGAGATCAAGCGGCTCGCCGGCGAGATCGGCTATCCGGTGATGCTCAAGGCAAGCTGGGGCGGAGGCGGACGCGGCATGCGGCCGATCGAGAGCGAGGACCAGCTGCTCGATGCCGTCTTCACCGCCAAGCGCGAGGCGCGGGCCGCCTTCGGCAAGGACGAGGTCTATCTCGAAAAGCTGGTGCGCCGCGCACGCCACGTCGAAGTGCAGATCCTCGGTGACAAGCACGGCAACCTCGTGCATCTGTTCGAGCGCGACTGCTCGATCCAGCGCCGCAACCAGAAGGTCATCGAACGCGCACCCGCGCCCTATCTCGAAGAGGCGACGCGGCGCGAGCTGTGCAACGCCGCCCTCCGCATCGGCCGGGCGACAGAATATGTCGGCGCCGGCACGGTCGAGTTCCTGATGGATGCCGACAGCGGCAAGTTCTATTTCATCGAGGTCAATCCGCGCATCCAGGTCGAGCACACCGTCACCGAGGTCGTGACCGGGCTCGACATCGTCAAGGCGCAGATCCGCATTCTCGAAGGCGCCGCCATTGGCGCGCAGGATGCGGATGGAATCTACCAGACCGGCATTCCCGATCAGCCCAACATCCGGCTTCAGGGTCATGCGCTCCAGTGCCGCATCACCACGGAGAACCCGGAAAACAACTTCATCCCGGATTACGGGCGTATCACCGCCTATCGCGGTGCGATGGGCTTCGGCATCCGCATCGACGGCGGCACCGCCTATTCCGGCGCGATCGTCACCCGCTATTACGACCCGATGCTGGAAAAGATCACCGCCTGGGCGCCTACACCGCGCGAGGCGGTCCAGCGCATGGACCGCGCCTTGCGCGAATACCGCATCCGTGGCGTGGCGACCAACCTCACCTTCCTCGAGGCGGTGCTCGGGCATCCGAAATTCCTTGCCAACGAATATACGACCCGCTTCATCGACGAGACGCCGGAACTTTTCGCGCACGAGCGACGCAAGGACCGGGCGACCAAGCTTCTCACCTATGTCGCCGATGTCTCGGTGAACGGTCACCCCGAAACCCGTGACCGGCCGCGCCCACCGGCCGACGCACGGACGCCCGAACCGCCGATCTTCACGGCGGAACCGGCGCTCGGCACGCGCCAGAAGCTCGAGCAGCTCGGACCGAAGGGCTTCGCGGAATGGATGCGCGGCGAACGCCGCGTGCTCATCACCGACACCACCATGCGCGACGCCCATCAGTCGCTGCTCGCGACGCGGATGCGCACCCACGACATCGCGGCCATCGCGCCGGCCTATGCCCGCGCGCTGCCGCAGCTTCTCAGCCTCGAGTGCTGGGGCGGGGCGACCTTCGATGTCTCGATGCGCTTCCTTCAGGAAGACCCGTGGGAGCGGCTGCGCCTCATCCGCGAGCGGGTACCCAACGTCCTCACGCAGATGCTGCTGCGCGGTGCGAACGGCGTCGGCTACACCAACTACCCCGACAACGTCGTCCGCGATTTCGTCGATCAGGCGGCGCAGGCGGGGATGGATATCTTCCGCATCTTCGATTGCCTCAACTGGATCGAGAACATGCGCGTCGCCATCGACGCCGTGCTGCGATCTGGCAAGGTCGCGGAGGGCGCGATCTGCTACACGGGCGATATCCTCGACCCCGCACGCGCCAAATATCCGCTCAAGTATTACGTCAACCTCGCCAAGGAACTGGAAAAGGCAGGGTGCCACGTCCTCGGCCTCAAGGACATGGCGGGCCTGCTCAAGCCCTCGGCCGCGCGCATTCTCGTCAAGGCGCTCAAAGAAGAGGTGAGCCTGCCGATCCATTTCCATACCCACGACACCTCGGGCATCGCGGCGGCGTCGATCCTCGCGGCGGTGGAAGCGGGCGTCGATGCGGTCGATTGCGCGATGGACGCGATGAGCGGCACCACCTCGCAACCCTGCCTCGGCTCGATCGTCGAGGCGCTGGCGATGACGACGCGCGGCACCGGGCTCGACCCGGAGGCGATCCGCCAGATCTCGTTCTACTGGGAGGCGGTGCGCACCCAGTACACGGCTTTCGAGAGCGATCTCAAATGCGGGGCTTCCGAGGTCTATCTCCACGAGATGCCGGGCGGACAGTTCACCAACCTCAAGGAACAGGCGCGCTCGCTCGGCCTCGAAACGCGCTGGCACGAGGTCGCCAAGGCCTATCGCGCCGCCAACGATCTGTTCGGCGATATCGTCAAGGTGACGCCCTCGTCGAAGGTCGTCGGCGATCTCGCGCTGATGATGGTCAGTCAGGACCTCAAGCCGCGGGATATTCTCGACCCCACCCGCGAGGTCGCGTTCCCGGCCTCCGTCGTCGAGATGCTGCACGGCGATCTCGGCCAGCCGCCGGGCGGATGGCCCGAGGCCTTCCAGAAGAAGGTTCTCAAGGGCGAGAAGCCGATCACCGTCAGGCCCGGCTCGTTGCTCGAACCAATCGACTTCGACGCCGCGACGAAAGAGGCCGAAGGCAAGCTCGGCCACCGGCCTGATGACGAGGAACTCGCGTCCTACCTGATGTATCCGAAGGTCTTCGCCGATTTCGCCAACGTGCAGGAGAAATACGGCCCGGTCTCGACCCTGCCGACACCGATCTTCTTCTACGGCATGAAGGCTGGCGACGAGGCGACGATCGAGATCGAGCGCGGCAAGGCGCTGGTCGTGCGGCTTCAGGCAATCGGCGAGACGGACGAGGAAGGCCAGGTCAAGGTGTTCTTCGAGCTCAACGGCCAGCCGCGCATCATCAAGGTGCCGAACCGCTCGGCCTCGGCGCAGGTCGTCGCCCGCCGCAAGGCCGAGGACGGCAACACCAAGCACATCTCGGCGCCGATGCCGGGCTCGGTTTCCTCGATCGCGGTCGAGCCGGGCCAGCAGGTTCAGGCCGGCGACATCCTCGTCACGCTTGAAGCGATGAAGATGGAAACCGCGATCCACGCCCCCGCCGACGGGGTGATCGCCGAACTGCTCATCAAACCCCACGCCCAGGTCGATGCCAAGGATCTGCTGATCGTGCTCGGTTGATCCTGGCCGTCGCTAGTTGACGAGTCTTAGTTTCATGTGCAACTAATTGCGGCGGGAAACGTCGCAAGGAGAAACACATGCTGAAACTTGAGCAGATTCACCACGTCGCCTATCGCTGCAAGGACGCGAAGGAGACGGTCAACTGGTATGTGAACAACCTCAAGATGGGATTCGTGCTCGCCATCGCCGAGGATCGCGTGCCCTCGACGCATGAGCCCGATCCCTACATGCACGTCTTCCTCGACGCCGGGAACGAGAACGTGCTGGCCTTCTTCGAACTGCCGACCAAGCCCGAGATGGGGCGCGACCTCGCCACCCCGGTCTGGGTCCAGCATATCGCCTTCAAGGTGAAGGACCGGGCGACGCTCCTCGAATACAAGGCGCATCTCGAAGCCAACGGGATCGATGTGCTTGGGGTCACCGATCACTCGATCTTCCATTCGATCTACTTCTTCGATCCTAACGGGCATCGCATCGAACTCGCCTGCCCGGACCCCAACGCGGAGGCCATGCACAAGCGGCTCGACGCGGTGAAATGGGACATGCTGGAGGAATGGTCGCGCACCAAAAGGGCGCCGCAGCACGCCGCCTGGCTCCATGCCAAGGAATTGAACAAGCCCGGCTCGTGAAAGGCAAAGCAGCGCGCCTTTTCGATTGACAGACGCGGCGAAAACCCTTCCCTCCGACTAAGGACAGGCTGGAAAGGCCGAGGGGCAAGGTCGAGGGGAAGACCGGATGAAGACGGGTCGGGAAACCGCCATCGCCGCGCGCGGGCTCGCCGCCGCGCTGGCCGTACGCGAGGCGGCCGGGCGGCCGATCCGCGTCGGCATCATCGGTTGCGGCGAAATGGGCACCGACCTCGTGACCCAGATCGCGCGGATGCGCGGGCTTCGCGTCGGCGCCATCGCGGACCGTTCCGGCCGTAACGCGCAGGAAGCGATCCGCATCGCCGGGCAGGACGCCGACACCGGCCGCGCGGTGGATGGCCTGCCCGCGCTCGAAAACGCCATCGAGGGTGGCCACATCGCCATCACCGATGACGCGCATACCATCCTGCGCTCGGGCAATATCGACGTCATCATTGACGCGACGGGCCGTCCGGCGGCGGGGGCGGAGATCGGTCTCGCCACCATCCGGCAGGGCAAGCACTTGGTGATGATGAACGTCGAGGCGGATGTCACCATCGGCGCCTACCTCAAGCGCGAGGCCGACAAGGCGGGCGTCGTTTACACCATCGGCGCCGGCGACGAGCCGACCGCGACAATGGAGCTCATCAATTTCGTGACCGCGCTCGGCTATCCGGTGATTGCCGCCGGCAAGGGCAAGAACAACCCGTTCAACCCCGATGCTGTGCCGGACGATTATCGCGAGGAAGCGACGCGCCGGAACATGAATCCGCGCATGCTGGTCGAATTCGTCGATGGCTCGAAGACCATGGTCGAGATGGCGGCAATCGCCAATGCAACCGGCCTCACGCTCGACGTGCCGGGCATGCACGGGCCGGAAGCCACGCTCGAAACGCTCGAAAAGGTGCTGGTTCCCAAAGCCGACGGCGGGATTCTCTTCCGCAAGGGCGTCGTCGACTACACGGTCGGCAAGGGCGTCGCGCCGGGCGTGTTCGTCGTCGCCGAGATGGATCATCCGCGCCTGCGAGAGCGGATGCACGATCTCAAGATGGGCGGGAAGGGGCCGTATTACACCTTCTATCGCCCGCACCATCTCACCAGCCTTGAGGTTCCGCTTTCCGCCGCCCGTGCGGTGCTTGACGGCGAAGCGGAGATGTTCCCGCTTGCCCGCCCGGTCGCCGAGGTCTGCGCGCGCGCCAAGCGCGATCTTCAGCCCGGCGAAACGCTCGATGCGATCGGCGAGACCTGCTACCGTTCCTTCGCGATGAACGCGGACGAGGCGCACACGGCCAATGCCTGGCCGGTGGGCCTCCTGCATGGCGGCAGGGTTACGGGGCCGATCGCCAAAGGCGATCTCATCACGCGCGACAAGGTCTCGCTGCCGGAGGACACGCCGCTGATGCGGATGCGGCGCGAACTCGAAACGATGTTCTGGGGCTGAGGGTCGGGCAATGGTGCTGCTTCCGCCGGGGATCGACACATTCACCGCCCTGCTGCTGATCGTGATTTCATTCTTTACCTCGGCGCTCACGGCCGCCTTCGGCATCGGCGGCGGGGTGGCGATGCTCGGCGCGCTCGCGGGCGCGGCACCGACCAATGTCATCATCGCAGTGCATGGCATCGTCCAACTTGGCTCGAACACCGGTCGGGCCATTCTCCAGCGCGCCCATGCGCACTGGCCGGCGGTGGGACGCTTCATGCTTGGCGCGGTTCTCGGCGTCGCGCTCGGCGCCTGGCTGTTCGTGCAACTGCCGGACAAGGTGCTGCTGGGACTGCTCGGCGTCTTCATTCTGGTGATGGTCTGGCTGCCGAAGCCGCGCATTCCCGGCCTCTCCAAGGCGGGTCTGGTGCTCGGCGGCGCGATCTCGTCCGTGCTGACGATGTTCGTGGGCGCGACCGGGCCTTTCGTTCAGGCGGTGCTGCTGCCGCTCGGCCTTGATCGCAAGGGCCTCATCGCCACCCACGCCGTGATGATGGTCGGCCAGCACCTCCTCAAGGTGATCGCCTTCGGCCTGCTCGGCGTCGCGCTGGTCGAGTGGCTGCCGCTGATCGCGGCGATGATCGTTTCGGGCTTCATCGGCACCGTTTCCGGCACCAAATTGCTCGAAAAGATGCCGGAGCACCTGTTCCAGATCGTGCTCAAGATCCTGCTGACGCTGATCGCGCTTGATCTTCTGCGTCGGGCTGCGGGGATCAAGCTGCCGGGACTGTAATCACCCGCACACCGCCCGCTCGCATTTGCGGTAGGCCTCGATCGCGGCCTGCTTTTGCCTTTTCGTCAGGAAGCCGGCGAAGACGTCACGGCCGATCAGGTAGGACGGCGTCGCCCGCATGCCGAGATCGTTGCCGAGCTTCGCCGCGCTGCTCATCGCCTTGGTGATCGGATCGGAATCCGCGTCCTCCAGCAGCTGCGCCTTGTTGGCGCCGAGCTTCAGGGCCACAGCGATGGCGTGGTCCGGTCCGACGGTGCCGCGCGTTGCGAACAGCTTCTCGTGGAATTCGGGGTAGCGCTCCGGCTTCTGGCGCGAGAAGGCCAGCGCGACGCGCGTCGCGCCGATCGAGGGAATGCCGAGCACCGCGTAGTTGACGAGTACGAAGGCAAGGTCCTTGTTCGCGCCAAGCAGCGGGCGGACATCCTTGGCCGCGCCCTTGCAATAGGGGCAGTTGTAATCGAAGAACTCGACCAGCATGACATCCGCGTCCGGATTGCCGAGCGTCACCTTGCCCTGAAGCGCGTTGAAACCTTCGAGTAGTTCGACCGGCACGGGGTAGAACTCGCTCGCCGAGGCTGCCCCGCCGATGACGGGAAGCGTGGCGAGGCCGGCCAGAACGGCGCGGCGATGGAGCAGGATCATGGCTCAGCCCTCGGCGCCGTTCTTCACATCCTCGGAGCGCGGCATCTTCATGATGTTGTAGCCCGAATCGACATAGTGGATCTCGCCGGTGACGCCGCCGGAAAGCTCCGAAAGGAGATAGAGCGCCGAACCGCCCAGTTCCTCCAAGGTTATCGGGCGGCGAAGTGGCGAATTCTGGGTCTGCCACGAAAATGTGAACCGCGCATCGCCGATGCCCGCGCCGGCAAGCGTGCGCACCGGGCCGGCCGATATCGCGTTGACGCGGATGTTGTCGCGGCCGAAATCGGCGGCGAGATAGCGCACCGAGCTTTCGAGTGCGGCTTTCGCGAGCCCCATCACATTGTAGTTCGGCGAAACGCGGTTGGCGCCGCCATAGGTGAGGGTCAGCATCGCGCCGCCATCCGGCATCATCGCCGCCGCGCGCTTCGCGATCTCGGTGAAGGAGAAACAGGAGATCACCATCGTGCGGGTGAAATTCTCGCGGGAGGTATCCGCGTAACGGCCCTTGAGTTCGTTCTTGTCGGCGAAACCGATGGCATGGACCACGAAATCGAGCTTGCCCCATTTCGCCTTGAGTTCATCGAACACCGCATCGACCGTCGCGATATCCTCGACATCGCAGGGCAGAACCAGCGACGAGCCGACGCTTTCTGCGAGCGGTTTCACGCGCTTGCCGAGCGCCTCGCCCTGATAGGTGAAGGCCAGCTCGGCCCCATGCTTCGCCAGCATCTGCGCGATGCCCCAGGCGATCGAGTTCTGGTTCGCGACCCCCATGATGAGGCCGCGTTTTCCTTGCATGAGTTGGGTCATACGCGGGATTTTCCTGCCGTTCTTCTGATTGCAATCAAGTTATAAGTGCTTCTTCACGGCCTCGTAGGTCTCCTTCGAGCCGACGAGCGGCACGATCTCGAACCGGGCGAGGTCGCCCCAGGCCAGCACCCACTCCTGCAGCAGCGAAGCGTCCTCGCATTCCATGACCTGAAAGCAGCGCGCGAAATCGGCCGAAATCCAGCTGTTCACGTAGGAAAGCCCCTCCGGGATCATCCGGCCCTTCTCTTGAAAGCGGGTATAGATGTCCTTCACGCGAGCCTGATCGAAGTGCTCGATGACCATGAAAAGCATGTCTCTTGTTCCTGTCCGCTGCAGCCTGCGAATTATTGCCGGGAGAGATCGAGATGTGGGCGCCGCCCCGACCCGACTATGCCCTATTTCTTGCGATAATTGCCCGAAAATTCGCAAGCCGCGCCGTGCCAGTAGGAGCAGGCGTCTTCCTTGACGGCAATGCCGTTTCGCGTCTTGCGGATGGTGATCTTGCAGCCGCCATCGTCCGGATCATGGGCCTGCGCCAGGAGCGAGTCCTTTCGGCTCACGCCGACGCCCTCGAAAGAACCGATGCAGCCGCGGACCGCGACATCAAGCACCACCTTGTAGTCACCGCCGGGCCGCCTGGTGATCGTCGCCTCCTGCTCCATCCCGCCGCGCTTGTTCAGGTAGTGCCCCTCGAAGGCCATGGCCGCTTGCGGCAGGACGATCAGGGTGGTGGCAAGGGCGGCAGCGGTGCGAAGGGCTTTCATGGCGGCTCCCCGAGGGATGAGGGATCACGCCTCCGGGTGCTTGAGCACGATGGTGGCGTTGGTGCCGCCGAACCCGAAGGAATTGCTCATCACATGCCCGAGTTTCGCGTTGTCGATGCGCTTGCGGACGATGTTCATATCCGCCATCACCGGATCGATTTCCTCGATGTGCGCGCTCTCGCAGACAAAGCCGTTCTGCATCATGATAAGCGAATAGATCGCCTCCTGCACGCCGGTCGCGCCGAGCGAATGGCCGGTGAGCGACTTGGTGGCCGAGATCGGGATACCGGTCGCCTTGGCGCCGAACACCTCGCGGACAGCCTCGATCTCCTTGGCATCGCCCACCGGCGTCGAGGTGCCGTGCGGGTTGATGTAGTCGATCGGTGCCTTGATGCCGGCAAGCGCCTGGCGCATGCAGCGCATCGCGCCCTCGCCCGAAGGGGCGACCATGTCATAACCGTCCGAGGTGGCGCCATAGCCGACGATCTCGGCGAGAATCTTCGCGCCGCGCGCTTTGGCCATCTCGTATTCTTCGAGTACGACGACGCCCGCGCCGCCGGCGATGACGAAACCGTCGCGGTTCTTGTCGTAGGCACGGGAGGCGGTGGGATTGTTGTAGGTCGAGGACATCGCGCCCATCGCATCGAACAGGACCGAGAGCGTCCAGTCGAGTTCCTCGCAGCCGCCGGCGAACACGCGGTCCTGCTTGCCCCACTGGATCATCTCGTAGGCATTGCCGATGCAATGGTTCGAGGTCGCGCAGGCGGAGGAGATGGAGTAGTTGACGCCCTTGATCTTGAACCAGGTCGCGAGCGTGGCGGACGCGGTCGAGGACATGCCCTTGGGCACAGCGAACGGGCCGACGCGCTTGGAATTGCCGCTCTCGCGGGCCTTGTCCACCGCCTCGACAAGGGCGACGGTCGAGGGACCGCCGGAGCCCATGATGATGCCGGTGCGCTCGTTGGAAATCTCGGCTTCCTCAAGGCCCGCGTCGCGGATCGCCTGATCCATCGCGACATGGTTCCACGCCGTGCCGCCGCCATGGAAACGCAGCGCGCGGCGGTCGAGGATGGTGGTCGGGTCGAGCGTCGGCTTGCCGTAGACGCGGCTGCGGAAGCCATGCGCCTCGAAATCAGGGGAAAACGAGATGCCGGACTTCGCGTCATGCAGCGAGGCGGTGACCTCCTGCACATCATTGCCGATGGACGAAACGATGCCCATTCCGGTGATGACGACGCGTCTCATGGCGTTTTCTCCGTGCTATGCGCCCACACCGGAACGCGGGGAACCGGGTTTTTGCGGACAAGTGCTCGCCGTCACATGGCCCGGATGGCGGCGATGCGCAAGGGGCGGGGCGAGAATTGATCGCCCCGTATGTCCTTTTCGCCTCAGGTCGGCTGGAAAAGGCCGACGCGCATATCCGTCGTGGTGTAGATGCGCTTGCCGTCCGCCTCGAGCCAGCCATCGGCGATGCCGAGAACGAGCTTGCCCTTGAACACACGCTTGAAATCGACGCCGTAGACGACCTTCTTGACGGTGGGCAGCACCTGATCGGCGAATTTCACCTCGCCGACGCCGAGCGCGCGGCCCTTGCCCGGAAGGCCGAGCCAGCCGAGGTAAAAGCCGGTCAACTGCCAGAGCGCATCGAGCCCGAGGCAACCAGGCATCACCGGATCGCCCTTGAAATGGCAGGGGAAAAACCAGAGATCGGGGCGCACGTCGAGTTCGGCGGAGATGAAGCCCTTGCCGTTGGCGCCGCCGGTTCCGTTCACTTGGGTGATGCGATCGAACATCAGCATCGGCGGCATCGGCAACTGGGCATTGCCCATGCCGAACAATTCGCCGCGGCCGCAGGCCAGCAGTTCCTCATAGGTGAAGCTCGAACGCCTTGCGCCAGTCTCGTCAGTCATCGCCGTCCCGTTGCCTTGCCATGATCCCGGGCATTGAACCCGGCCGGTCATAAATCCGTCAATCCTGTTCCCGTCTAGACCAAAAGCGCGGCCGGCAGAACTGAATTTTCGTCTCATCCCGATCGGGCAGGCGGGTTTTGTGCAAGATCAACCGGCCAATATCCGCTTTACCCTGATCCGCGATCCGGCCGGCGAACGGACCGGCAAAGCTTGTAACGGCCGGCCGGAGAGGTTATCTAGGAATCGCAATTCGGAATGGGAAGCAGGAGCCTTTCGTGGCGCGCATGGTCACGCTGATCCGGGGAAACGAGACCGGCATGGAAGCTGAGAGCCGCAAGGCGCTCGGCAATCTGGCCGGCTGCCCGGTGCATGACCTCAAGCTGCGCCTGCGCGAGGTCGGCTTGCGGCCGACGCGGCAGCGTGTCGCGCTCGGCTGGCTGCTGTTCGGCCGCGGCGACCGCCACCTCTCCGCCGAAACCCTGTTCGACGAGGCCCAGCGCGCGCGCGTCCCGGTCAGCCTCGCGACGATCTACAACACGCTGAACCAGTTCACGCAGGTCGGCCTGTTGCGCGAAATCGCCATCGACGGCAGCCGCACCTATTTCGATACCAACATCTCCGACCATCATCATTTCTACCTCGAGGGTGGCGAAGGGTTGGTCGATATTCCCGCGCACGATATTTCCGTTGCCAATCTGCCGCCGATCCCGGACGGCATGGAAGTATCCCGCGTCGAGGTCGTCATTCGCCTGCGCAAGCGGGACGAGTAAGCGGCTTCGTCCATTCGTATTCATTTTCCCGGCTAATCTTTTTCTTGCCTGCCTGAGCGTGCTCTGATTTTCTCGCGGCGGGAGAGATTCGCCTGCGCAAAGCACGGCAGAAAAGGAGTAGCGCGGCGATGGGCGATATGTTCGACCTTGCCATTCTGGGTGGCGGCATCAACGGCTGCGGCATCGCGCGGGATGCTGCCGGGCGCGGGCTCAAGGTCTATCTCTGCGAACAGGACGACCTCGCCAGCGGCACCTCTTCCTGGTCCACCAAGCTGATCCACGGCGGCCTGCGCTATCTCGAATATTACGAATTCCGGCTGGTCCGCGAGGCGCTGATCGAGCGCGAGGTGCTGTGGGGAATCGCGCCGCACATCATCGAACCGCTGCGCTTCGTGCTGCCGCATCATCGCGGGCTGCGGCCGGCATGGCTGCTGCGGCTCGGGCTGTTCCTCTACGATCACCTCGGCGGCCGCAAGCGGCTCGAAGGCACGCGCACGCTCGATCTTGCCAGCCATCCCGCCGGAAGGCCGCTCAAGCCCGGTTTCGGCACCGCATTCGAATATTCCGACTGCCGGGTGCAGGATTCCCGTCTGGTCGTGCTCAACGCGATGGATGCCCGCGCTCGCGGCGCGACAATCGAGACCCGCACGCGGCTGGTGGCCGCGCGGCGCGAGGGCGACCATTGGGTCATTACGGTCGAGGATCGCGACGGACAAAGGACGATCCAGGCGAAGGCGCTCGTCAATGCCGGCGGCCCCTGGGTCGCCGAGGCGCTCGACAACCGCATCCATGTCGAAAGCAGCGCCCGCGTGCGCCTCGTCAAAGGGTCGCACATCGTCACGCGCAAGATTTTCGACCACGACAAGGCGTATATCTTCCAGAACGCCGATGGCCGGATCATCTTCGCCATCCCGTACGAACGCGATTTCACGCTGATCGGCACGACCGACCTCGACTATTCCGGCGATCCGAAGGCCGTCGCGGCCTCGGAGGAGGAGATCGTCTATCTCTGCGCCGCAGCGAGCGAATATTTCGAGAAGCCCGTCACGCGGGCGGATGTCGTCTGGTCGTTCTCCGGGGTGCGGCCGCTCTATGACGACGGCGCCAGCAAGGCGCAGGAAGCGACGCGGGACTACGTGCTGACGCTCGATGTCAAGGACGGCGGCGCCCCGCTCCTCTCGGTGTTCGGCGGCAAGATCACCACCTACCGGCGTCTTGCCGAGGCGGCGCTGGAAAAGCTCGCGCCGCACCTTTCCCTGTCGGGA
This sequence comes from Rhabdaerophilum sp., assembly GCA_032229845.1. Taxonomy (GTDB): domain Bacteria; phylum Pseudomonadota; class Alphaproteobacteria; order Rhizobiales; family Beijerinckiaceae; genus Rhabdaerophilum. Next base: position 23,216 of record JAVTWI010000358.1, read on the forward strand.
CAACCCGCCGGCTGGACCGGCCGCAGCGCCCTGCCCGGCGGTGATTTCCCGGTCGAGGGATTGGCGGCGCTGCGGGACGAACTGCTCGCGCGCTATCCGTTCCTCGAACCCGACATGGCCGTGCGCTATGCGCGGACCTACGGGCGGAAGGTCTTCGACTGGCTCGGTTTCGCGAAGGACCTGCGCGATCTCGGCGAGGGTTTCGGCGGCGGCCTCACCGCGCGGGAAATCCGCTATCTCATCGAACAGGAATGGGCGCGGAGCGGCGACGATATCCTCTGGCGGAGGACCAAACTCGGGCTTCACCTGACGCCGGCGCAGCGCGCCCGCGTCACGGAATTCACGGCCGAATTCATGGCGGGCGAGGCGGGGAAAACAGGCGGCTGATCGCCGGGTGCGCTGGCGCACGGCGGGTCGGGGCTGGCGGGATTAGGTTTCGATC
>JAVTWI010000359.1:0-3895 GCA_032229845.1 Rhabdaerophilum sp.
CAAGGCCCTCGACGACCACCATCGGTTCGTAGGCCACCGTCATCCCCGGCTGGAGAACTGCGGACGATCCGGCGAAGAGCCCGCCGGGCGCCTCGAAAAGGTCCATGCCGATGCCGTGGCCAAACCCGGTCTCGTAAAAGTCCTTCTCGAACTTCGTGCCCTTGACGACACGGATGAGCGCCTGCGCGACATCGTCGATTGTCCGGCCGGGTTTCATCTCCTCAAGCCCGGCCTCGTAGAGATCGTGGGAGACCTTGAGCAGGTCCGCCGCATCACCCTTCGCGCGTTCGCCGACGACGCAGGTGCGGCTCGTATCCGAGGCGTAGCCGCGATAGCTCGCGCCGAGATCGAGGAAAACCATCTCGCCTTTCTCGAGCCGGCGCTCGCGCGGGTAGGCGTGCTTCAGCCCGGCGAGCCGGCCACCGACGACGCAGGTGCGGAAGCTTTCGATGGCGCCGAGTTCGTGCATGCGATGGACGACGGCTGCGGCGACTTCGGTTTCCAGCACACCGGGTTTCATCGTGGCGAAAAGCGCGCCGAAGGCCTCGTTCGCGATCCGGCCGGATTTCTCCATCATCGCGATTTCCGCCGGGCTTTTGATCAGCCGGGCCGCCGCCATCACGCCATCCGCCGCCCGCAGATCGGGAAAGCGCGAGACCAGCGCGTCGTAGAGCCGTTTCGGGATGGCGCCGGAACCCGCGAGGCCGACACGGCTGAGACCGGCCGCCGCATCTGCGGCCATCAGCGCGACATCCTCCGCCTTGCCGCCGTAGATCGGGCCAGCGGAACAGCGCAGATCCGCGATGCGGCAGGTCCAGACCATCGAGTGCATCGGCTCGGCGTGGAGAATGCCATCGGTCGTGACCGCGATGCCGCCGTCGGCACGGACGACGACGAAGGCCGCGCCGCCCACCGGCTGGTAATTGGTGAGCCAGCGCGCGTTGGCGTAGGAACCCGCGCCGCAATAGACGATCAGCGCGTCGAGCCCCTCGCGCGCAAGTCCGTCGCGGACACGGGCCAAGCGGTTTTCGTATTCGTCATCCGGAAAATCGGGGGTGAGATAGGGCTTGCGTGCGTCGAGATCGTTCCTGAGCCGGTTCATGCCGTTTCTCCTCTGGCTCGCGCGGCGGCCTCCCGACCGGCGATGCCGCCACCGACGAAACTCTCGGCGAGATTGCCGCCGGAGAGATAGATGTGCCCGAAAACGCTGCCGATCTCGCCGCATTCGTAAAGGCCGGGGATCGGTTCGCCGAACGGATCGATCACCCGCTGGCGTGCATCGTGCGCCGGGCCGCCCTGTGTGTTGGAAACGACCGGCCAGATCTGAGCGGCGGAGAACGGCGGCGTCGCGATCGGCATCCGGCTCTCCGGCGGCCGGCCGAACATATCCGGCGTCGCGGTTCCGCAACGCGCGTTCCATTCCGCGAGCGTGGTTTCGAGCGCTTCGGCCTCAACCCCGAAGGCGGCGGCCAGGTCGCCGAGCGTGGCGAATTCGCGCAGCACGGCTTGGTCCATCTCGCGCGGCGTGACCCGCCCGAAGCGCGCGGCGACCTCGACGTCGTTCCAGGTTGGCGCGCAGAGCGGATAGCGTTCACGGCCCCTGGCATCGACGATCAGGATCGCCGGGGCATGTGCCGGACCCTGGCGGGTGTAGTCGAACGCTTCGAACGGCCGATGCCCGGTATCCTGCATGTAAGGCTCGTATTCGTTCATGAAGCGCCGCCCCGTCCGGTCGACGATCACCCAGCTCATCGCGACATCCTCGCGAAAGGGTGCGCCGGGCAACCAGTCCGGCAGCCGCTTCACGCGGATGCCGAACGGATACGCCGGGTCCGGATGCCGGAAACCGTAGGAGCCGTGGTAGTGCCACATGTGCCAGAGCGCCGCGCCGGCGGATTGCGCCATCGCGAGCCCATCGCCGGTATTGGTGCGGATCGCGGCGGAAAGCACCTCCCCGTTGGGCCAGAATTGCTGCTGGAGCGCAGACGCGCCCTCAAAGCCGCCCGTCGCGAGCACGACGCCGCCGCGCGCCATGATCCGCTCGTCGGCTGCGGCGACTCCACGGACTTGCACACCCTCGACGACAAGCCGGGTCGCCGGTGTTTCGAGCCGCACCTCGATGCCGCGCAGGGCGACATTCCGCTCGACGACACGGAAGAGCCGCGCCCCGGCCGGCGAGCCCCGCACCTGCGGGTAATCCCGCGCCGGCTCGAAATCCGGCACCTCGACGACATTGGCGAAGGCAAAATCCGCGTATCCGGGAAACGGATAATTCCCCTGCGCGGGCCGGATTTCGGCCTTCGCGCCGATCCGTTCGGCTAGCCCTGCGACGACGCCGGGAACCTCGCGCATGCCATCGGCGAGCGCGCGCAGCACATCGGGCGGCGTCTTGCCGCCATTCGTCGCCGTCAGATAGGCGAAGGCCGCTTCAGGGTTTTCCGAGCACCGCACGCCGCCGGCGGAGCAGACGGAAATCCCGCCCGGCGCCTCGCGTTTTTCGAGGATCAGCACCTTCGCGCCGGCGTCGTGCGCCGCGATCGCCGCCATGCCGCCGGCAAACCCGAACCCGACCACGATGACATCGTAGCGGCTCATGGGAGATCCGGCCTGAGGATACGGATGCCGTTCACCAGATCCTCGATCATCGCGGCGAGAATGATGCGGCCCTTCTCGGCACTCGCGAGCGTCGGATCGCCGCGTACGCCGGTCGCGCTGTAATGCTGGCGGCTGTCGGGATCGGGGGAGAACTCGGAAACCAGCCCGAACACGTTCTTCGGCGCGCCGAGCAGGTTGCCGTAGTCGGTCCTCGCCTTCGACATGTCGACCATGTCGGGCGCGATGGCGAGGATCAGCGAGGTCTCGTGTTCGTCGCCGTGCCCGCCGAATTTCTGCTGGAGGATATCGCGCGACTTATGGCCGAGATCGCGGATATGCGCGAGCGCGATCTCGCGGCGGAGGCTGGTGTAGATGTTCCGGGCCGCGATCTGAAGCGGCGCCTCGGTCGAGACGCCGGTGTTGATCACGTAGATATCTTTCGCACCCTGCGCGATCAGCCGTGTGATGATGTCCTCGACCACGCGGATGAAGGTCTCGGCCGCAAGATGCTGACTGCCGGGATAGGCGATGAAGGCCGGGTAATAGCCAAAATCGATGACCGGCGCGACCAGCACCGGCACTTGCGCAGCGACGCCATCCGCCAGCGCACGGGCGAGAAGAAAATCGGTCTGCATCGGCAGGTGGTGGCCGTGCTCCTTGGCGCGCGCGCCGATCGGCACGACGACCGGCCAGCCGGCCGCGATCTTCTCTCCGACCTCGGGCCAGGCAAGCGTTTCGATCCACAGCCCTTTCACAGGTGGCGCTCCAGAAACCGGCGGACATCCGTCGCCCAGATAATGGGGCCGCGGCTTTCGAGAAGGTGCCCCTCGTGATTGTTGATGCCGAACGCGGGATAGACCCTGGATTGGAACACCTTGCCCGTCCCTTCGAGCGAAGCGGGCAGCTCCAGCGTCGGGCGGATGGAATAGTCGTTCGCAGCCTGAATGAAGAACATCGGCATCGCCAGCTTCTTCGCCGCCTCCAGCATCAGCGTGCGTAGCCCCGGCGTCCGGTCCCAGTTCATCGCGGCGCCGGCGAAATCGATCGCGCAGGCGAAGGAGGGTTCGCGGCTCGCGGCGATCAGCGTCGTCGTGCCGCCGAAGGACGACCCCATAACGCCGATATGGTCGGGCGCGATTTCCGGCAGCCCGCGCAGCACCGCGAGCGCGGCGAGGATGTCGTCGCTCTCGCGGTGAAGCCGCGCGGCGAGTTCGGCATCATACTGCGGCGTTCCGTAGGCGGCGGAGACTTCCTCGCGCCAACCGGGCCCTTCGGAATTGACGTAACCGCGCCGGTGCGG
>JAVTWI010000360.1:0-23618 GCA_032229845.1 Rhabdaerophilum sp.
TGGCGTCGCGCAGATAGTCGGCGGCGACACCGATCGCGCCGGGGTCGACATCCGTCGCGATCTCGCGTGCAAGATCGGCCTCGGTCGGCAGGGTAATCGCGAGTGCGGCAAAGGCCGGGTCGTCCTCGCCGGTGGCGACGAGGTGACGGATGGCTTCCGCGAGCGCCGCGTCAGACAGGGGTGCTTCGCCGGCGCGAACCGCAGTAACGGAGCGGCGCAGCAGCGCGCTCGCCGCGTCCTGAAGGCTCTGCCAGCGGTTGAAGGGGTCGGTGTCGTGGCGCGCCAGCGTGAGGAGGTCGCCCGGTTCGCGCTCGATCGCCACCCGCACGGGGGCCGAGAAACCGCGGAACAGCGAGGGGATCGGACGCTTCGTGAGGCCCGTCCAGGTGCGGCTGGCGCTCGGGCCGTCGAGCACCAGGACCTCGTCTCCCGCCAGCACCTCGCCGTCCTCGGCGATGAGGCCGAGCTTCACGGGGATCACCTGCGGTCCCTTCACCGGCTGGCCGGGCGTCGGCGCGGTCGCCTGCGCAAAATCGAGGCGGAAAGTGCCGGCCGCCGCATCGTGGTGCTGGGTCACCGTGACGAGCGGCGTGCCCGCCTGATCGTACCAGCGCATGAAGGACTTGAGGTCTTTGCCGGAGACATCTGCGAAGCACTGGATGAACTGCTCGACGATGGCCGCCTCGCCGTCATGGCGTGCGAAATAGAGATCCATGCCTTCGCGGAACTTGGCGGCGCCGATCATCAGCCGCAGCATCTGGATCAGCTCCGAGCCCTTGTTATAAACGGTCGCGGTGTAGAAGTTGTTGATTTCCTTGTAGGTCTGCGGCCGCACCGGGTGGGAGAGCGGGCCGGCATCCTCGACGAATTGCGCCGCGCGCAGGGTCAGCACATTGGCGATGCGCTCCACCGGGCGGCTGCGCTGGTCGGAGGAGAATTCCTGATCGCGGAAGACGGTCAGCCCTTCCTTGAGGCAGAGCTGGAACCAGTCGCGGCAGGTGATGCGGTTGCCGGTCCAGTTGTGGAAATACTCGTGCGCGACGATCGCTTCGATGTTGTGGTAGTCCTGATCCGTCGCAGTCTCGGGCGAGGCGAGGATGTAGCGGTCGTTGAAGATGTTGAGACCCTTGTTCTCCATCGCGCCCATGTTGAAATCGGACACGGCGACGATGTTGAACAGATCGAGGTCGTATTCGCGGCCGAAGACCTCCTCGTCCCACTTCATCGAGCGGATCAGCGAATCCATCGCGTAGGCGGCGCGCTCGGCCTTGCCCTTCTCGACATAGACGTTGAGCTTCACCTTGCGGCCCGAAGGCGTGACGTGCTCGCCGGGAAACGCGTCGAGATCGCCGGCGACCAGCGCGAAGAGGTAGCAGGGCTTCTTGTGCGGATCGTCCCACACCGCAAAATGCCGCCCGTTAGGCAGGTCGCCGGTCGCGACCGGATTGCCGTTCGAGAGGAGGAGCGGGCAGGCGGTCTTGTCAGCCTCGATCCGAACGCGCCAGATCGACATCACATCCGGCCGGTCGAGGAAATAGGAGATGCGGCGGAAGCCGTCGGCCTCGCATTGCGTGCAATAGACGCCGTTCGAGCGATAGAGCCCCATCAGCTTGGTGTTCGCCGCCGGGTTCACCCTGGTTTCGATGGTGAGGGTGAAAGGCGTATCCGGCAGGCCCGGGATCGCGAGCGCCTGCGGCGAGACCGTGAAAGCACCCACCGGGAGCGCCGCACCATCGAGCGCGACCGAGACGAATTCCAGTTCATCGCCGTCAAGTTCGAGAACCGCGCCGGCGACGCCGGCCGGGTTGCGGCGCATCTCCAGATGGCTGACGACGCGCGTCGCTTCCGGTTCCAGCGCGAAATCGAGCGAGACCCGGTCAATCAGGAAATCCGGAACGCGATATTCCGAAAGGCGGATGACGGGCGGATTGTCGGAGCGCATGGGGGAGCCGGAAAAACGTTGAACCTTGCGCCTGACTACACCCGGCGATGGCTACGGGTAAAGGCGGACGCGAGCCCTTTCCGTCAGCGAAGCCCGTGCCGGGCGCAATGCGAGCGCAGAACGACCATCAGCAGCAGCGCGGCCATCGATCCCATCAGCATCAGCGTGACGAGTTCCGCCGCGCCGGTGCTGTCGAGCAGCACGCCACCGAGCACCGGGCCGATCGCGCCGGCGATGTTCTGGCCGATGGTGATGCGGTTGATGCGCTCGCCGTAGCCGCGCGTGCCGAAGATCGCGAGCACGATGGCGCCACGTGCGATGGTGAGAAGCCCGTTCGAGATGCCGTAGAGCACTGCGAAGGCAACGCCATAAGCTGTGATGCCCTGCGAGAGCGACAGCGCCATGAAGGCAAGCGGCAGAGTGACGGCCGAAACCACCCCCGTCCACATCGCGCTGATCCGCCCGGCGTAGATCGATTCCGTGACCCGCCCCACGACCTGCGCGATGCCGATCAGGCTACCGACGAGCACCGCCGCGGAGGGGAGGAAGCCGAGCGCGCCGAGCACCGGGAACACCAGCAGCGACCATGCATTGATGATGAGTCCGTTGATCGTCAGCATGCTCGCCAGAAACGCGAAGGCGGCGGGCTGCGCGGCCGACGGCAGGCCAGGCTCGACGATCACACCGGGCGCGCGCGGCGAACCGTCGGTGTTCTCGCGCCCTAGCATCCGCCAATGGACCGGCACGCAGATGACGATCTGCATCGCCGCGTAGAGAAAGGCGATATTGCGCCAGTCCATCAGGGTGAGGAGCCAGGCCGTCAGCGGCCAGAACAGCGTCGAGGCCAGCCCGCCGATGAAAGTGAGGAACGAGATCGACCGGCGCGCCTGATGCCCCGCGATCTGCGTGAGCGCGGTGAAGGCGGCGGAATAGAGCATCATCGGCGCAGCAAGGCCGATCACGAACCAGGCGAAGTAATAGCTCAGCGGTCCTCGCGCCAGCCCGAGCAGAACCAGCCCGACGGCGACGATCACCGAGCCCGCGGTCATCACCACCTTCGAGCCGGCCTGATCCTGCCAGCGGCCGATTCGCGGCCCGAACAGGGCGGCGCACGCGAGTTGCAGCGAAAGGCCGCCCAGCACCGCCGGCGTCGACATGCCGAATTCGTCGGCGATCGGCCGCGCGAGCAGTGAAAGCAGGTAATAGGTCGCGCCGTAACCGATGATCTGGGTTACGCCGAGGCCCCAGATCGCCCGTCGGGCATCGGGCCCGAGGGAAGCGACCGGCGGAGCGTGCATGGTGAATTCCGGCAGAAGGAGGGAGGCGCCGCGAAACACGGCCCCGGTTGGCACCAGAATGGCGCGAGTGGCGCGGGGCTTACAAGGGAAATCTTGGGAAATCTCGCGGCTTCTGCGCCGGCTAGCTTATTCGACGAAGACCTCGTCCCGCTTGTGGCGGATGGAGGGCAGCACCGCCAGCACCAGCAGTACGATCGAGATGACGAGCAGCGAGGCTGCCAGCGGGTTCAGGCTGAAATCCAGAAGGCTCAGCCAGTTGCCGCGCGCCAGCATCATGGCCAATCGGAGCTTCTCCTCCATGATCTTGCCGAGCACGAAGGCGACGAGCATCGGCGCCGGTTCGAAGCCGAGCTTGATGAAGGCGTAACCGACAAGTCCGAAGACCGCCGCCAGCACCACATCGAACCACTGCCCGTTCACGGAGTAGATGCCGATGCAGCAGAAGATCAGGATCGCGGGAAACAGCATCCGGTAGGGTACGCGCAGGAGCTGCACCCAGATGCCAACGAGCGGCAGGTTGATGACGAGCAGCATCAGGTTGCCGATCCACATCGAGGCGATCATGCCCCAGAACAGTTTGGGCTGCTCGGTCACGATCTGCGGCCCCGGCACGATACCGTGGATCGTCATCGCGCCGACCATCACCGCCATGACAGCGTTCGGCGGAATGCCGAGCGTGAGCAGCGGGATGAACGAGGTCTGCGCGGCGGCGTTGTTCGCGCTCTCCGGCCCCGCGACGCCCTGAATCGCGCCCTGGCCGAACGCTTTGGGGGTCTTCGAAATCTTCTTCTCGACGGTGTAGGACCCAAACGCGGCGAGCGTTGCGCCACCGCCGGGCAGGATGCCGAGCAGCGAACCGAGCAGGGTGCCGCGCGCGATCGCCGGCGCGCTCTCGCGCAGGTCTTGCCGCGTCGGCATCAGGCCGGTCACCTTCTGCCCGACGATATCGCGGCTCTCGCGGTTCTCGAGATTGCGGAGGATCTCCGCGAAGCCGAACATGCCCATCGCCAGCGTCACGAATTCGATGCCATCCGCGAGCGGCGGATAGCCGAAGGTCATGCGCAGGGCGCCGGTCTCGACGTCGGTGCCGATCGTCGAGAGCAATAGGCCGAGGAAGACCATCGCGATTGCCTTGAGGATCGAGCCCGAGGCGAGCACGATCGCACAGACGAGACCGAGCGCCATCAGCGCGAAATATTCTGCCGGGCCGAACGCCTGCGCGACTTCAGTCAATGGCTTGGCCAGCGCCGCGATGAGGATGGTGCCGAAGGTTCCCGCGATGAACGAGCCGATGGCGGCGATGGCGAGGGCTGCGCCGGCCCGGCCCTTCTTCGCCATCTGGTGTCCGTCAAGCGTGGTCACCACCGAGGAGGCCTCCCCCGGCAGGATGACGAGGATCGCGGTGGTCGAACCGCCGTATTGCGCGCCGTAGAAGATGCCGGCGAGCATGATCAGCGCACCGGTTGGATCGAGTTTGTAAGTGACCGGCAGCAGCATCGCGATGGTCGCGATCGGGCCGATGCCCGGCAGCACGCCGATCAGCGTGCCGACCAGCGCGCCGATGAGGCACAGCAGGATGTTCACCGGCGAGACGGCGACCGAGAACCCGAAGGCGAGGTTGGAGAGCAGGTCCATCGGCGGCGTCCGTCAGAACTTCGGCCAGATCGGCCAGAGGGGAATCGCCTGCGCGAGCCCGTAACGGAACAGCACGGCGCAGAACAGCGTCATCAGAACCGCGAAGATGATTGCTTCCTTGAGCCGGAAGTCCGGCGAGGCCAGTGCCGCGATCAGCATCAGCGGAATGCCGGTGAGGACAAGGCCGAGCGGCTCGATCGCGAAGGCGAAGAACAGGACGCCGCCGAGAATGCAGGCCATGCCGCGCCAGGCGATCCGGCCGACTCCCTCACCCTCGCGGAAAAAGCCGCCTGCCGCGATGATCCCGCCGAGAACGAGGAGAGCGGAGGCCGTATAGCGCGGCGCGGACCCTGAATTGAGGCCGGAGGCGCCGGAAACCGGCAGATGCCAGCTCAGGTACAGAGCCAGCACGGCAATCAGCATCAGCAGGCAACCGCCGACGATATCCTGCAACGCGCGCGGCGCGTTTGGCGTTCTCTCGCTCACATTTTTCCCAGAATGCCGACTCTGCCCGGCGGGCGAGACGTGCTCCTGCCCCATTTATTTTCGGGCAAACTGCCGGATGCGCCGCTGGAGGGCAAGCGGAAAGGGGGCATCAAAGGGGCAAACATCCCCCGATCCCTCGATTTGCGCCCGGCGGCAACATCGTTTACCCCCTTGGGCAACACATCATTTTCAGGATGCCGTCGATGTTCGGAATTCCCGTGGGCGACCTTGTCACCCTGGTCGTGGCGCTTCTGGGCGCCGGTCTTGTCACCGGGCTGCTTGCGGGCATGTTCGGCGTCGGCGGCGGGGCCGTGATCGTCCCCGTGCTCTATTCGATCTTCGGATTTCTGAACGTGCCGGAGGATGTGCGGATGCACCTCTGCGTCGGCACCTCGCTCGCGATCATCATTCCCACGTCCGTCCAGTCGTTCCGCGCCCATCGCGCGAAGGGCAAGGTCTTGATGGATGTGCTGAAGATCTGGGCCGTGCCGGTCGTGGTTTCGGTGATCGCCGGTGGCGCCATCGCGGCCTTCGCGCCGGCGCTGGTGCTCAAGCTCGTCTTCGTGCTGGTTGCGGGCTCGAACGCGATCAAGCTGCTCTCGGGCCGCGACGACTGGCGGATCGCCGCCGACCTGCCCGGACCGACGGCGATGCGCGCCTACGGCGTGCTGATCGGGCTGGCCTCGTCGCTGATGGGCATCGGCGGCGGTGCGATCTCGAACATGATCCTCTCGCTCTACAACAAGCCGATCCACAACGCGGTGGCGACCTCATCCGGCCTTGGCGTGCTGATCTCGATCCCTGGCGCCATCGCGTACATCATTGCCGGCTGGCCGAAAATGGCGGTGCTGCCGCCGCTCTCGCTCGGCTTCGTCTCGCTGCTCGGCTTCGCGCTCATCGCCCCGACCTCGACGCTCATCGCCCCCATCGGTGCCAGGCTCGCCCATTCGATGCCGAAACGTCGGCTGGAGATCGCCTTCGGCGTGTTCCTCGTGCTCGTCTGTTCCCGATTCATCTGGGGTTTCATCAGCTGAGCGATTGCGGGCCCCACCCGGCGCGTTATGCTGCGGCGGGAAAGGAACCCCAAAGGAACCCCCATGCCGAGTGATGTCGCCGCCGAGATCGAGCGTCTGTTCCGCCGGATCGACGCCCGGCGTGACGATCTCGTGCGCCTGACGCAGGATCTCATCCGTCACCCCACCATCAATCCGCCGGGCGATGCCTACGAGGCCTGCGCGCGCTTTCTCGGCGCGCGGCTCGACGCGCGTGGCGCGAAGGTGGACTACGTGCGCGGCGAGGGTGAGCCGGACGATACGGATCTGCACCCCCGCCTCAACGTGATCGGTCGCTTCGAGAGCGGACTGCCAGGGCCCTGCATTCATTTCAACGGCCATATCGATGTGGTCGAGGCCGGGCTGGGCTGGACGCTGCCGCCGTTCGACGGTGTGGTGAAGGACGGCCGGGTCTATGGTCGCGGCGCCTGCGACATGAAGGGCGGTATCGCCGCCGCGATCATCGCGATGGAAGCGCTGCTCGACGAGGGGCTGCTGACGCGGGGCGCGATCGAGTTTTCCGGCACGGTCGATGAGGAATCGGGCGGGTTCGGCGGTGTCGGCCATCTCGCCCGCAACGGCTGGTTCGACAAGGGCCGCGTCGATCACGTCATCATTCCCGAACCGCTGAACCCGGATCGGGTCTGTCTTGGCCATCGCGGCGTCTGGTGGGCCGAGGTCGAGATCACGGGGCAGATCGGCCACGGCGCGATGCCGTTCCTCGGCGTCTCGGCGATCCGGGGGATGGGCGATTTCCTGACCCTGCTTGAAAAAGAACTGGTTCCCGCGCTCGCCACGCGCTTGACGCGCATGCCCTGCGTGCCCGAAGGCGCACGGCAGGCGACGCTCAACCTCAATTCGATTCACGGCGGCCAGCCGGAACCGTTCGACGGGCTGCCCGCGCCGGTGGTCGCGGACCGCTGCCGCCTCGTGCTCGACCGGCGCTACCTGATCGAGGAGCCGCTCGACGGCGTGAAGAGCGAAATCGTCGCGCTGCTCGACCGGGTGAAGGCGGCGCGCGCCGGGCTCGATTACTCGGTCCGCGAGATCATGACTTTCGCCCCGACGATGACCGAGCCGGACGCGCCGGTCGTCGCGGCGCTCGACCACTGGATCGAGAACCTCTTCGGCCGCCCGGCGACGCATGTCGCCTCGCCCGGCACCTACGACCAGAAACACATCACCCGCTTCGGAGCGGTGCGCGATTGCGTGGCTTACGGGCCGGGCATTCTCGATCTGGCGCACCAGCCGGACGAATGGGTCGGGATCGAGGACATGATCCTGTCAACCAAGGTGATGGCGGCTGCGACGCTGATGCTGTTGCGCCGTGACGGGAGCCGCGTTTAAGTCTCGCGAGAAGCGCAGATGGGGAGGAAGCCATGAAGGCAGGCGTTTTGGTCAAGGTGCTGCTGGCCGGCATCGGTGTGCTGGCGGCGACCGGCGCGATGGCGCAGGGCAAGGACAGCGCGGTGATCTGCCAGACGCTGGAGCCGCCGATCCTCGATCCATCCGGCGGTGCGGCGGCGGCGATCCGCGAGGTGACCTACGGCAATATCTTCGAGGGGCTGGTCGCGCTCGACCAGAACTCGAAGATCGTGCCGGCGCTGGCCGAGCGCTGGGATGTGAGCGCGGATGGGCTGAAATACACCTTCCATTTGCGCAGGAACGCCAGGTTCCACGATGACACGCCGATAACCTCGGCGGACGTGAAGTTCTCGTTCGAGCGCGCACTCGCGCCGGACTCGAAGAACGCGCAGAAATGGATATTCCTGCCGATCGGCGCCATCGCGACCCCGTCGCCGGATGTCGTCGAGATCACGCTCAAGCAGTTCGCGTCCGATTTTCTCTATGGCCTTGCCTGGGGCGACGCGGTGGTCTTCTCGGAGAAGTCCATGGCCAAGGCGGCGACCGAGCCCGTCGGCACCGGACCCTACCGCTTCAAGAACTGGAACCGCGGCGACCGGCTGACGCTGGAGCGGTTTGACGGCTGGTGGGGCGCGAAGCCCGCGCTGGCGAGCGTGAGCTTCCGCTTCATTGCCGATCCGCAGGCGCAGGTCGCAGCGCTGCTGGCGGGCGATTGCGACGCGCACACCAATATCGGGGCGCAGGAGGCCGTTCCCCAGCTCAAGGCCGATCCGAAACTCGTCGTGACCATCGGGCGCACGGAAGGCGAGACCATCGTCGCGATGAACAACGCCAAGCCGCCGCTCAACGATGTCCGCGTGCGTCGCGCGCTGGCGATGGCGGTGGACAGGAAGCTGGTCAATGAGGGCGCGGTCTCGGGCTTCGGCACGCCGATCGGCAGTCATTTCTCGCCCAATCATCCCGACTACGTGGATCTGACCGGCGAGACGCCGTTCGATCCGGCGAAGGCCAAGGCGCTGCTCGCCGAGGCCGGGTTCCCCAACGGGTTCTCGCTCACGCTGCGGCTGCCACCGCCTTCCTATGCCCGGCGTGGTGGCGAGATCGTCGCTGCGATGCTCGCGGAGATCGGCGTCAAGGCCAGCATCGAGCCGCTTGAATGGCCGCAGTGGCTGGAACGGGTGTTCCGCAACAAGGATTTCGACCTGACGATTGTCTCCCACGTCGAGCCGATGGATCTCAACATCTACACCCGCGACAACTACTATTTCGGCTACAAGTCCGAGGCGTTCAACGCCGCCTTCCAGAAGAGCAAGAGCGCCCGCTCCGATGCCGAGCGCAAGGCGGCCTTCGAGGCGGCGCAGCGGCAGATCGCCAAGGATCAGGTCAATCTGTTCCTCTTCATGCTGCCGAAAGTGACGGTGGCGAAGAAGGGGCTTTCCGGGCTCTGGCAGAATGCGCCCTTGCCGGCGACCCCGCTCGCGAAGGTGCGCTGGCAGTAGCCGGAGCGCGAGGGGCGGAGGGCACCGGCATGGGGCGGTTCATCCTGCGGCGGCTCGCGGGGCTGGTCCTGACGATGCTGGCCGCCGCGATCCTCATCTTCCTGCTGCTGGAAGTCCTCCCCGGTGACCCCGCCGCAACGATGCTCGGCGTCAGCGCGACTCCGGAGACCGTGGCGGCGCTGCGGGTGGAACTGGGCCTCGACCGTCCGGCGCTGGCGCGCTTCCTGAGCTGGATCGCCGGGCTGTTCACCGGCGATCTCGGCATTTCCTACACCTATCGTGTGCCGGTCGGCGGACTGATCGCGGAGCGCATCGCGGTGACGCTGCCGCTCGCGGCGATGGCCCTGGTCCTCGCGGCGGCGATCGGCGTCACACTCGGCACGTTCGCCGCCTCGCGCGCGTCCGGCCCCGTGGACGCCGCGATCATGGCGCTCTCGCAGCTTGGCCTTGCGATCCCGAACTTCTGGTTCGGTATCCTGTTCGTGCTGCTGTTCTCGGTCACGCTTGGCTGGTTTCCCTCCGGCGGGTTTCCGGGGTGGCAGGCCGATCCGGTGAACGCGTTCCGGGCGCTGGTGCTGCCGGCCTTCGCGCTGGCCCTGCCGCAGTCGGCCGTGCTCGCGCGGATGACGCGCACCTCGATGCTCGAAACCCTGGGGGAGGATTTCATCCGCACGGCCCGCGCCAAGGGCCTCAACCGCGCCCAGGTGCTGCGGCGCCATGCGCTCCGCAACGCGCTCATCCCGGTGATCACCATCCTCGGGCTGCAATTCTCGTTTCTCCTCGCCGGGACGATCATCGTCGAGAATGTGTTCGCCCTGCCGGGGCTCGGCCGTCTGCTGGTGCAGGCCGTTGGCGGGCACGACCTCATCCTCATCAAATCGCTGGTCCTCCTGTTCGTCGGCATGGTGATCGTGGTCAGCACGGTGGTCGATCTCGCTTACGGGCTGATCGATCCACGCCTGAGGGTTTCGGGATGATCGCCCGGGCCTTGCGTCACCCCTCGTTCCTGATCGGCGCCGCGCTCTCGGTGCTGATCTGCCTGCTCGCGCTCGTCTCGCTGGTCTGGACGCCGCAGGACCCGACGAAGATGCACATCCTGATGCGGCTGAAAGGCCCCTCGGCGGCATTCTTGCTCGGCACGGACCAGTTCGGGCGCGATGTCGCCTCCATGCTGATGGTCGGCGCGCGCAACGCCCTGCTGACCGGGCTGGTTGCGGTCGCGATCGGGCTTGGCTTCGGGCTCCTGTTCGGTGTCGTGGCTGCGCAGATGAAGGGGCGCTGGGTGGACGATGCCATCATGCGCGCGCTCGATTTCGTCTTCGCTTTTCCTGCCGTCCTGAGCGCGATCCTGATCCTGACCTTCCTCGGCCCCGGGCTTGTCAACGCGGTCATCGCCATCGGGATCTTCAATATCCCGGTCTTCGCCCGCGTCGCGCGCGGGGCGACGCTTCAGGTGATGTCACGCGATTTCATCCGCGCCGCGCAACTGGCGCGGGTGCCAAAGCTCGCCATCCTGCGCCGCCACGTGTTGCCGAATATCGCCGGGCTGATGATCGTGCAGGCGAGCACGCAGTTCGCGCTCGCGATCCTGGCGGAGGCGGGGCTCTCCTATCTCGGCATCGGCACGCAGCCGCCCAACCCGTCCTGGGGCCGGATGCTCAATGATGCCCAGACGTTCCTGGCGATTTCCCCGCGTCTCGCGCTGCTGCCGGGCATGGCGATCGCGCTCTCGGTGCTGGCCTTCAACCTGCTGGGTGACGGTTTGCGCGATATCCTCGATCCGCGGCTCGAGGAGCGCTGAGCCATGCTCGAGATCGACCGGCTCACCATCTCCTTCCGCGATCTGACGATCCTGCGCGGGCTCTCCTTCGCGCTCGAGCGGGGCGAGACCCTCGGCATCGTCGGCGAGTCCGGTTCCGGCAAGACCGTCACTGCGCTCTCGATCATGGGGCTGCTGCCGGGCTGGCTCCGGATGGAAGGCGCGATCCGCCTCAACGGACGCAACATCGCCGGCCTGTCGGAGCCCAATCTCTGCGCCTTGCGTGGACGGCGCATCGGCATGGTGTTCCAGGAGCCGATGACGGCGCTGAACCCGGTGAAACGTGTCGGCGACCAGATCGCCGAAGGCTTGGTGCTGCACGGCGTGATGGATCGGAACGCGGCGCGCGGCGAGGTGGTGCGCCTGCTGGCGCGGGTCGGCCTCGACCGGCCGGAGCAGCGGGCGCGGTCGTTCCCGCACGAACTCTCCGGCGGTCAGCGTCAGCGCGTGATGATCGCGATGGCAATCGCCTGCCGGCCCGACGTGCTGATCGCGGACGAACCCACCTCGGCGCTCGATGTCACGGTTCAGGCGGAAATCCTCGCTCTGCTGCGCGAAATCCGTGACGAAACCGGCATGGCGATGCTGATGATCAGCCACGATCTCGCGGTGATCTCGCGCATCGCTGACCGGGTGCTTGTGCTTTACGGAGGCTCGCCGATGGAGACGGGGCCGACGCGGGCCCTGCTCCGCGCACCGCGCCAGCCCTATACGCAAGGGTTGCTCGCCGCCATCCCGCGCGGCACGGCGCGGACCACGCGCCTCAGCCCAATTCCTGGGCAAGTCCCCGATCTGCGCAGCCTGCCGGCGGGCTGCCCCTTCGCCAATCGCTGCCCGAAGGCGGATGCCCTGTGCGCCAGCCAGACCCCGCCGCCGGATCAGGCGATCACGCGCGCCTGGTGCCATCATCTCGAAAGGGGAGGGGCCTCGTGACGCCATTCCTGAAGGTCGAGAGGCTTGCGCGGCACTATTCGCTTCCCTCGGGGGATTTCTGGGGGCGCCGGCAGCGTTTCGTCGCGCTCGAGGAAGCCAGTTTCGAGGTCGAGGAGGGGAAAATCCTCGGCGTCGTCGGCGAATCCGGTTCGGGAAAATCCACGCTCGCGCGTCTGCTCGTCGGGCTGGAGGCTCCCGATGCCGGCTCGATCAGGCTGGCGGAGCAGTCCGTCATCGCTGGCGAAGCGCATCCGGGGCCGCTGCGCGATGTGCAGATGGTGTTTCAGGACCCGTTCGGCTCCCTCGATCCGCGGATGCGGATCGGGGACAGCATCGCCGAGCCGCTCGGTCACGGCGGATTGTCTCTCTCGGCCGCAGAACGGACAGCGCGCGTGCTGGCGATGCTGGAGCGCGTCGGCCTCGGCAGCGGTGCGCTCCGGCGGTTTCCGCATCAGTTCTCCGGCGGGCAGCGCCAGCGCATCGCCATCGCCCGTGCGCTCATAACCCGACCGCGCCTGTTGGTGGCGGACGAGCCGGTCTCTGCGCTCGATGTCTCGATCCAAGCGCAGATCCTCAACCTGTTGCTCGACATCCGCGCGGAGTTCGGGCTGACGATGGTGTTCATCAGCCACGATCTGGGTATCGTCCGCTACATCGCTGATCGCGTGATCGTCATGCAGGGCGGCCGGATCGTCGAGGAAGGGGACACGGAAACGCTGTTCGCGCTGCCCCGTCAAGCTTACACGCGGCGCCTGCTTTCGGCGATGCCGCGCCTCTGATCACACGCAGCGCCCGCCATCCACCTCCAGCACCGAGCCGGTCGTCATGCTCGCTTCGTCCGAGGCGAGGAACAGGCAGGCATTGGCGATATCGGCGGGCGTCGAGAACCGGCCGAGCGGAATGGTCGAGATGAACTTGGCGCGGATTTCCGGCGTGTCCTCGCCCATGAAAGTCGCGAGCAGCGGCGTTTCGCCGGCGACCGGTGCGATGGCGTTGACGCGGATTTTGAACGGCGCCAACTCCACCGCCATCGACTTCGAGACGAGGTTCACCGCGCCCTTTGAGGCGTTATACCAGGTGAGGCCGGGGCGCGGGCGGATGCCGGCGGTCGAGCCGATGTTGATGATCGCGCCGCCCTTCTCCTTCATGTGCGGCACGCCGGCGACCGCGAAGTTGTAGATCGACTTCACGTTGACCGCGAAGACACGGTCGAACTCCTCCTCGGTCACCTCGGTCATCGGCTTGTTGCGATGCGAGGTGCCGGCATTGTTGACGATGATGTCGAGCTTGCCGAACGCCTTGATGGCTGCGGTGACGATGGCCTTGGCATCGGCCAGCTTCGAGACATCGCCGCCGACGCCGATTGCGCCGTTGCCAAGCCGGGCGGCAACCTTCTGTGCGCCTTCCGCGTTGAGATCGGTCACGACGACCTTCGCACCCTCGCGGGCGTAAACCTCGGCGATACCTTCGCCGAACCCCTGCGCGCCGCCGGTGACGATGGCGACCTTGTCCTTCAAACGCATTGTCAGATCCTTTTCCTTTCTGCCGGCCTGTCGCGCTGCGAAGAGGCCGCAAGCGCAAATGCGCGCCCGAGCTTATGCGAGGGGTCCCTGAACGGGCGAAGCCTTGTTCAGGGGAGAGAAACTACCCGTGTTTCAGCACGATGGTTTTCAACTGGGTGAACTCGTAGAGCGCTTCGAAGCCCTTCTCGCGGCCGTGACCGGATTTCTTGACGCCGCCGAACGGAAGCTCGATGCCCCCGCCTGCGCCGAAGCCGTTGACGAAAACCTGCCCGCAGCGAAGCCCGCGCGCCATCCTGAGCTGGCGGCCTCCGTCGCGCGTCCAGAGCGCGGCCACAAGCCCGTAATCGGTCGAGTTGGCGAGGCGCAGCGCCTCGCTTTCCTCCGAGAACGGGATGGCCGAGAGCACCGGCCCGAAGATTTCCTCGCGGGCAAGGCGCATCTCGGGCGGTACGTTGCCGATCAGCGTCGGCGGTACGAAAAAGCCGGTATCCGGCGTCCCTTCGATGACGGTGCCGCGCGCGAGGATCGGCAGCTTGGCCGCATCCGCCTCGTCGAGGAAAGTCTCGACCCGGCCCTTCTGCCGCGCCGAGATCAGCGGCCCGCAATCGAGGTCGGCGTCGTGCGTGCCGACGCGCAGGGCCGAGAATTTGGCGGCGAGCTGATCCATGAACTTCTGATAGATCGGCTTCTCGACCAGCAGGCGCGAACAGGCCGAGCAGGTCTGCCCGGCGTTCTGAACGATGGCGTTGACCGCGAACGGCAGGACCTGATCGAGGTCGGCATCCGCGAACACGATCTGCGGCGACTTGCCGCCGAGTTCGAGCGTCACGCCGACGTGGTTGTCCGCGGCGGCCTTCTGCACCATCGCGCCGACTTCGGGCGAACCGGTGAAGGAGATGAAATCGATCTGCGGATGCGCCGTCAGCGCGGCGCCAGCTTCCTCGCCGGTGCCGGTGACGAGGTTGAGCGCGCCGGGCGGGAAGCCGACATCGAGCGCGAGCTGGCAAATCCGGACGAGCGAAAGGCATGCGTCCTCGGCGGGCTTGACGACGCAGGCGTTGCCCGCCGCGAGAGAGCCGCCGACCGAACGCCCGAAAATCTGCATCGGGTAGTTCCACGGCACGATATGCGCGGTGACGCCGAGCGGCTCGCGCAGTCCAATCACGGTCATGCCCGTGAGGTAGGGGATCGTCTCGCCATGGAGCTTGTCGGCCGCGCCGCCGTAGAACTCGAAATAGCGCGCGGTGGCGGTGACGTCTGCCCGCGCCTGCTTCATCGGCTTGCCGCAATCGCGCGCTTCGAGGTTTGCCAGTTCCTCGCCGTTGTCGAGAACGGCCTGCGCGAGCTTCATCAGGAGGCGTCCGCGCTCGAAAGCGGCAAGCCGGCCCCAGGCGCCCTCGTCGAAGGCCTTGCGGGCGGCCTTCACCGCGAGGTCGATGTCCACCTTGCCGGAGGCCGCGATCCGCGCGAACACGGCACCGGTCGAGGGTTCGACCATGGCGTGGGTCTTGCCGGAAAGGGCCTGCTGCCAGGTCTCGCCGATGAGATTCTGATAGGTTTCGAGCCGCGCCGGGGCGCTGCGGTCGAGGGCGTTCATCGCCGTTCCTCCCGATGGAATGTTTCGCGGGAACATGCGCCCGGAACACCCGTCAGGGCAAGATATGTATCGCCACCTGCATACAGAATTTTTCCCGCTCAGCCTTCGAGTGGCCAGTTCTCGATCACCTCGACGAAGCGCGCGAGCCAGAGGTTGGTCTGGTGCCCGTCGACGACGCGGTGGTCGATGGTGAGCGAGACATAGGAAAGCGGGCGGATCTGGATCGTATCGATTCCGCCGATCTCGCGCACCACCACCCGTTTCTCCAGCTTGCCGACGCCGAGGATCGCCGATTGCGGCTGCACGATGATGATCGGCGTCGCCAGCAGCGAGCCCGAGACGCCGTGGTTGGAAATCGTGAAGGTGCCGCCCCGCAGTTCGGCGGGTGCGATCCGGCCGTCCCGCGCGCGGTCGGTGATATCGGTCAGGCGCCGGGCGATACCGAGCAGCGAGAGTTCCTGCACGTCGCTGACGACCGGCACGATCAGACCCTTGTCGCCGAGCGCGGTGCCGATGCCGATATGGACGCCCTCGAAGATGTCGAGGCGGTCCTCGTGCCAGCGGCTGTTGATCGCCGGCGCGACCTTCATCGCCTCCGCCGCCGCCGCCATGAGATAGGCGGTGAAGGTCAGCCGCGCGCCGGCTTTCAGGAACTCGGCCTTGTGCCGCTCCCGATGCGCGATGATGGCGCTGAAATCCGCCTCGAAAACGGCGGTGACATGCGGCGCGGCGGTGACGGAATCGAGCATGTTCCGGGCGATGGCGAGACGCATCCCGTCATGCGGCACGCTGCGCATGGCGCCGTTCGCCTGTGCCGGTGCGACGGGAACAGATATCGCTGGCGAGGGGGCAGGGGGCATCGCGGCCGGTCGGCTGGCGCGTTCGGCGAGATGCTGGTCGATATCGGCGCGCGTGATGCGCCCGCCGCGCCCGGTCCCGTCGATCAGGTCCACGTCGATGGCATGCTCGCGCACGGCGCGGCGCACGGAGGGCGACAGGAAGGCCGCGGCAGGTCCCCTCGCGATACGTCCTTTCCGGATGGAGCCCTGCACAGGCGACACCGGACACCCGGCGGGAGGCGGTGCGGCGGGTGCTTCGGGGAGAGAATAGGCCGCGTCGATTTCCCGCAGTTTTCCAAGGAGGGCGCCCGGCAGGGCCTCGGCGCCGGTTTCGAGCAGGATGAATTCGAGAATGCCCTCGCCCGGCGCGGCGACTTCCTGCGTCACCTTGTCGGTTTCGAGTTCCACCAGCGGCTCGTCGGCGCGGACGTGCTCGCCCGGCTTCTTGAGCCAGTTGCGGACGATCGCCTTGGTGCCTTCCTGCTCAAGGGGGACGGGAACGTCGATCATCGCCGGCTCCTTCAGAAGCGGATCAGGTCGTCGAGCGCGGCGCGGATGCGCGTCACCGATGGTACCGCGCGATCGAGCAGCACCGGGTTATGCGGGCTGGGAATGTCCGGCATGGTGACCCGCGCGACCGGCGCGTCGAGATCGGTGAAGGCTTCGTCAGCGACCACGGCGGCGATCTCCGCGCCGAAGCCGGCGGTTCGGAGGTCCTCGTGGACGATCAGGCAGCGGCCGGTGCGCCGCACCGAGGCGAGCACCGCCTCGCGGTCCCACGGCATCAGCGTGCGCAGGTCGATCACATCCGCCGAAAGCCCAGCGGCGGCCTCTTCGCAGCGCGGCACCATCGCGCCCCAGGTGACGATGGTGACATCGTTGCCCGAAGCGATCATTTTCGCCTGACCGAACGGCAGCGCGTAGTCGTCGCCGGGGTAGGCCCGGCGCGCCCAGGCGTGATCGAGCATCGCGCGATGCTCGAAAAAAAGAACCGGATCGTTGCCGCGCAGCGCCGTCCGCAGCAGGCCGACGGCATCCTCGGCGTTGGAGGGCACCGCGACCTTCCAGCCGGGATTGTGGATGAAAGCGACCTCGTTGGTCTGGCTGTGCCAGGGGTCGCCGCACTTGAAGAAGCCGCCGGGCACGCGCAGCACCATCGGCGCGGCGAAGCGGTTGTTGGTCCGCCAGCGCATCGTGCCGCAGTCGTTGATCTGCTCGGTTGCCGGTTCGGCATATTTGCGGAACTGGATTTCCGGCACCGGCATCAGGCCCGCCAGCGCCATGCCGACGGCGCGACCGATGATACCCTCTTCCGAGAGGCTGGTGTCGAAGACGCGGGCTGTGCCGAACTTTTCCTGTAGGCCCAGCGTCACGGCGTGAACCCCGCCCTTGGGGCCGATATCTTCGCCGAACAGCACCACGCGCGGGTTGATCTCGAGTTCGTGCTCCAGCGTGCGGCGAATCGCGGTGACCATGTTGATGCGCTGGCCTTCCGGCTTCGGCATGTCGGTCGTCGCCGGCGGAACATAGCCCTGCCGCCATTGCCCGCCCTCGGCCTGAAGCGCCCCATCCTCGAAGAAGACATGGTTGAGGACCGTCTCGGGATCGGCGACCGA
This sequence comes from Rhabdaerophilum sp., assembly GCA_032229845.1. GTDB lineage: Bacteria > Pseudomonadota > Alphaproteobacteria > Rhizobiales > Beijerinckiaceae > Rhabdaerophilum. The sequence goes on from JAVTWI010000360.1 coordinate 17,605, forward strand.
CCGCGCCTCGGCGCACTCGCGCGCGGCTTCGGCGGAAGCCTCGGCCCGCGCCACGATCTCCTCCCATTCGGTCTCGTCCAGCAGGGCGGGGACGAGGTGCGATTTCAGCCGCGGCAGCGGATCGCGCGCCCACTCCGCCGCGACGACGGCGTCGGGTTTGTAAGCCTGCGTGTCCTGGAAGCTGTGGCCCTGAAGGCGCGGTACACGCAGCCGCAGCAGCGCTGGTGCGCGCGCATTCCGGACATGGGCGATTGCCCGGTCGATGAGGTCCGCCGCCTCGGTCGGGTCCGTCCCGTCACCGGAGAAAATTGTCAGGCCGCGCCAGCTTTCGAGATTGGCGGCGATGTCGCCGCCCGGCGTCTGGAAGCTCGACGGCACGGAAATCCCGAAACCGTTGTCCTCGATATAGAACAGCATCGGCAGCTTCTGCGTCGTCGCGGCCGTCAGCGCGGCCCAGAACCCGTTGGATGCAACCGAGCCGTCCCCGCCGAGAACCACGGCGATGGCCTTGTCGTAGGCGGCATCGCCCAGAACCGTGCGATGATATTCGATCGCCTGCGCCCAGCCGGCGGTGGGCGTGTATTGCGCCCCGACGCCACCGCACATCGGCAGCGCGGAGGCGCCTTTGGGGTTTGGGTAGTTGAACACGACGCCGATGTCGCGCCCGTCCGAATAGCCGCCGGCCCGGCCCATAGCCGAACCAAGCGCATCCGCGACATCAACGCCAAGCGCGAGCAGCAGCGGACGCGAGCGGTAATAGCCACAGGCCGCGTCCGCCGGATCGTCGAGCCGGCAGCCGAGCAGGATCTGCGCCATGTCGTGCCCGCGCGCGGAGAACTGGTAGAGCACCTTCTTCTCGGGCACGAGCCGCGTTTCCTCCATCCGGTCGAGCGCGCGCGAGAGCGCGACCAGATAGGCGACGCGCGGCCAATCGACGGAAGGATCGGGGGCATTGCGAAGAGCGGGGTCGGGAACGAGGGGTGCCGCTGGCCGTTTCCGGGTCGCAGGAGAAGCCGGCGCGGCGCCAAGCCCGATCACGTGTGGCGGCGGCGCGGAATTTGCCGATTGAGCGAGACTCCGGTTGCCGGACATGCGTCATTCTCCCTTTTGTGAGAATGATCTTTCAATAAAAAACGGATTGCTTTTCAAATTTCACGACTTCATGCCATAAATTGGATATTTCAATTCACATTCAGCGATCACATGAAAAATTCCAATCGACCAGCCAATCTCGATGCCATCGACCGGAAGATTCTCCGTGTGCTTCAGAAGCGCGCCGACATCAGTCACGCCGATCTCGCGCTGGAAGTCGCGGCGTCGCAGGCCTCGTGCTGGCGGCGGGTGAAATCGCTGGAGGCGGCGGGCATCCTGCGCGAGCCGGTGCGGCTGGTCGATCCCTATTCCGTCGGCCGCGGCCTCGACGTGACCTGTCAGGTGCGGATGAAATCCCACGAGCCGGCGGCGCGGAAGAGCTTCGAGGAATTCGTCAACGCCCACGACGAGATCATGGAATGCCTCTCGATGTCCGGGGAGTGGGATTACCTGCTGCGCGTCGTGGTGGGGGATGTGCGGGAATACGAGGCATTCCTGATGGGGCAGTTGCTCGGGCACCCGGCTGTCGCCACCTCCGCCTCCCATTTCGCGCTCAAGCGCGTGAAGTACACGACCTCCATTCCCGTATAGCCCGGCAGCCCGCGAAGAGGCTTGACCCAAGGAAAATCGAGTTTACAAGAAAAATCGATTTTCTTTTGACGCCCTTTTCTCACCGGAGGAATGCCGTGGGCCTGATCGATATCTCGCCGCCCTTCCGCGCCGGCATGCCGGGCTGGCCCGGCGACACGCCGTTCGAGGTGGTGCGAAGCTGGTCGATCGGGCCGGGCTGCCCGGTCAATGTCTCGCGGATCGTGCTGTCGAGCCATGTCGGCTCGCACGCGGATGCGCCGCTACATTTCGACGCCACGGGTCGATCGATCGACGCGATGCCGCTCGAAACCTATATCGGCCCCTGCCATGTGGTGGATGCGCGCGGTGCGGGCGAAGTCATCGGCGTGTCCGATGTGCTGCCGCAGCTGCCCGCCCGCGTCGAACGCGTGCTGATCCGGCAATACGAGCGCTATCCGGCCGTCTGGGACGATGCGCTGAAGGGCCTCGATCCCGCGCTCGTCGAAGCCTTGGCCGCGCGTGGTTGCCGGCTGATCGGCGTCGATGCCGCCTCGGTCGATCCCGCGAACTCCAAGACGCTTGATGCGCATCACGCCATCGAGGCGGCGGGCATCGCCATCATCGAGGGGCTGGTGCTCGATAATGTCTCGCCCGGCCCGTACGAACTGATCGCGCCGCCGCTGAAAATCGAGGGCTGTGATGCCGCGCCGTTGCGCGCCGTGCTGCGCCCGCTCTCCGGAAAGGACACGCCATGACCCTTGCCACGTCCCTTCGCCGCGCCGATCTCGAAGCGCTCGACGCCGCCGATCCGCTGGCCGGAAAGCGGGAAGAATTCCTGCTGCCGGAGGGGGTCATCTACCTCGACGGCCATTCGCTCGGGCCGTTGCCGGCCGCCGTTCCGGCGCGGGTGGAAAACCTCATCCGTCGGCAATGGGGCGAGGACCTCATCGTCTCCTGGAACAAGCACGGCTGGATGGACCTGCCGGGCAAGATCGGCAATCGCATCGCCCGGCTGATCGGCGCGGAACCGGGCAGCGTGATCTCCGCCGATTCGACCTCGGTGAACTTGTTCAAGCTCGTGTGCGCGGCGCTGGCGCTGAACCCGGGCCGGACGACCATCCTCTCCGACAGCGGCAATTTCCCGACCGATCTCTACATCGGCAGCGGTGCCGCGGCGCTGATGGCGGCGGGCGTCTCGCTGCGCATCGTCGCGCCCGAGGCGGTGTTGGATGCGATTGATGGCGATACCGCGCTCGTCATGCTCACCGGCGTCGATTATCGCACCGGCCGCCTGCACGATATGGCCGCGATCACCGCCCGCGCGCACGGCAAAGGCGCGCTGATGCTCTGGGATCTCGCGCATTCCGCCGGTGCGGTGCCGGTCGATCTTGCGGGGTGCGACGTCGATTTCGCGGTCGGCTGCACCTACAAATACCTTAATGGCGGGCCGGGCGCCCCGGCCTTCCTCTATGTCGCGCCCCGGCATCAGGCGGCGGCACGCTCGCCGCTTTCAGGCTGGCTCGGCCACGAGGCACCCTTCGCTTTCGACCTCGATTACAGGCCGGCGGAAGGGATCGGCCGCTTTATCTGCGGCACGCCGAACATGCTCTCGCTCGTGGCGCTCGATGCCGCGCTCGACGTGTGGGACGGTGTGGACATGGCCGCGATCCGCGCGAAGAGCATGGCGCTTGGTGATCTTTTCATCCGCCTCGTCGAGCAGGAATGCGAGGGGTTCGTGCTCGCTTCGCCGCGCGCGGCGGCGGCACGCGGCTCGCAGGTCAGCCTCCGGCATCCCGAAGGCTATGCGATCATGCAGGCGCTGATCGCGCGCGGCGTGATCGGCGATTTCCGTGCGCCCGATGTGCTGCGCTTCGGTTTCTGCCCGCTTTACGTCCGCCATGCCGATGTCTGGGATGCGGTTGCCCATTTGAAGGCGGTGATGGCCGCCGGGGAATGGCGGCGGCCGGAATTCCGGGCTCGCGCGAAAGTCACCTGAAGTCACAGAAGTTACCTGAGGAGGGCGTCATGAGTTACCTGAGGAGGGCGTCATGAGTGAAACCGCTGGCCTGCCGCAGGGCGCCTATACCGATTTCGCCCGGGGTGGGCTCACCTACGGCGACTATCTCGCGCTCGACGAGTTGCTCGGCCTCCAGCGCCGGGTCAGCGACGAGCATGACGAGATGCTGTTCATCGTCATCCATCAGGCGAGCGAACTCTGGATGCGGCTGATGCTGCACGAGCTTCATGCCGCGATGACGGCGATCCGTGCCGACCAGTTGGGCCCGAGCTTCAAGATGCTCGCCCGCGTCTCCCGCATCCAGGCGATCCTGATTGAGAGCTGGTCGATCCTCTCGACGATGACGCCGGCGGATTACCTGAAATTCCGTGACAAGCTCGGTCCAGCGTCGGGCTTCCAGTCCCATCAATATCGCGAACTCGAGTTCCTGATGGGCAACAAGCGCGAGGCGTTTCTCGGCCCGTTCCGCCATCGGCCGGAAATCCTCGCGCATCTGGAGGGCGTGCTGGCCGCGCCGGCGCTGTACGACGAGGCGATCCGCGCGCTGGCGCGACACGGGTTCGCCATCGACCCGGCGGTGCTTTCGCGGGATCCGCGCCATTCGCACGCGGCGCACCCGAGCGTCGAGGCGGCGTGGCTCAGGATTTACCAGAACCCCGAGGCGCATTGGGAACTCTACGAACTCGCGGAAAAGCTGGTCGATCTCGAGGATGCCTTCCAGCAATGGCGCTTCCGCCATCTCGGCACGGTCACGCGCATCATCGGCCACAAGCGCGGCACCGGCGGCACGGCCGGCGTGGGTTATCTCAAGCGCGCGCTGGATTACTGCTTTTTCCCTGAACTCTGGAGCGTCAGGACGGCGTTGTGAGGATGGACCGGTGAGCGAGATCGACAAAGCCCGCAGCCAGACGGGCGAAGCCTATCGCACCCTGCGCGGTGCCATCATCTCGGGCGAACTGGCGCCCGGCCTGCGCCTCAGTCCGGCGGAACTCTCGGCGCGCTTCGCCTTCGGGCCAACGCCGATCCGCGAGGCGCTGGCGCGGCTGGCGGCGGAAAACCTCGCCGTGGCTTTCGAGCAGCGCGGCTATCGCGTCGCGCCGCTCTCGGGAAGCGAACTGCGGGAACTGCTGGATCTGCGCCTCGGTTTCGAGCGCGAGGCAATGTTCCGCTCGATGCGCGAGGGTGGGGCGGACTGGGAAGCGGGCGTGATCTCGGCCTTCCATCTTCTCTCCCGCACCGAGGCACCGCACCCCGGCATCGCGCCGGCGGCGCTGGAGGACTGGAGCCGGCGTCACGACGCCTTCCACCTCGCGATCATCGATGGCTGCACGGCACCCTGGCTCCGGCGCTTCCACGCGATGGCGGTCGAGCAGGTCGAGCGCTATCGCGTCGCGATCCTGCGGCATCATGGCGTCCCGGTGGCGGAGGCGCGCCTTCATCGTCTGCTTTCGCACGAAGAGCACGCCGCCTTGCGTGACGCCGTGCTCTCGCGCGACGCGGCGCGCGCCGATGCCGCGCTCACCGCGCATGTCGGCGAGACCGCGGAAATCTTCGCCGCCATGTTCGAGGCCTACGAGTCAGGGCTCGCGGTGGCGGGCTGATACCGACTGGCGGAAACAGCGGATGCCACAACAATCAGGGTCCGGGCTCTAAAGCCCGGCAAGGAACAGGTATTTCTTGTCGAGGAATTCCTCGACGCCGTGATGCGAACCCTCGCGCGAGTTGCCGGATTGCTTCACGCCGCCGAACGGCGCCAACTCTGTCGAGATCAGCCCCGAATTGATGCCGACCATGCCGTATTCCAGCGCCTCGGCGACCCGGAAGATCCGGCCGACATCGCGCGAGAAGAAATAGGCGGCGAGCCCGTATTCGGTATCGTTGGCGAGGCGGATGACCTCGGCCTCGTCGTCGAAGCGGAACACGGCCGCCACGGGGCCGAAGGTCTCCTCGCGTGCGACGCGCATCGCGCTCGTCGCGCCGGAGATCAGCGTCGGCTCGTAGAAGGTGCCGCCGAGAACATGGCCCTTGCCGCCGATATGAACCGTCCCGCCGTTGGCGAGGGCGTCGCTGACGTGCGCCTGCACCTTTTCGACCGCCCGCGCCGTGATGAGCGGCCCCTGATGGACACCTGGTTCGAAGCCGTCACCCACCTTGAGGTCGGCCATCGCCTCGGCGAGACGCGCGACGAAGCGGTCGTGGATGCCGGCCTGCGCGTAGAAGCGGTTGGCGCACACGCAGGTCTGCCCCATGTTGCGGAACTTGGCCGCCATCGCCCCCTCGACGGCCTTGTCGAGATCGGCGTCGTCGAAGACGATGAACGGCGCGTTGCCACCCA
>JAVTWI010000361.1:0-23597 GCA_032229845.1 Rhabdaerophilum sp.
TCGATTTCGATGCGGAAACCGGCGTGCTCGATAATCGCCGCGTCTTCCACCGGCCGACGCGCGGACGACCGGACGGCGCCACTGTCGACGCCGACGGATGCTACTGGTTCGCGGCCGTTGATGGCGCCTGCGTCGTGCAACTCGATCCGACAGGGCGCGAGATGCGCGCGATCGACCTGCCGGTCTCGCGCCCGACAAAGCCGGCCTTCGGCGGCCCGGACCTGACGATCCTTTTCGTGACCTCGATGAGCGTCAGGACCGATCCTGCCACTGAACCGCTCGCAGGAGCCGTGTTCGCGGTCGAAACCGGCGCGCGTGGCGTTCCCCTTCCAAGGGTGCATTCGGCGGCAACGCGGAGCCCAGACCTTAGGGCGCGACAGGCGCCGGATTGAAGATTTCCAGGACCTAAAACCAGCAAGACCTAAAACCAGCAAGACCCGAAAACGTCCAACACTGAAAAATCAAAATGCCAGGGAGGCCCATCATGAGAGCGATACGCGGAATTCTGTTTTCATCGACCCTTGCGGCCATGCTCGCGATGCCGGCGGTCGCGGCCGAGCTGCGCGTCACGATCTGGACCGGCAACGAGGCGCATCTGAAGATGCTGAATGGCTATGCGGAGAGTTTCCGCGCCACTCACCCCGATGTCACAGTCAAGTTCGAGACCATCCCGCCGGGGGACTATACGCAGAAGCTCACCTTCCAGCTCGCGGGCGGCAATCCGCCCGACCTTGGCTGGCTGATGGAAGACGCGGCGCCCGCCTTCGCGAAGGCCGGGGTGCTGGAAGATCTGGCGCCGACGCTGAACGCGGTGAAGGATTACGATTTCGCGGATTTCTCCAAGCCCGCCATGGGGCTCTGGATGTCCGGCAGCAAGGTCATCGGTGTTCCGTTCTCGACCTCGCCGTTCGTCATTTTCTACAACAAGGACATGTTCGACAAGGCGGGTCTCGAAGACCCGCTGGCTCTTGCGGCCAAGGGGCAGTGGAACATGGCGACGTTTCAGGATGTCGCCCGGAAACTGAAGGCCGCCAACGGCAAGTTCGGCTTCGAATTCAAGGACGGGCAGGGCTACGAGACCCGCATCATGCACGCGCTGATGCCGCCGATCCGCGCCTATGGCGGCGATGTCTGGGTCAACGGGCAGCGCGGTTTCGATACGCCGCCGGCGATTGCGGCCGTGAAGCAGCTCCACGACATGGTCTTCAAGGACAAGTCGATCGTGCCGCCGGGTGAGAAGGGCGATTATTTCTCCGGCAATGCCGCGATGACCATCAACCAGATTTCCCGCGCCTCGCTCATGCCGAAGGCGGGCTTCAAATGGGGTATCGCGCCGCTCCCGACAGGCCCCGGCGGGGAATCCCCGGTGATCGGGCAGGCGGGCATCGTCGTCTTCGCTGCCGGCAAGCAGAAAAAGCTCGCTGCCGAGTTCCTCGCGCATATGAGCACGAAAGCGAGCGTGATCACGGCGGCGCAGTTTTTCCCGCCCGCCCGAAACAGCGTGCTGGCGAGCGACGTTTTCGTGAACTCCAACAAGTTGATCCCGGCGCCGCAGATGAAGATCGTCGCGGACGCGATCGCCAAGGGCAAGGTTCTGCCGGCGCACGAGAAAAGCCCGCAGATCGTCGCCGCGATGAAGCCCCGTGTCGACGCGCTCTGGCGCGCCGATGCCAATGTCGAAGCGGCGCTCAAGGCGGTATGCACGGCGATCAAGCCGCTGCTGTAGGAGCACGACGATGGGGCGGCCGGTTTCAGGGGAGGGAGTGGCGCGCGACGATGACGCGCCATGGCTGACCCTCAAGATGCGGGAGGCGATGGAAGCGTGGCTCTTCCTCAGCCCGACGCTGGCCGGCTTCCTGATCTTCTTCGCCGGGCCGCTGGTCGCTGTCGTCTATTACTCGCTCACCGAATGGAACCTGCTCACGCAGCAGATGACCTATGTCGGTCTGGCGAACTACCGCGATGCGCTGTTCAGGAATCCCGATTTCTGGCACGTCGCGCGCAATTCCGCGCTGTTCGCGATCGGGCTCGTGCCGCTCAACATGACCTTGGCGCTCGCCTTGGCGCTCGGGCTCTCGCGACGCTTTCCCGGCGTCATCATCTTCAGAACCGTATTCTTTGCGCCGGTGGTCACCTCGGCGGCGGCTTGGGCGATCGTCTGGAAGTTCCTGCTTCAGGGGGAGGCGGGGTTCGTCAACCAGATGCTGGCCGGAATTGGCATCGCGGGACCCAACTGGCTGCGCGATCCCAACTGGGCGATGGTCGCGGTCATTTTCACCCGCGTCATCAAGATGGTGGGGCTGAACATGATCCTCTACATCGCCGCCCTGCAATCGATCCCGCGCGATTATGACGCGGCGGCGCGCCTGGAAGGCGCTTCGGGATGGCAGATATTCCGCTGGATCACCTGGCCGCTGCTGGGGCCGACGACCCTCGTCATCATGGTCATCACGACCATTGGATCGTTCAAGGTGTTCGACCACATCTATCTGATGACCGGTGGCGGGCCGGAGAACGGCACGCTGGTTCTCGCGTATTACATCTACGAACAGGGCTTCAAGTTCTTCAATGTCGGGTATGCCTCCGCGCTGGCGATGATCATGTTCGTCATTGTCATGGCGCTGACGGTCGTGCAGCTGATGCTGCGGCGGAGGGACACATGATCGACCGCCTGAGCCCCCGCCAGTTGCGCCTTGTCAGCCGGGTATGCTGGGTGCTGGCGCTTTCGACTGTCGCAATTCCGTTCGTTTTCCCGTTCGTCTGGATGCTCTCGTCCGGCTTCAAGAGCGCGGCGGAGATTTTCGGCTCGCCCAGCATCGTGCCGCGCGAATGGCAATGGCAGAATTTCGTTGAAGTCTTTAGTTATCAGCCCTTTGCGAGGCAATACTTCAACTCGCTTTACATCTCGGTTTCGGTTACGGCGATCACACTCGTTGTCGCCTCTCTGGCGGGCTATGCGCTGGCGCGATTGCGTTTCGCCGGCGCCGCGCTGGTCGGCTTGTTCCTCGTTTCGGCGCTCATGGTGCCGGAGGAGGTCACGATCATCCCCAACTTCTTCCTGATGAAGCGGTTCGGGCTGATCGATTCCCACCTGCCGCTCATCCTGCTGCCGGTTTTCGGCCCGCACGGCATCGTCGCGACCTTCCTGATGCGCCAGTATTTTCTGGCGCTGCCGAAGGAGCTTGAGGAAGCCGGCAAGATGGACGGGCTCTCGCGCTTCGGCATCTGGTGGCGGATTGCGCTGCCGATGTCGCGTCCCGCGCTGGCGGCGGTCGCGATCATCACCTTCCTGCATTCGTGGAACCTGTTCCTCGAACCGCTGATCTTCGTTTCGTCGATCGAGAAGTTCACGTTGCCGCTGGCGCTGGCGAACTTCACCGATCCCTACGGCATGCCGCTCTGGCATCTCCAGCTTGCCGCCACGAGCCTCGCGGTTGTGCCGATCCTGATCGTCTATCTGATCGCACAGCGGCAGATCATCGAAAGTTTCGCCCTTTCGGGCGTCAAGGGGTGAGACAACAGCAATGGCGGGCCTGACCCTCGTCGACATTCACAAGCGTTTCGGAAAAACCGATGTCATCCGGGGTGTCGATCTCACGGTCGAGGACGGCGAGTTCGTCGTCTTTGTCGGCCCCTCGGGCTGCGGAAAATCGACCCTGCTGCGCATGATCGCAGGCCTTGAGGATATTACCTCGGGCGAGTTGCGCATCGGCGCCAGGTTGATGAACGAGGTGCAGGCCGCCAGGCGCGGCGTTGCCATGGTCTTTCAGTCCTACGCGCTCTATCCGCACCTCACCGTGCGCGACAACATGGCCTTCGGCCTCAAGGTCCGCGGCATCGCAGCGGATGAGCGCCGCCGGCGGGTGGATGACGCTGCCGGTGTTCTCAAACTCGAAGCGCTGCTCGACCGGTTCCCGCGCGAATTGTCCGGCGGCCAGCGCCAGCGCGTGGCAATCGGTCGCGCCATCGTCGGGGAGCCGGATATCTTCCTGTTCGACGAGCCTCTGTCCAACCTCGATGCCGAACTTCGCGTCCATATGCGCTCGGAGATCGCCGCGCTGCATCAGCGTCTGCGAAACACCATGATCTACGTGACGCATGACCAGATCGAGGCAATGACTCTCGCAGACAGGATCGTGGTGCTGCGTGACGGGATCGTCGAACAGATCGGCACGCCGCGCGAACTTTACGAGGCGCCGAGGAACCTCTTCGTGGCCCAGTTCATCGGCAGCCCGAAGATGAATGTCCTGCCGGCCGGCGCCGTTCGGATTCCTGCCGGAACGGGCGTGCCCCGCCATGCGGACAGAGTCGGGATCCGGCCGGAAGATCTCCGGATCGTCGGGGCGGGGCAGGGCATGCTCGCCGGCAAGGTGGCGGTATCGGAATACACGGGAGCTTCGTCGCTCCTTCACGTGGCGCTGGCGGGAGGCGAAACCTGCCTCGTCGTGCACGAAGGCGACGCGCCGCAGATCGGCGCCGGAGTCGAACTGGACGCTTCCCCCGAGCGTCTGCATTTCTTCGACGCCGCAGGAGCCGCGTGCCACGCCTGAACGTCGACTGCCTCCGTCTCGCCGAGCACTTGGCCAGACAGCCGGGAAATCGGAGGCAGGCCGAAGGTCCGGCATCGGCGGGGGCCCGACGAAACGATTACTTGGTCAGGATCAGCCTGTTGGCTGCGGTAATGCGCAGGCGATAGTCGGCACCGTTGTGGACGAGAACGATCTCGTTCTCGTCGCCAAGCAGGTCCGCGACGTTGATCCGGCGCGGCGCCTCGGCGGCGGCCGGCGCGGACGCGCCTTCTGCCGCGTGGATGGAAGAAGGTCTGTGCGTTTCCTGCCCGGACATCAGAGCGCGCTCCAACCTGCCGGTGCGACGCGGTCCGTACTGGCCCCCGACGGGTCTGCGAGCAGCAGCCATTCCGACGTGATCGCGGATGGGTGCGCGCAGCCACACAAGGCCATCGCCACCTCGAACTCGTCCATGAGGATGCGCAAGGCGCGCGCTGCGCCACGCGGTCCGCCGACCGCCAGCGCCGCCGCCAGCGGACGCCCGACAAGCACGGCATCGGCGCCGAGGGCGAGCGCCTTGAACACGTCCGTTCCCCGGCGGATGCCGCCGTCGACGAGAACGGGAAGGACATTGCCCACGGCCTCGCGGATGTGCGGAAGCATCGCGATGGCCGGGACGGCGGTGTCGAGCGTGCGCCCGCCGTGGTTCGAGACGATCAGGCCGTCGGCTCCGGCTTCGCGGGCGCGCCGCGCATCGGCGGGGTGAAGGATACCCTTGATAACGAGCGGAAGCCGCGTCTCCCGCCTGAGCCATTCGAGATCCGGCCATCCCGGCGCATGGTCGAGCAGACCGCCCAGAAACCCGTCCGGTTCCGGGGGCGGGGCGTGACCGGCGCCGGCGAGATTGACTGCCGCGACATCCGGCGGAAGCCTGAAGCCGGCGCGCATCTCGTGGTTGCGGACGCCGCTGACCGGGGCGTCCACAGTCACGACGATGGCGCGATAGCCGGCGGCTTCCGCGCGGCGAACGAGGCGAAGCGTCGCATCCCGTTCCGGCTGGAAATAGAGCTGGAACCATTGTGGTGCGCCTTCGCCGGCCTCGGCGACGGTCTCGATCGGGCAACTGGCCTGCGTGGAGAGAACAAACCCCGCGCCCATTGCGGCAGCCGCCTGCGCAAGGCCGGATTCGCCCGTTTCGTGGAACAGCTTCTGGTATCCCATCGGTGCGACGAAAACCGGCGCCCTATAGACATCGCCGAACAGCGAAACCCGCGCGCTGGCTTGCGACAGATCGGCCAACACGCGCGGCAGTAACCGGATTTCGTCGAGGGCCTTGCGATTGGCCGAGAGCGTCAGCCCGTCGGCAGCGCCGCCGAAGAGATAGGCCGCTCGCCGGGCCTCCAGCCCACGCGCCGCGAGCGCCTCGAAATCCATCAAAGAAAAAGGTTCGTCCGGTGTCATTTGGCCGCAAACCGCATCGGAAGCGAAAGTTCGAGCGCACGGTCGGAGAGTTGCGCCGGCGGTGGCGGCAGCGGATTGGCCCGCTCGATGACCGCAACAGCCGCCTTGTCGAGCACGGCCGAGCCGGAACTGCGCAGGACACGCAGATCGGAAACCTGACCTTGTCGGTCGATCCTGAAGGCCAGCAGCGTCTCGCCCGTCAGGCGCTTCGCGCGGGCCGCTTCCGGATAGCGCTTGTGACGGACGACCTGCGCGAAAATCTTGCGCTGCCATTCCTCGATCCGACGCTTTGCCTCCTCGGCGTTGCCTTCCGTCGGCGCAACGGCGGTCTCGTCCTCCGGCTTGCCATTCTGCTCCGGCGCGCTGTCCGCCGCTTTGCTGGCCTGGCTCGGCGTATCCTGCTTCTGCTCGACCATCGCCTCGGTGGTCTGCATTTCGGTGGTCTTCTCGCTCTCGTTCCGGGTCCGCTCTTGCGCCATCCTGAGATCGTTCTCGACCGGCGTCGTCGGGGAGGCCTGCTCGGTCGGAAGATCGGTCTCGCGCTTCTGCGACAGGTTCTCGTCGACATGCGGGGTTGCCGGCTTGTCCTCCGCCTCGCGATTCTGCGCTTCGGGGGAGAACTCGCTTTCCGCGCTGGTGACGAGGGGGGCAAACTCGATCACCATCTCCGCGCCCGAAATGGCATCGCTCGCAGTCGGCAGCAACAGGTGGGCCGCGGCGAAACCCGCGATCCCGGCGTGGAGTCCGGCCACCAGCGCGAGCGACTTCGCCCAGGGGAGGGTCGCGGCCGTCAGGGAGGCAGCCGGCAGGAAGGCGGAACGGCTCATGGTGCGGCGCCTCCAGACCGGGGGGAGGGCGGGGCGGCAGGAGATGCCTCTTTCTGTGAGCCCCCCTGATCGAGCGCCACCATCGCCACGCGGAGATAGCCGTTCGACCGCAGTTCGTTGAAGAGTTTCATGATCTCGCCGTAAGGCACGCTCCTGTCCGCGCGGATGAAAAGGCGGGTTTCCCGCTTGAGCTGCGTCGCGACATCGACCGCCGAGCCAAGCCGCGACCAATCGATGTCTTCCTCGCCGACGGCTAGCGTCAGATCGGCCTTGAGGGTAACGTAGATCGGCTTGTCCTGACGTGGCGTCGGCTGCGCGGTCGAAGCCGGGAGATCGACCGGGACATCGACCGTCGAGATCGGGGCCGCGACCATGAAGATGATCAGCAAAACGAGGATGACGTCGATGAACGGCGTGACGTTGATGTCGCCGTTCTCGGCGAATTCGTCCTCGCCGCCGGGCCTGATCGAGAAACCCATCGCTCACTCCGCGACCAGATGCAGGGGCGGCGCGGCATCGAGTTCGCGCCCGGCGATGATGCTGACGGTGGCGACTGCGTCCCCGACGAGCGCCCGGTAGGCGCCGATGGCGCGCGTCAGGTGGTTGTAGAAAATCACCGCCGGGATCGCCGCGACAAGGCCGATGGCCGTGGCCAGCAGGGCCTCGGCAATCCCCGGCGCGACGACTGCCAGATTGGTGGTCTGCGACTTCGAGATGCCGATGAAGCTGTTCATGATGCCCCAGACGGTGCCGAACAGACCGACGAACGGGGCCGTGGCGCCGATCGTCGCCAGCAGGCTCAGGCCGAGCCCGATCTCGCGCACCGCTGCGGCCTCGATCCGTCCGAACCGAAGCGACATCCGTTCCTTGATGCCTTCGCGCGGGGATTTCGCGCCGGCGCGGGCGGCCTCGTCCTGTGCAGCTTCGAGCAGGGCCAACGCAACGCGGTCCTGATCCGGCAGGGTGGCGCGCGCCTGTTCGATGCGCATGGAATCGGCCATGCGGTCGAGCGAACGCGACAAGCGGCGCCGGGCACGCCCGATCTCGATCTTCTTCGCGAAGAGAACGGTCCAAGCTGCCAGCGAGGCGAGGGCGAGGCCGATCATCACCGCCTTGACCACGATATCCGCCTGCAGGAACATCGAAACGGGTGAAAGCTCGGTTGGCAGCGGGGTATTCGCCGCCAGCGTCGGGAACGGCGCGATGGCGGCCGCGAGGCCCACGATTGCGGATTTCGGGAAGCAGGTCATCGTCATCTCCAACCTGATCAGAGTTCCGCCCATGCGCGGATGAGGTTGTGATAGATGCCCGTGAGCCGCACGGCGTGGGCGCTGTCCGCGTCGGGGTCCGCCGAAAGCGCCTGGATCGTCTGGTCGAGATCGAACAGCATCGTCCGGTTCGTCTCGTCGCGGATCATGCTCTGAAGCCAGAAGAATGCCGAAATGCGCTCGCCGTGCGTGACCGGCATGACCTGATGCAGGCTCGTCGAGGGGTAGAGCACCATGTGCCCGGCCGGGAGCTTGACCTCCTGCGATCCGTAAAGCGTCTCGACGACCAGTTCGCCGCCTTCGTAGTCCTCCGGCTCGGAGAAGAACAGCGTCATGGAAAGATCGGTGCGGATGCGCTCGCCGGTCTGGGGAACGACGCGGATGGCGTTGTCGACATGAACGCCGAAGTTTTCGCCGGTGCCGTAGCGGTTGAACATCGGCGGCAGGATCGTCTTCGGCAGGGCAGCCGAGATGAATGTCGCGTTGCTGCCGAGCGCGCGCAGGATGAGCTTGCCGAGTTCGGCCCCTTCCGGTGCGTCGAGCGGGATTTGCCGGTTGTTCTTGACGCTCGCCGACTGGGCGCCGGCCGTCGCGCGGCCGTCCTGCCATGGCGCCCGCGCCATCAGAGAGCGGCAGTAGGCGACCTCCTCGCTGGTGAGCACGTCCGGGATACAGATCAGCATTCTCTTGGCCTTTTTGCGGGAGCGGGGCCGGGAAACATCCCGGCCTCGCGGGATGTCAGAATTTCGCCTGCACGGTCAGGTATCCGGCCCGGCCGGGCGATAGGTAGACGTAGGGAGTCGGGGAGCGGTAGAAGGCGTCGTAGAGCACCTTGTCGAAGACGTTCAGAACCTGCGCCTTGACCGAGAAGGTCTTGTTGATCTCGTATTCGGCCATCAGATCGAAGCGCCAGCCGCCGGGCAGCTTGTTGTAGCCGCCGGGCGTCGCGGTAGTGACGCCACTGACATTGACCGTGCCGGGCCGGTAGTAGACTGCGCCAAGCGTGCCGCCGAGGATCTCGCCCTTCCAGGTCGCCTGGCCGCCGATGGTCAGCTTGTCCGTCACCTTGTATTTGGCGAGCAGGTTGATCGACTGGTGCGCGATATTGGCGAGCGGGCGGCCGGCGATGGATTCCGTCGTCGCGGAGGCGACGCTGCGCGTCTTCGTGACTTCCGAACTCATCAGCACGACGCCGCCGAACACGCTGAGCCGCTCGGTGACGTTGCCGGCGACGCCGAACTCCACCCCGCGGATGCGATAGGCGGCCGTATCGGCAAGGACGCCGCCGATCGTCTCGCGGGCGTTGTCCTTCGTTGTCTGGAACGCCGAGGCGGTCAGCAGCAGCTTCCTGTCGAACAGCTCCCACTTGGTGCCGACTTCCAGCGAGGTGTTCCTTTCCGGCCTGAAGACCACGTTGGCGGCGGTGAGCCCGCCGTAGTCGTCGCCGCCGGCATCGAGTTCGTTGCCGACCGGGTTGCTCGATGTCGCATAGGCCGCGTAGATGCTGGCGTTGGGCAGCACCTTGTAGGTCAGGCCGGCGTTGTAGTTGAACATCAGGTCGCTGCGCGAATAGGCGGCGGAGGCATAGGGCTTCCGTGTGATGCCATAGCTGTCGACGCGGCCGCCGAGATTGAGGAAGAGGCGGTCGTTCCAGTTGATGGTGTCGACGATGAAGCCGGCCAGCGTATCCACCTTGGTCTTGGTCGGGCGGCCGTTGCGGACCGGCGTGCCGACGGTGGTCACGAGATGGCCGGTCGGCTGCCAGAGGCTCGTCAGCAGGCCGGTGGTGCAGCTCGGGTTGCATTCGACCGTGAGCCCCGAATAGCTATCCTGCGAGATGTCCTCGCGCTGGGCCTCGATGCCTGCGACAACCGTATGCCGGAGCGCTCCGGTCTCGAATTTCGCCGTGGCCTCCGTGACATTGGCGATGGAGCGGTTGATCTGGTAGCGGCTCGCGGGGGTCGCGTTCACCGTCCACAGCGTGGGGTCCGTATTGCTCAGGTTCGGCGTTCCCGGCTTGGCCGCCACGTAATCCGTGATCGTGTAGCCGTAGCGGAACTTGTTGGAGATCACGAAGTTGGGGTCGATCTTCCATTCCAGCCCCTGCGTCAGCATGTGCTGGGCATTTTTCTGGAAGTCACGCGAGGTCACGCCGTAAAAGTTCTTCCGGTTCAGCCCGCTCTCGGTGAAGGGGCGCCGCGTGCGCGGATCGAACGGCACGCCCCAGTCCGGCATCTGGTCCAGCGAGACATGGTAGTAGTCGAGCGTGGCCTTGAAGTTCTCGGAAGGCTTCCAGGCCGCCGCGAAAGAACCGCCATAGCGGTTGTCGAACACGTGGCTGCGCCCCGCGACATCCGCGAGCTGGAACAGGCCGTTGACCCGGATCGCGAAATTTCGGGTCACGTTGTGGTTGAGATCGACGGTCTGCCGGCGCGTGAAGTCCGTTCCGAGCGTCGTCGTGAAGTTGTAGAAATTCTTCTCACCCGGTTGCTTGGTTACGACATTGATCGCACCGCCGGCGGTTCCGCGTCCACCGATCGTGCCGGCGGGGCCCTTGATGACTTCGACATGCTCGGTCATGAAGGTTTCGCGGGTCGAAACACCGGAATCGCGCACGCCGTTGATGTACATGTCGTTGCGCGCATCGAAGCCGCGAATGAACACGCGGTCGCCGAAGGCATTGCCGCCCTCGCCGGTGCCCAGGGTGAGCCCCGGCGTGGTGCGCACGAGTTCACGGACCGAGGTTGCCCCCTTGTCCTCCAGCACTTCCTTGGGAATGGCGGTCACCGTGCGGGGCGTGTTGATCAGCGGCTCGGTGATGCGGGAATTGGCGGAGCGCTCCACCTTGAACGGCGCGCCGGGGTTCGCATACGGGTTGGCATTCGCTGCGGGTGCGCCGCCGGCGGGGGGCTGTACAGCCGGTGCGGATGGCTGCGCGACGGCAGGAGCCGGCGTCCGGCGCGGCGCCGTGGCCTGAACCGGCGGACGGCGCACGGGCCGGCGTTTCGCCTTCGGCGCGGCCGGCGCCTCGACCGTCACGGTCGGCAGTTGTGTTTGCTGCGCGAACGCCGCTTCCATGGGCAAAACCGATACCGCTGCGGCAAGGCCGAGGCCTGCCGCCACATTCGTCTTCTGCTTCTCGAAATTCACATAACCACGCAGCGCGCGCGGTGCCTTGGACCCAGTCATCAATGCCCCCGTCGGCGAAAAAGCTCGCTCGATTTCCTGCTTTTGCCTGGGTGGCTGGTTGTGACTGGCTGCCTTGGCGTGCTGTCTGGCTAACAAAGACGGATAGGCCCGTCAACAAAAAAGGCTCTTTAGAATTCGTATAAAGTATTGAAATACAATAGTTTTTAATGATTCAAAACTGCAGGGGCATGGCGCTGGATCGGGACGATCCTGCGGCGGGCACATGAAAGAGAATTCAAGAAAGCCTGCCGTCCTTGGAACGAGGATAATCGGCCGGGCAAGCCGCTTCCCGGAGCATTCCTGTTTCAGGGGCAGTCAGAGGCGCCTTTCGAAATTGGGGCGCTGCGCCTCAAGTATTCTCCGATAAAGGAGATACCGGTCTATCGGAGGAAAATGCGCTAAAACAAGAAGATAGAGCTGCCGCTGATCCGGTTCGATCGGGCGGGCGGCAGCGCCAACGTCAGTCCGGCGTCCGCGTGTAGCGGAAATCGCAATGGCTCGCGCCCTGCATGATCGTCTGGGTGCGTTCGAGCGTGAGCTTGGGGTCGTAGCCCTCGCAGAAGGTGCCGTCGCGCTGGCAGGAGAGCAGGTGGCCGATCTCGCCGAGCCCCATCTCGCGATACATTTCCGCGTAGCGGCAGCGCGTGACGTTGTAATTCATGTGCGTCTCGTCCTCGCGCAGGACCTCGATCTCGAGCGCGCCGCCCATCTGCCAGAGCGGTTTCAGCTCGGAGAAGGTGCGCATGCTGGTCTTGCCGCCGACCTTGGCGGCGAATTCCCGCGCCTGCTGCACCGAGGCGGCGCGCACGGCATCGCCGATCGTTTTCTGCGCCACCGCCTTGCCGTGGCTGGCAACCAGGGTGTCGTAGACGTGCTTGAGGATGTTGGCCTCGATCCGCCGCCGTTCGAGCATCGGCAGCGGCGCTTTCTGTTGCTGGTCGGTCATGGGGAGCTTCCTTCCTTTGGTGCAACGACATGGCCGCCAAGATAGGCTTCCGCGACGCGCGGATCGGCGGCGAGATCGGCCGCCGCGCCGGCGAGCACGATCCGGCCGCCTTCCATCACCGCCGCGCGGTCGGCGACCTTGAGCGCGGCGCGCGCATTCTGCTCGACGATCAGGATCGAGACGCCCTGTTCGCGCACGCTCTTCACGAGATCGAAGATCGCCTTCACCAGCTTCGGTGCAAGGCCGAGCGAGGGTTCGTCGAGCAGCAGCATCTTCGGGCGACGCATCAGCGCGCGGGCGATGCAGAGCATTTGCTGCTCGCCGCCCGAGAGCGAGCCGGCGAGCTGGCCCATGCGCTGCCCGAGCACCGGGAAGAGCGGCTCCAGCCGCTCGAAGCCGTCCATGCCGTGCGGGCCGCCGCCGAGAATGAGATTTTCCTTCACGCTCATCGCCGAGAAGATCTGCCGTCCTTCCGGTGCTTGCAAGAGGCCGCGCTCGACGATCCTGTGCGAGGGAAGGTTGGTGATCGCTTCGCTGCCGAACCGGATTTCGCCGCCGGTCACGCGGTAGATGCCCGAGATTGCCCGCATCAGCGTCGTCTTGCCAACGCCGTTCGCACCGAGCACCGCGACGATCTCGCCCTCCGCGACATCGAGATCGACGCCGTGCAGAATCTCCTGCACCCCCATGCGCACATGAAGGTCCCTGACGGAAAGAAGCGGTGCTGCGCTCATTCCTCCACCCCCAGATAGGCTTCGAGCACACCCTTGTCCGCTTTTACCTCGGCGGGCGTCGCATCCGCGATCTTGCGGCCGGAGGCGAGCACGATCACGCGCTGGCAGATCGACATTACGAGGCCCATGTCGTGTTCGACGAGCAGGATTGTGGTGCCCTTGGCGTGCAGGCGCTGGATGAAGGCGGAGAGCCCGCGCGTCTCGCTCTCGTTGAGCCCCGCCGCCGGCTCGTCGAGGATGAGCAGTTCGGGCTCCATGGCGAGCGCGCGGGCGATTTCGAGGTATTTCCGCTTGCCGTAGGAGATGTTCGCGGCGAGTTCGCGCGCGTCGCCCGCCAGCCCGACGGCTTCGAGCGCCGCCTGGGTGCGCTCGGAAATCGCCTCGCCCCGCGCGCGGTTGCCGGTGAGGGCGGAAAGGACATCGACGCCGATCGAGCCGATCGCCCCGATCGAGACATTGTCGAACACGCTCATGTTCGGGAAGATGCGCAGGTTCTGGAAGGTGCGCCCCATGCCGCGCCGCGCGATGTCGAACGGCTTCAGCCCGGTGATTGCCTCGCCGCGGAAAGTGATCTCGCCGGAACTCGGTGGTGTGAAGCCGGAAATCAGGTTGAACAGCGTCGTCTTGCCGGCGCCGTTCGGGCCGATAAGCCCGACAAGCTCGCCCTTGCCGATCTCGGCCGAGACATCGTCCACGGCGGTCAGGCCGCCGAAGCGGCGCGTCACGTGGGAAACGGAGAGGAGCGCGCTCATTTCCAGCCGATCCGCCCGGCTTTTCCGTCGCCGCGCCAGGCGCCACCGAAGTAGCGGCGCACGAGATCGAGCGCCGAAGCCTCGCCGATCAGCCCCTTCGGCATGAACAGGATCGAGGCAAACAGCACGAGGCCGACGATGACGTTGCGCAGGTCGCCCGCCTTGAACTCGCGCAGCAGTTCCGGCAGGCCGATCAGGATCACGGCGCCGAGGATCGCGCCGGGCAGCGAGCCGAGCCCGCCCAGAACCACCATCGCCAGAATGAGGATCGAGACGTTGAAGGAGAAATCCGGCGGCGAGATATAGCCCGCCGTATGCGCCCAGAGCGCGCCGGCGATGCCGGCGAAGAAGCCCGAGATCGCAAAGCTCACGATCTTCAATCGCACCGTGTCGATGCCCATCGCATCGGCACATTGGTCGTCCTCCCGCAGGGCCCTGAGCGCGTTGCCGTAATAGGAGTGCGAAAGCCGGTGCAGCACGTAGATCGACACGCTCACCACCAGCGCCACCACGAAATAGGCCGCCGCCGGCGCGGAAAGATCGTAGCCGAAGATCGTAAGGCCGCCGAACAGCAGGATGCCGTTGGGCCCCTTGGTGAAGCTGACCCAGTTGAGCATGACGAGATAGATCATCTGGCCGATGCCAAGAGTCGCCACAGCGAAATAGATCGAGACCAGCCGCATCGTCGGCAGCGCGACGAGAAGGGCCATCAGCGCGCCGGCGAGCCCGGCCGCCGGCAGGGTGACGAGGAAGGGCAGGCCGGCGTTGCTCGCGAGCAGCGCTGCCGTGTAGGCGCCGACGCCGTAGAACGCGGCGTGGCCGAGCTGGAGCAGCCCGGCGACGCCGGTAACGAGGTGCATCGAGGCCGACAGCAGCGAGAAGATCAGCATCAGGTTCGCGACCTGATAGAGATAACTCCGCCCGGCGAGCTGGAGCAGCCCCGGCACCAGCACGAAAAGCAACAAGAGAAGCGCTGCGCCGAAAACCAGCGGCCGCAGGCGGGTGCGGGAGCCGTCAGACGCGTTCACGGGCGCCTCCGAATATCCCGCGCGGGAAGAAGATCAGCGTGAGGATGAGGAAGCCGTAGGCAACGAGTTCCTGCCAGACCGAGGCGACGAAGATCGTCGACATCGCCTCGGCCACGCCGATGATCAGCGCGCAGATCACCGCGCCGGGAATCGACGACAGCCCGCCCATCACCATGGCGACGAACGCCTTGATGCCGGGCGCGAACCCCATGTTCGGAAAGATCGCGCCGTAATAGAGCCCGACGAGGATGCCCGCGACCGCACCCATCGCCGAGCCGACCGCGAAGGTCCAGATGATCGTCCGGTCGGTGTTGATACCGACATAGCGCGCGCCGAGCGCATTGTTGGAAACAGCGCGGATCGAAAGCCCCACCCGCGTGTGGCGGAGGACGTATTGCAACCCGCCGAGCATGATCGCCGAGGTGAGGAAGATCACGAGGTCGCCGTTGACGATGGTGACGGGGCCGAGCTTGATCGGCTCGTTGAGCAGCAGCTTCAGCGGCACGGTCTGGAATTGCGAGCCGAAGATCAGTTCGATCCCCTCGCGCGCGACGATCGAGAGCGCGAGCGAGGACATCAGCGTCGCCTCGCGCATGGCGCGCGACTTCAGGCTTGCCTCGTCGGCGAACCTTCGGAAGGGCCGGAAGGCGAGCCGTTCCAGCCCCACGCCGGCGAAAGCGCCGATCGCCGCCACCGCGAGAAGCACCGCCGCGAGCGGCGGCGCGAAGGCGGTGATCAGCATCAGCCCGGCGAAGGCGCCGATCGTGTAGATCTCGCCATGGGCGAAATTGACGACGTTGAGCACCCCGAAGATCAGCGTGAAGCCAATCGCCATCAAGGCGTAGACCATGCCGACCGAAAGGCCGATCGCGAGTTGCTGGAGGTAATAATCCATGCGCGCCCGGCCTTTCCGGCTCTCCCGACCTTATTCCGGCACCGCGACGAACTTGCCGCCGGTGATGCGCGAGCGGACGAGCTTCTTGGCCGGCTCGCGGTCCGGGCCGAAGCTGGTGACGCCGGTGACGCCCGGAAAATCCTTGGTCGCGGCAAGCGCGTCGCGCAGGCTCTCGCGGGTCACCTTGGGATGGGCGCGTTCGAGCGCCGCCAGCATGATGTTGACTGCGTCATAGGCCTGGGCCGGGAACTGGCCGGGTTCCGCGCCGCCGGACTTGGCCTTCCACGCGGCGACGAAATCCTGCACATGCTTTTCCGGGTTGGAGGGCAGGAAGGTCGCGGTCGCGCTCACGCCCTCGGCGTCCGCGCCGGCGAGTTCGATGACCTTCTGGTTGTAGACGGCGGAGGTCGAATGCACCGGCAGCTCAAGCCCGAGCTGCTTCTTCTGCTTCAGGAACTGCGCGCCGTCCTCATAGAAGAAGCCGGTGTAGATCGCGTCCGGCTTCTCGCGGGCGATCTTGGTGATGATCGGCCGGAAATCGGCGAGGCCGCGATTGAAGAACTCCGAGAACACGACCTGCCCGCCGAGCGCCTTGAACTTGTCGGCAAAGTTGGAGACGACGGTCTGGCCCCAGTCGGTCTGCTCGGCGATGACGGCGACCTTGCGGTAGCCGCGCGCATACATCCACTCGGCGTTGAGCGGGCCTTCCTGCGCCTGCGTCGTGATGTTGCGGAACTGCCATTGCGAGATCTTGGCGTAATCCGGGTGCGAGGCGGTCTGCGACAGTTGCGGCATGCCCGCCTGCTTGTAGACCTGCGCCGAGGCCATCGAGACGCCGGAGGTGAAATCGCCGAGCACGCCGACGATCGTCTTGTCGTCGACGAACTTGCGGGCGATCGCTACGCCTTCCTTCGCATCCGAGCGGCTGTCCTCGAAGACGATCTCGACCTTGAACGGCTTGCCGGCCTTGTTAAAGGCGTCGAGCGCGATTTCAGCGGCGCTCTTGAAATCCTGCCCGTACTGCGCGGTGTTGCCGGTCAGCGGCAGTTGATAGCCGATCCGGTAGGTCGTCTGCGCGAGCGCGGGCAAGGCGGTGCCGGCTACAAGTGCAGTGGCGAGAATGAGGGTTTTCCTGCGATCGATCATGGTCGTCTCCATTTCAGGGGAAGGGAGGATTAGGCCCGCGATGCCGGGCCGGGCAGAACCTTGAGCTTGCAGCAGCCGGTCTCGCCCGGCTGCCAGGTTTCGCCGGCGAAGGTGAAGCCGGCCGCCTCGAACAGGCCGCCGTCGATCGCGCCGGCGATGATGCAGAGGTCCTTCAGCGTCTCGCCTTCGTACCCTTGCGCCTGCCAGGCCTCCTTGAGCGGGCAGCGATGAAAATTGATGCAGAGCGCCGCCTCGTCGACGCGGACGACTTCCGGCGCGAACAGGGCCTCGCCTTCGATGATGCCGGCGAGGAAGCTCTCCTTCAGTCCCTTGAGGTCCGAAGGGCCGTGCTTGGCATAGGCCTTGCCCATTTTCTCGCCCATCCGCCGCGTCATGACCTTGCACAGGCGCATCGCCTCGTCATGGCCGAACTCGGCTTTGAGCACCGCGAAAGTCTCGGCGTAGAAGGCCGCGCGCATGGCAAAGGAGCGGCGAAGCTGTTCCTGCATTTCCGATACGGGAACCTGATCCCTGCTCATCTGCACCTCACTGCGCCTTCAAGCGATTTCGCGGGCATCCCGCCGCCGGTATTCCAAAAGCAAGAGCGGTGCCACGACCCGGACGATGCCATGAAACGCCAGCGGCTTCACCGGCGTCAACGGCAGGGCGAGATCGTCGACCCGCGCGCCGCAGATCGCGGCGGCGAATTCGCGCCCGAGTGCCACCGAAAGCGCGACGCCGCGACCGTTGCAACCGGTCCAGCCCCAGGCGTCCGGCCCGAGCTGATGAAGACGCGGGCAGAAATCGTTGGTCATGCCGACATAGCCGTTCCAGACATGCTCGAACCGCACCGCGCCGATTTCGGGGAAAATGCGCCTCAGCCTGTCGGCGATCCGCGTGCGGAGGCGGTCATGGCCATTGGCCGCGATGATGAGGGCGCCGCCGGTCACGATCTGGTTGCGGGCATCGTAGCGCATGAAATGCAGGTCGCCATGCGTGTCGGATACCGCCTGCCGGCCGGGCAGGATCCGCGCCCGGAGATCGTCCGCGATCGGCTGCGTCGCCATCTGCCAGGAGAGGATCGGCACGACCTCGCGCGCCATCTCCGGTTCCAGACCGCGCGCGAACTCACCGGAATAGGCATTGCTCGCCAGCATCAACGCCCGGGCGCGCAGCACGCCCTTCGCTGTCGAGACGAGCCAGAAATCCCCCTCGCGCCGGAAGGTCTCCGCCACGCTCGGGGCGTGGATCGTCCCGCCGAGTTCAATCACGCGTCGCGCCATTTCGCGCGCGAGCGCCAGCGGGTTGATGTGTCCGCCGGTGGGGTTCATGAACCCGCCGTGCCAGAAATCCGTGCCGAGCAGGCTTGCCATCTCGGATGTCGAGAGCATCCTGACCGGCGCGCCCCGCTTCGCCCATTGCGCGAAGCGCTTTTCCGAAATGCGAATCCGCCCCGGCGTATGTGCAGGCTGTACCCAGCCGCTTTGCTCCGCCTCGGCCTTGAGCCCGTGCTCGCGCACGAAATCGAACAGGATCGAGGCGGAATCGCGCACGAGATCGGCAAAGCGATCGCCGGCCGCGCCATGCTTTG
The DNA here is from genome assembly GCA_032229845.1 of Rhabdaerophilum sp. Classification (GTDB taxonomy): domain Bacteria; phylum Pseudomonadota; class Alphaproteobacteria; order Rhizobiales; family Beijerinckiaceae; genus Rhabdaerophilum. The sequence goes on from JAVTWI010000361.1 coordinate 18,346, forward strand.
CAACGAGATCGTCCGGGTCCATCCGCGAGAGCGTCGGGATCACCTGTCCGTTGTTGCGGCCGGATGCGCCGTAGCCCGGTTCCACGGCTTCGAGGACCGCGACGCTCTTGCCTCTCGCGAGGAGGTGAAGCGCTGTCGAAAGGCCGGTGAAGCCCGCGCCGATGATCGCGACGTCCGCCTCCGCATGGCCTTCCAGCGGGGCCAGAGGAGGGCCTGGCGGGGTCACCGCCGACCAGTGCGTCATCGTCCGGGCAGGAACTTCGGCTGTTGCCATGCAGCAATTGTTTCAGACCTCGGAGGGATCCGTCAATCCGCTTGCCGCAACCGGTCGGGACCAAATGTTGGCCCGGCGATCGCGGCCCTCACGCCGCGAGCCCGGCGTCGGTCGTTCCTAGTGGCTGATCATCCATGGGCGCGAAGCAGGAAAAGCCTTGGCGCCGTCGGCCCGGTAGAGCGTCTTGCCATTCTTGCTCTTGCCGGAGCAACAGGAACAGTTGGCGCCGTGCTTCAGGCGATATTTGTCGCTTTTTGACGAGAGTTTCGGCGCGTGTCGGCACTCTTCGTTGATGGCGAAAGCCTTCTTTGTGTTGGTGTCCATGCCCAGCACCGTCGGCGGCGTGAAATAGCCGCGGGGCGCGGCGCTGCCGCACGCGGGACATTCGCAGGGTTCCGCTGCGAGCGCCATCGGCCGAAGCTCGGTGAAGGGCCCGCAATCCGGGCATTCGAAGTCGTAATATGGCATCCTTGACCCCTTCGTTTTGAGAAGGGGCGCGGCCTCACCCGGCAGCCGCAGGCTGTCGGCAAGCGCGACCGCGCGCCCGAGCTTGTGCGAGGGACCTCCTGAAATTGAGAAACAATTTCAGGAGACCTGTGTTCACTTGTCCGGCGAGATCGGCATCTTCACCGAGCCGTCGAGGAACTTCTTGGGGCCCTCGGCGCCGGGGTTGATGTCGAAATCGAAGATCTCGGTCGGGATCCAGAGGGTGGCGCAGGCGTTGGGAATATCGACCACGCCCGAGATATGCCCTTGCACCGGCGCGGTGCCGAGGATCGAGTAGGCCTGGTCCGGCGCGTAGCCGAACTTGGTCAGGTAGTTGATCGCGTTGAGGCAGGCCTGCTTGTAGGCGACGTTGACGTCGAGATAGTGCTGCTGGCCCTGCTCATCGACCGAGATGCCCTCGAAGATCAGGTAGTCCTTGTAGTTGGGCGTGATCGGCGACGGCTTGAAGACCGGGTTCTTGATCCCGTACTTCGACATGCCGTCCTTGATGATCTCGACGCGCAGGTGCAGCCAGCCGGCCATCTCGATGGCGCCGCAGAAGGTGATCTCGCCGTCGCCCTGGCTGAAGTGCAGGTCGCCCATCGAAAGGCCCGCGCCCGGCACATAGACCGGGAAATAGATCTTCGAGCCGCGCGAGAGATCCTTGATGTCGCAATTGCCGCCATGCTCGCGCGGCGGCACGGTGCGCGCGCCGGTCAGCGCGGCCTTGTCCTTCTCCGCGCCCTTGAGCTTGCCCATGTGGGCCGTGGAGGGGAAGGGCGGATTGGCGAGCGGAGGCACCCGCGTCGGGTTGGTGGCGATGAAATCCACCTCGCGCTTGTTCCAGGTCTCCAGCATCTTCTTGTCGGGCAGGCAGCCGATCAGGCCGGGGTGAATCAGCCCGGCGAACTCGACGCCGGGCACGTGGCGCGACGAGGTGAACATGCCCTTGAAATCCCAGATCGACTTCTGCGCCAGCGGGAAGTGGTCGGTCAGGAAGCCGCCGCCGTTCTGTTTGGAGAAGAAGCCGTTGAAGCCCCACTGGCTGTCGGGCTTCGCGCCGATATCGAGCAGATCCACCACAAGCAGGTCGCCGGGTTCCGCGCCCTTGACGCTGACCGGGCCGGAAAGGAAGTGGACGATCGACAGGTCGATGTCGCGGACATCGTCGGCGCTGTCGTTGTTCTTGATGAAGCCGCCGGTCCAGTCGTAGGTCTCGATGATGAAATCATCGCCCGGGTTGACCCAGCAGGCCATCGGGATATCCGGGTGCCAGCGGTTGTGCACCATCTCGTTGGTGTAGGCGGATTGGGTCAGATCGACCTTGATGAGGGTCTCGGCCATGGGCTTTCTCCTTCGAATTCGGGCGCCTTGATCTCGGGCCGCGGCGCGGGGCGTCCGCCGCGCGTGCGGGGCGGTTTGGAAACGGGTCAGACGGAAAGGAACGAGGCCACCTTCGCCTCGTCGATGGTGGCGCGGTTCTCCTCGTGGACGATCTCGCCGTTCTCGATGACGAGCACGCGGTCGGCGATGTCGAGCGCGAAGCTGAGCACCTGCTCCGAGACGACGATCGAGAGGCCGCGTTCGTCGCGGATGCGCTTCAGGGTGCGCGCCATGTCCTTGATGATCGAGGGCTGGATGCCTTCGGTCGGTTCGTCGAGCAGCAGCACCTTGGGTTTCGAGGCGAGGGCGCGGGCAATGGCGAGCTGCTGTTGCTGCCCGCCGGAGAGATTGCCGCCGCGCCGGTGCTTCATTTCGAGCAGCACGGGAAAGATCTCGTAGAGTTCGCCCGGCACATTGCTTTCGCCGGTGACGGTGAGGCCGGTCTTGATGTTCTCCTCCACCGTCATCGTGCCGAAGATCATCCGGCCCTGCGGCACGAAGGCCATGCCCCGTGCCACGCGCTCGTGGCTCTTGAGGTTGGTGATCTCGCCGTCCCCCACGCGCACGGTGCCGCTCTTGGTCGGCACCAGCCCCATGAGCGACTTCATCAGCGTGGTCTTGCCCATGCCGTTGCGCCCCATGATGGCGACGATCTCGTCGGGCCTGACCTTGAAGTCGAGGCCATGCAGCACCTCGGACTGGCCATAGGCGACATGAAGGTTTTCGACGTTCAACATGCTGGAACCCTTCTGTTTTTCTCAATGGCCGAGGTAGACTTCGATGACCTTGGGATCGCTCTTCACATGGGCGATGGACCCTTCCGAAAGCAGCTTGCCCTGGTGCAGCACGGTGACGCGGTGGGCGATGCGCAACTCGATACGGTGCTACTCGAAAGCTCCGCGAGCCTCGGCGCCTCGCGCTGGTATTCGTTCCGGCGCGTGACCCTGCCGCTGATCCGGCCGGGCATCCTCGCCGGCGCGTTCCTCGCCTTCATGTCGAGCTTCGACAACGTGCCGGTCTCGCTGTTCCTGCGTGACGCGCGCACAGACATGCTGCCGATCCGCATGTGGCAGGACCTCGAAGGCAAGCTCGACGTGACGATCGCCGCCGCCTCCGGCGTCATCATCGCGTTGACCGTCACCGCCCTCATCATCATGGAGCGGACATCCGGGCTCTCGCGCCGGATCCGCTGATGTCACGCGCCGCGGAACAGCGAAAAGCCGTAGGGCGTGAACTTGAAGGGGAGATGGTAATGCTCGCCCGGATGCCGGACCTCAAAACGGAACGGCACGAGGTCGAGGAACGCCGCCTCCCGCCCGCCAGCGCGCAGGAAATCGCCGATTGCGAAGGTGACCTCGTAGGTCCCCGCGGTGATCCCTTCGCCCTGTATGCTGGGGTGATCGAACACGCCGTTGGCGCCGATCTTCCCTTCGCCGATCAGGGCCGCCTCCGGCGCCAGCCGGCGCAGCACGACGCCGAGCCCCGCCGCGACACGGCCCTCCGCGACGTCAACCGCATGGATCGAGATGCCTCCGGCCTTCATGCCGCTCCTCCTTGTGCCGTCCGAACCTTGCCATGACCGGGCTGCCGCTGGAAAGGCCCCGTTCGGAAATGCCGTCGCTGACGCTGGCGCTGGCGGCGATGACCGCGTTGCAGGCGCTCGTCGCGCTCGCGCTTTTCACGCCCGGAATCCTCGCGCCGGTCACGGGCGCGGACGCCGGCGAGATCGCGCTGTTCTCGGCCGCGTGCTTCGCCGTCGGCATGCCGGCCGCATTGATGGCGGGGCGGCTCACCCGCAGGTTCGGCGCCTTCGGGACCGCCGCGCTCTGCATGCTGGCCATCGCCGCAGGGATGATCGTGGCGGGGCAACGGGCGCCGCTGGCTCTGGTGATCGCCGGCCTGTTGACGGGGCTTGCGTTCGGGCCGGAGACGCCGGCGAGTTCCTCGCTTCTCGGGCGGATCGCGACTGAAAGGCAGCGCCCGCTGGTCTTTTCCCTGCGCCAGACCGGAAATCAGCTCGGCGCGATCGTCGGCTCGCTTTTCCTGCCGGTGCTGGCCCTCGCGGGGCCGTCGCTCCCGCTGATGGCCGTCGCGGCGGCGGCGCTTCTGGCGGCATTGGTCTATGCCGTGCTCGAACAGCGCTACCCGACCCGCTCGACGGGTGCCGGGCCCGATCTGCGCGCGAGTTTCGACCTGATGCGGCGGAGCCGGACCATCGGCGCCCTCGCGCTCGCCTGTGCGCCGATGTCGGCAATGCAGCTCGGGCTCAACGCCTTCCTCGTCACCCATCTCGTCAACGGCCTCGCCTTCGAGCATGTCACGGCCGGGCTCGTGCTCGGCGTGGCTCAAGCCGGCGGCCTTGCGGGCAGGCTCGGGTGGGGCTTCGTCGTCGGGCGGTTTTGCGACGCCCGCCGGCTTCTGGCCGGGCTCGCGGCGGGCATGGCGCTCTTCGCCGCCCTGATCGCGCTTCTGCCGGCGCAAACGCCGCTGCCGCTGTTGTTTCCCGTCGCCTTTGCATTCGGGCTGACAGCGAGCGGCTGGAATGGCATCTTCCTGGCGGAAATCGCCGGGCTGTCTCCCGAAGGTCGCATCGGCGACGTGACCGGTGCCGTTCTCGTCGCATCCTATGCCGGGCTTTTCGTCGCCCCGCTTGTGATTTCGCTGTTCGCCCGGTTCGGCGGGATGCGGCTTTCCTATCTGGTTCTGGCGCTGCTGGCGGGGCTTGCGGCGTTGATTATCGCGAGGGTTCGGAATGCGCGCACGTGAGATTGCCAGGGCCGTCGCCGAGGGCACGCTCGATCCGGTGGCTCTGGCCGGCGAAACGGCGCGAGCCTGCCGGGAGAGCCAGCCGCGGCTCAACGCCTTCACGATCATCGACGGCATGCGCGCGGAGGCTGATGCCCGCGCGGTTCAGGCCCGGCTGCACGCCGGCGAAACCCTGCCGCTCGCCGGCGTGCCGCTGATCGTCAAGGACAATATCTGGGCGGAAGGCTGGCCGACGACGCAAGGCTCGAAGGTGTATGACGGCCATGTCTCGCCGCGGGATGCGCTGGCGGTGGCGCGCGCCCGGCAGGCCGGAGCGATCGTCGTCGGTATCGGAACCTGCTCC
>JAVTWI010000362.1:0-3881 GCA_032229845.1 Rhabdaerophilum sp.
GTTTTCCAGCACGGATAGGTTCGGAAACAGGTTGGTGAGCTGGAAGGCACGGCCGATGCCGCGCGCCGCGCGCTTGTCGGGCGAGAGCGCGGTCACGTCCTCGCCCTTGAACAGCACCGAGCCGTCCGTCGCCGGCAACTGGCCGGAGATCAGGTTGAAATAGGTCGTCTTGCCAGCGCCGTTCGGGCCGACGATGGCCGTGAGCGTGCCAGGCTCGAAGGCGCAGCTCACCGCATTGACGGCCACATGGCCGCCGAAGCGCACGGTCAACCCACGGGTTTCAAGGATCGACATGGAAAAGGTCCCCGAAAGCAACGCGCCCGCCGGGCTCCTGCCGGAGCCCGGAAAGCCTGTGCCGCTCAGCGCTTGTTGTTGACCGGCACCTTCATGTCGTTGATGCCGATTTCGCGGGTCAGTTCCGGGATCGCCCAGGCGACATTCGGATCGACCTTGATCTTGAAGCCGTACATGGTCTGGAGCGCCTGATGATCTTCCTTGCGGAACAGCATCGGGCCCTTGGGCGTGTCGAAACTCATGCCTTCCATGGCCGCGATCAGCTTTTCCGTGCCGGTGTCGCCATTGGTCTTGGTGAGGGCCGCGACCACCGAGGCCGCCGCCGAGAAACCGCCTGCGGTGAAGAAATCCGGCGGCGCGTTGAAGCGCTTCTGGTGCTCGGCGACGAGCCAGTCGTTCATCGGGTTCTTCGGCAGCGCGTAATAGTAATAGGTCGCGCCTTCCATGCCGGGGAAGTTCTTGTAGGCCGCCATCGCCGGCAGGATGTTGCCGCCCGAGGCCACCTCGACCCCGAAGCGCTCCGGCGCCAGCGCCTTGAGCGCCGCCATCGGGTTGCCGCCGGCCCAGATCACGAACAGGATCTTGCGGCCCTGCTCCTTGGCCAGCGCATCGAACACGCGCTGCGCCGGCGCGGTGAAATCGGTGGTCGCCTGCGGGGCATATTCCTCATGGACGATCTTGGCGCCGGTGCCGGCCAGCGCCTCGCGGAAGGCCTTCACGCCGTCGCGGCCGAAGGCGTAGTCCTGCGCCAGCGTCGCGATGACCGTGCCGGGCTTGCCGAGCGCGACCGCGTTGGAAATCGCGTCCTGCGAGGAGTTCCGGCCGGTGCGGAAGATGTAGCGGTTCCACTTTTCGCCGGTGATGACATCGGCCACCGCCGGCTCGACGATCAGCACCTTCTTGAATTCCTCGGCGACCGGCAGCATGGCGAGCGCCACCGCTGATGAGGTGCCGCCGACGGCGAGGTCGGCGTCGAGATCGCCGAAGGCCTCGGAGAGGAGGTTGCGACCGACGTCCGGCTTGGTCTGGCTGTCCTTCTCGATCAGCTCGATCTTGCGCCCGGCGACGGTCATCGTCCCCTTGGTCAGGTATTCGAGGCCGAGCTTGAAACCGGTGATGGTCTGCTTGGCATAGGCCTCGAGCGGCCCGGTCGAATCCGCGATCAACGCGACCTTCACCGGCTTGCCGCTCTGGGCGGCGGCGGGCAACACAAGGCTGGCGGCCAAGGCGCTCGCCAATAGAACCTTAAGGGCTTTCATTGGTTATCCTCCCGGAGTGCAACAAGCGTCACAGGCTTGTTTTTTCGATGAAACGTCTCACGATTTTCCATTGCTCGGCGGTATTGAGCCCCGGCGCATGGCCGCAGCCGGCAATCTCGACAATCTCGGCGCGCGGCCCGCGCCGCGCCATCTCGGCGGCTATCCCGGGCAGCAGCAGGTCGCTCTCGATGCCGTGCAGCACCATCACCGGCAGGTCGAGCGCGTCATAGGCCGCCCACTGCTCGTAATCGGCGGGGTGAACGTCGAACTGACGCACGATTTTCGGGTCGTAATGGGTGGTCACCTGCCCGTCCGGCAGGCGGCGCATCAAGGTCTCGGCCATATGCCGCCATTGCGCGTCGGAATGCGGGCCGAAGGGGCGATAGGCCTCGCGCATGAAGGCTTCGAGCCCGCTGACGCCGGCGAACACGGGCGGCTTGCCGACATAGCTGCGGATGCGTTCCACCGCCGGCGCCGGCAACGTCGGGCCGATATCGTTGACGAGCAGCGAGGCGATACGCCCCTTGAGCCGATCACTGGCGACACGGATGCCAAGCGCCCCGCCCATCGAGGTACCGACCCAGTGAAACCGTCCGAGGCCGAGCGCATCCGCCAGCGCTTCGGCGATCCCGGCGTAGCGCGCGAGGCAATAATCCGCATCTGGATCGCGGCTCCATTCGGAGAGGCCGCGGCCGATCTGATCCACCGCGATGACACGGAAATCGCTAGCGAGCGCCTGCGCGAGCCAATCGAAATCCCGGCTGTTGCGGGCGAGGCCGTGCCACATCATCACGGGCGGCGCGGCAGCGTCCCCCCATTCGACGGCATGAATCTCGAACCCGGCGCATGGCAAATAGTGCGAGCGCGATGCAGCCGGCATGAATTCGGGAACAACTCCCACGCATTTCCTCCGGGCTCATCTTTTTTTGATTGCATGTCTTTTGCGATTAAGCGGTTCCCGCTCTATCGCGACATGCTCCAAACGGAGCCTCTGGAGGCATCATAACACGGCACGGCAGTCAAAACCGCAAGGCGCGCTTGACCGAAGGCGGGTAAAACTTGACCGAACCGGGGTTCAGACCGCGCCGCGGCCCTATCCTTGCCGCCATTCGCGCGGAGAAGCACCGAACCTTCGCCGGAAGGCGCGCGTGAAATGGGCCGGGTCGGCAAAGCCCGCCCGGTAGGCGATGGTGGCAATCTGATCGCCGGCGTGTTCCGGCGCGCGCAACATACCGCGCGCCAGCTCCAGCCGCTCGGCGACGATGGTTTCCTCGACCCCCAGCGGTGCGGCGCGGAAAATCTCATGCAGGTACGTCAGCGAGATGCCGCAGGCGGCCGCGACCTTGCGCGGCGTGAGATCGCGGTTCGCGAGATGATCCCGGATGTAGCCCAGCGCCTCGGCGCGGCGGGCAGCCCGCGCGGAGGATTCCGCCATCGAGGCGCCCTGCCTCGGTTCGCCCACCGCCACCGCGATAAGGTCGAGCAACTGGTTGGTCAGAAGCGGGAATTCCGTATCGGTCCAGCCGTGCCGACCAGCGCTGTATTGGCGCAGGAAGGCTTCCAGCAGCGCCACGCGCGGCGACTCCGCAGCATCCGGCAGGGCATAGAAGGGTTGCAGCCGTGCGAGCCGGGAGACAAGCGCCGACGGCGGAAAGGCCAGCGCGGCGGTCCGATAGCCGAACTCCGGCTGCGTCTCGTAGGGAATGGAATGATTGATCACATAGAAGCGCCCCGGTTCGAGCAGGTGTTCGACTCCGCTCTGCAGAAGGCGCAACCGCCCGGCCAGCGGGCTCAACAAGCTGAAATAGCCCTCGTTCAGGCGGGAGACGTCACCGGGGCTCCGGTTGAACACGTGGCCCGAATAGCCAAGCTCGATGAACCGGATGTCACCGCGCCGCTCGACCCGCAGACGCCCTCTGAAGCGGGAAGGATCGGAACAGGAAATGCTGAAGGGGCCGAAGGCCTGGGTAATCGCATCGGACCAGAGCCCGATCCGCTCCGACCCATGCAGGGAGGCCGTATCCAGTTCGTGCACCGACATGGCTGCTTTCCACCTTGTCCGTTGATAGTGAACCAGAACTTTCCGCTCGGCAACCACCGTGCCGAAGCCGGGGAAACGGCCACCCCTCCGGATGATCCTGCACGGATTGCGCGAAGCGCGCATCCGGGGATCGGATGACAAACGAGGGTTCGTTCACCACGGTAAAAAAGCTGGAGCGGGTGAAGGGAATCGAACCCGAAATCTTCCACCGATCCCCTCCGGACGATGCTCGTCCGGGGATCGGATGACAAACGAGGGTTCGTTCACCACGGTAAAAAAGCTGGAGC
>JAVTWI010000363.1:0-3871 GCA_032229845.1 Rhabdaerophilum sp.
CGGATGCGCGGGATGACATCCCAGCCACCGCCGAAATCCCTCAGAAGACTCTCGGGATAGCCGAGATCCTGCATTTCCTTGATGTCGGCGCCGGCGGCGAAGGCCTTCTCCGAACCGGTGATGACGATGGCGCCGATCGCCGGGTCCGCGTCGAAGGCGGAAAGCGCTGTCGTGACTTCTTCCGTCACCTTGAGATTGATGGCGTTGAGCGCCTGCGGGCGGTTGAAGCGGATCAGCGCCACGCGGCCGTGAATCTCGGTGAGAATGGTTTCGTATTGGCTCATGGCGTCTCTCCCTCGTTGCTGCTCGCGATTATCGCAGCCCGTCCGTTCTGGAAAGCGTGAAATCTGGCGCGACCCGCTTCGCCCGTCTGTCAGTTGGCGGACGGGAAAAGCTATCGCTGGCACTCTTCACAGAAAAATGTCGAGCGGCCGCCCTGCACGCGTCTGGAAATGGTGCCCCCGCAACCGGGCGTCGGGCAGGGTTCACCCTCGCGATCGTAGACGCGGAAAGCGTGCTGGAAATAGCCGAGCGAGCCGTCTTCGTGGCGATAATCCTTCAGCGTCGAGCCGCCGGCGGCGATAGCTTCTTCGAGCACCACGCGGATCTCGGCCGCGAGCCGCTCGGCTTCGGAAACCGTTAACGTCGCAGCCGGCCGTTCCGGCGCAATCCCGGCGCGATGCAGCGCCTCGCAGACATAGATGTTGCCCAGACCGGCAACATGCCGCTGGTCGAGCAGCGCCAGCTTCAGCGGCGTCCGTCGGCCAGCGAAACGCGCGAGGAGATGCGCGGCAGAGAAGGCATTGCCGAGCGGTTCGACCCCGAGCCCGGCAAAGGTCGGATGCGCTTCCAGCGTCTCGCTCGGTTCGAGCAGCATGAAGCCGAAGCGGCGCGGATCGTTGAAGATGATGCGCTTGCCTCCTTCCAGCGCGATCTCGACATGATCGTGCTGCGGCAGACGCCCGGTCTCGTGGTGGAATTCGCCGAGCGGGTCGCGGCTTTCGCGCGCCTCGATCAGCACGCGCCCGCTCATGCCGAGATGGATCACCAGTGTCTCGCCGTTCATATCGTCCCCTCTGAGCGGCACGAGCAGGTATTTCGCGCGGCGGCCGAGCGGCAGGATCGTGCGGCCCACGAGTCGCTCGGCGAAACGCGGCGGAAAGGGAAAGCGCAGGTCGGGCCGATTGAGGCGCACCTCTTCGATCCGCCGCCCCTCAAGATGCGGCGCGAGCCCGCGGCGAACGGTCTCGACCTCGGGCAGTTCCGGCATCTTCTCCTCCGTTTACCTTCTCCGCGAGGCGTTTCGCGCCATTGACGGGACGCATAGCGCGGGCGCAAAAGCTCCGCTATTGAAAAGACGAGATTTGACAGCAGGCGGCGGCAATGGCGGAAACCACGCATTTCGGGTTCGAGAACATCCCGCTCGGTGAGAAGCAGGGCCGGGTGGACGATGTGTTTCACAAGGTCGCCTCGCGTTACGACCTGATGAACGACCTGATGAGTGCCGGCCTGCACCGGTTCTGGAAGGATACACTGGTCGCGATGCTGCGGCCACCGAAGAACCGGCCGTTTCGCCACCTCGACGTTGCCGGCGGCACGGGCGATGTCGCGTTCCGCATTCTCGACGCTGGCGGGCCGGAAACCCATGTCGACGTGCTCGACATCAACGGCTCGATGCTCGGCGTCGGCGCCGATCGTGCCGAGAAAAAGGGCTACGGCGACCGCATCTCCTTCATCGAATGCAACGCCGAGGCGCTCTCGCTGCCGGACCGGAGCTATGACGGCTATACGATCGCCTTCGGCATCCGCAACGTGCCGCGGATTCCGCTGGCGCTCAAGGAGGCGCATCGTGTGCTCAAGCGCGGCGGGCGCTTCCTGTGTCTTGAATTCGCGCCGGTGGAGATTCCAGGTCTCGATCGCATCTACGATGCCTATTCCTTCAACGTCATCCCGCCGCTCGGCAAGATGATCACCGGCGATGGCGAGCCCTACCGCTACCTCGTCGAGTCCATTCGTCAGTTCCCGCGCCCCGAGGCCTTCAGCCAGATGATCCGTGACGCCGGGTTCGCGCAGGTGACGCATCGGTCGCTGACCGGCGGCATCGCCAATATCCATTCCGGCTGGAAGCTCTGAGGCCGACGTGCTCGCCGGGCTGCGCCACTCCTTCCACCTTGCCCGCGTCGGATATGTGCTGATGCGCGAGGGCGTGTTCGCGCTGGTGCCGGTGGAGCGCGTGCCCGGCCCGTTGCGCCCGGCCTTCTGGCTTGCCCGGCTGTTCGCCCGGCGCGACGCCGGCGACCGGGGCGCGCGTATCGCCGCCGCGACGACGCGACTCGGGCCTTCCTATGTGAAAACCGGCCAGTTCTTCGCGACGCGGCCGGATATCGTCGGCTTCGAGATCGCCCGCGATCTCGCGCAGTTGCAGGACCGGATGCCGCCGTTCCCGCAGGAAACGGCGGAAAACGCGGTGGCGGTCGCGCTTGGCGCGCCGCTCGAAACGATTTTTGCTGAATTCGGCCCCGCCATCGCCGCGGCGTCGATCGCACAGGTGCATCCGGCATTGCTGGCCGGGCCGGAAGGAAAGAAGGTCGCGGTCAAGGTGCTGCGCCCCGGCATTGAGCGGATTTTCCGGCGCGATATCGCCGCGCAGAAATATGTCGCGCAACTCGTCGAGCGCTTCGTGCCAACTTCGCGCCGCCTGAAGCCGGTCGAGGTCATCGAGACGCTGGAGCGCACGGTCCTCCTCGAAATGGATTTGCGCTTCGAGGCCGCCGCGCTCTCGGAAATGGCCGACAACGTATGGAACGACCCCGAATTCCGCGTGCCGGCGGCGGATTGGTCGCATACGACCCGCACGTGCCTCACGCTCGAATGGATCGACGGCATCAAGGTCAACGATCACGCCGCGCTCGATGCGGCGGGGATCGACCGGGTCGCGCTCGCGCGCGTCGCGATGCAGAGCTTCCTGCGCCACGCGTTGCGCGACGGCTTCTTCCATGCCGACATGCACCCTGGCAATCTGTTCGTCCTCAAGGACGGCACGCTGGTCGCCGTCGATCTCGGCATCACGGGGCGGCTCGGCTTCAAGGAACGGCGTTTTCTCGCCGAAATCCTCTACGGCTTCATCACCCGCAACTACCGGCGCATCGCCGAGGTGCATTTCGAGGCCGGCTACGTCCCGCCCCGGCACGCGGTCGAGGACTTCGCGCAGGCGCTGCGCGCGGTCGGCGAGCGCATCCACGGCAAGAGCGCGGCGGATATCTCGATGGCCGAATTGCTCGGCCTCCTGTTCGAAATTACCGGCCTCTTTGACATGGCGACGCGCACCGAACTGGTGCTGCTTCAGAAGACCATGGTGGTGGTCGAGGGAGTCTCGCGTTCGCTCGATCCGCATTTCGACATGTGGAAGGTCGCCGAACCGGTGATCCGCGAATGGATCGAGCGCCATCTCGGCCCCGTCGGCAAGATCGAGGGCACCGGCCGCGAGGTCGCCTCGCTGCTGAACGCGGTCGGGCAGGTGCCCGATCTCGTCAAGCGCGCCAGAACGACACTCGCGCGCATGGAGGCCGAGGCGGAGGCGCCCAAAAGACGCAGCAATCGCATGCTGGTGCTCGGCATCTGGATCATCGCGCTGGTCCATGTGATCCTGCTCTATCGAACATGGTAACGGGAGGCGTCATGCTTCAGGGGCGTTCGATTCTTCTTATCGTCGGCGGCGGTATCGCCGCCTACAAGAGCGCGGAACTCGTCCGCCTCATCCGCAAATCCGGCGGCACGGTGCGGGTGATCCTCACGAAGGCCGCGACGGAATTCGTGACGCCGCTCACGCTCGCCAGCCTCTCGGGCGAGAAGGTCTACGACGATCTCTTCT
>JAVTWI010000364.1:0-3867 GCA_032229845.1 Rhabdaerophilum sp.
GAACAAGGGCCTCAACTGCATGTTCACGATGATGAACAACGCCCGCCTCGGGGTGGGCGCGCAGGGCGTCGCCATTGCCGAGCGGGCCTTTCAGCAGGCGTTGTCCTACGCGAAGGAGCGCAAGCAGGGCCGCGCGCTCGGTGCGCCGTCCGCCTCGCCGATCATCGAGCACCCGGACGTGAAGCGGATGCTGCTCGAAATGCGGACCAAGACCGCCGCCGGCCGTGCCCAGTGCCTGATGACGGCCGCAGCACTCGACCGCTACCACCGTCTCGAGGATCCGGCGGCGAAGAAGCTGGCGCACGAGGAGGCAAGCATCCTCACCCCGGTCGCCAAGGCGTTTTCGACCGATATCGGCATCGAGGTTGCCTCGCTCGGCGTGCAGATTCACGGCGGCATGGGCTTCATCGAGGAGACCGGCGCCGCCCAGCATTACCGCGACGCCCGCATTCTCGCGATCTACGAGGGCACGAACGGCATTCAGGCCATCGATCTCGTGCAGCGCAAGCTGCCGCTTGCGGACGGCAAGCGTGTCCGCGAGATGATTTCCGGCTACCGCCGCAGCGCCGAGCAAGCCCGGACCATCAACGATCCGGCGTTCCGGCGTGTCGGCGACCGGCTGGTCGCCGCCGTCGAGGCGCTGGAGCGCGCGACCGATTTCATGTTCGCCAATCTCAAGGACAATCCGAACGCGACGCTCGCCGGCGCGACGCCCTATCTCCGCCTGTTCGCGCTGGCTTCGGGCGGTGCGAGCCTCGCCGATCAGGCCTTGGCGGCGCGTGTCGCGATGGCGTCCGGCGATACCGATCCGCGCCAGGCGCGCCGCATCGCCGACGCCCGGTTCTTCGCCGAAAATCTGGCGGCCGGCGCCGAGGGACTGGAACTGGCCGTCACCGAGGGTGGCGAGGCCGTCACGGCCGAATTTGCCGATTAGGGAGCATTTTCAAGCGAAGTGGATTCTGGTCCGCGCAAGCGAAAATACGACAAACCAAGATGATTGAGCGGATGAGGTGAATGGTGCTTCATCGAAACACTCCAGGGAGCGCGACATGACCGAGACCATCACGGCGCATCGGGAAGGTGCGGTTCTCGTCCTGACGATGAACCGGGCCGACAAGAAGAACGCGCTCACGGGCGAGATGTATTCCGCGCTCACCGCCGGCCTCGCCGAGGCCAATGCCGATCCCGCCATCGGCGCGACGCTGATCCTCGGCCAGCCGGGCATCTTCTGCGCCGGCAACGACATCAAGGATTTCATCGGCTTCGCGATGGGCGGCAGCCTTGGCGCGCCGATCCTCGATTTCCTGCGCGCACTCGTGAACAACGCCAAGCCGTTGGTCGCCGGTGTCGACGGCGGCGCGATCGGAATCGGCACGACGATGATCCTCCATTGCGATTTCGCGCTCGCGTCCGAACGCGCGGTTTTCGCGACGCCCTTCGTCGATCTCGCGCTGGTGCCGGAGGCCGGGTCGAGCCTGCTCGCGCCCAATCTGATGGGGCATCGTCTTGCGTTCGAGATGCTGGTGATGGGCGAGCGCTTTTCTGCAGAGCGTGCGGCGGCTGTGGGGCTGGTCAACCGCGTCGTGCCTTCCGCCTCGCTGGCGGATGAGGCGCTGGCCGCGGCGGCGCGGATCGCCGCCAAGCCGCGTGAGGCGGTTGCGATTTCGCGCCGCCTGTTGCGCGGCGACACCGCGCCGGTTCTCGCCCGGATCGAGGAAGAGGCGGGCTGTTTCGCCGAACGGCTGCGTTCGGCCGAAGCGCGCGCAGCCTTCGAGGCTTTTCTGTCGAAACCCAAGGGCTGAGGGCACTACGATGAGCCTTGCTGGCAAGACACTTTTTATCACCGGCGCCTCGCGCGGTATCGGCCTCGCCATCGCCCTGCGGGCGGCGCGCGAGGGGGCGAATATCGTCGTCGCCGCCAAGACGGCGGAGGCGCATCCGAAGCTTGAAGGCACGATCTTCACCGCCGCCGACGAGATCGAGAAGGCCGGCGGCAAGGCGTTGCCGCTGCAGGTCGATATCCGCGAGGATGCGGCGGTCGAGGCGGCGGTCGCCAAGGCCGCTCAGCACTTCGGCGGGCTCGACATCGTCGTCAACAACGCAAGCGCGATCAACCTCGCACCGGTTGCCGCGCTCGACATGAAGCGCTTCGATCTGATGCACCAGATCAACGCGCGCGGCACCTATCTCGTCTCGAAATGCGCGCTGCCTCATCTCGCGAAGGCCGCGAACCCGCATATCCTGATGCTTTCGCCGCCGCTCGACATGAAGACGAAGTGGTTCGCGGGCCACACAGGCTATTCGATGGCGAAGTTCGGCATGAGCCTCGTCGTGCTTGGCCTTGCCGGTGAGACGAAGGGGCGCATCGGCGTCAACGCGCTCTGGCCGCGCACGACCATCGCCACCGCCGCCGTGAAGAACATCCTCGGCGGGGACGCGCTGATGCGCACCTCGCGCACGCCGGATATCCTCGCCGATGCGGCGGCGATGATCTTCGCCAAGGATGCGAAGACCTTCACCGGCAACTTCCTGATCGACGATACCTTCATGGCTGCCGAGGGCGTAACCGATTTCGATCACTACCGCGCCGATCCCACCCAGCCGCTCACGCCGGATTTCTTCGTGCCGGAGGATATCCCCGCGCCATCCTGCGCCAGCTACGGACCGTTGACGCGCTGATCGCGCCCGCACTTTCCCCTTGCGTCCACGCATCGGATGGAGTGGAACAGCGTTCGGCGACGCCAGCGGGAGCGGAGTGACGGCATGATCTTTGTCCATCTTCCCCCGGCGAGTGACGATGCCGTGGCCGCGATCAGCCAGCGCCGGCGGGGGCTCGACCGGCAGAGTCTCGGACCGTCCGATCCCGTCCCGCAGGAAGCCGTGTGGATCGATCTCATCGAACCGACGCGGGAGGAGGATCGCCGGGTCGAGGTCGCGCTCGGGATCGAAATCCCGACACGCGAGGAATCCCGCAATATCGAGCCGTCCGAAGTGCTCTATGTCGAGGACGGCGTGCGCTACATGAGCGCGCGCATTCTCTGCCAGTCCGGCACGGAAAGCCCGACACTGGTGCCGATTTCCTTCATCCTGAGAGACCGGCAGCTCATCACCGTGCGCTATGACGAGCCGCGCTCGTTCCAGATTTTCATCAACCGCCTCGCGCGCCCCGGCGGCTGTCTGCCGGCGGGCGACCACATCCTCGTCTCGCTGTTCGAGACGGTGATCGACCGTGCCGCCGAAATTCTCCGCCTTTCGGGCGAGCGGATCGACGAGGTCTCCTCCGCCGTCTTCGATACGAAGGGCGGTCAGCGCGCCGATGTCGATACCTTCCGGACCACCTTGCAGACGATGGGTATGGAAGGCACCCGCATCTCCAAGGTGCGAGAAAGCCTCGTCTCCATTGAACGCATGCTGCTGTTCCTCTCGGCCAATACTGCCGGCGCGAGCCTCGGCGACGATCTCCGTGCCGAGGTCCGCACCACCCTGCGTGACTTGCAGAGCCTTGAGGATCACGCGACCTTTCTCTCGGGCAAGATCCAGTTCCTGCTCGATGCGGTGCTCGGCCTCGTCAGTCTCGAGCAGAACAAGATCATCAAGATCTTCTCGGTGGCGGCGGTCGTCTTCCTGCCGCCGACGCTGATCGCTTCGAGCTACGGCATGAACTTCAAGAACATGCCGGAACTCGATTGGCACTATGGCTACCCGATGGCGCTGGGCGTCATGGTCCTCTCGGCGATCGGCACCTACCTGTTCTTCAAGCTCAAGCGCTGGCTGTAGGCCATGTGCGGCCGCTATGCCCTGGCGCTGCCACCCGAGGCTGTGCGCGCCTATTTCGGCTACGATGACCACCCGAACTTTCCGGCCCGT
>JAVTWI010000365.1:0-3852 GCA_032229845.1 Rhabdaerophilum sp.
CTACCCCACGCTCGCGGTGCCGTTTCACGCCCGCTGGCGGCACTTCGTCCATGCGGGCACGGACCGCTGGGCGAAGCTGGCCGACGCCTTTTCCTGGGCAACGCCGGCGGATCGCGCGCGCGCGGCGTTCGATCTCGCCGTGACCTCCGTCCTGCTCGATGCGGGCGCGGGGCCGCATTGGCGCTATCGCGATCCGGCGACCGGCGAAGCGGTCGGCCGTTCCGAAGGGCTCGCGCTGGCAAGTTTCGACATGTTCGCGTCCGGCGCCTTTTCTGCCGATCCCGCCGATCCGCTGCGGGCGGATGCGGGAAAGCTGATGACTTTATCCGTCAGCGATCTCGCGCGCGGCTTTCAGGTTTCCGATGGCAATCCGCTCGAAGGGCTAGAGGGGCGGGCGGCGCTGCTCAATGCGCTCGGGCGGGCTCTCAACAGCGCGGCCGCCCCGCGAGACGCTACGGGTGCGGCACGGCCCGGCGCGCTGTTCGACGCGCTGGTCGCGGACGGCGGCAACGTCCGTGCCCCGGCCATTCTCGGCGCGGTCCTGCGTTATCTCGGCGGCATCTGGCCGTCACGGCTGGTGCTGGAGGGCATTCCGCTCGGCGACTGCTGGCGGTATCCGCGGCTCGGCGATGGAACGCCGGGAAGCGAACTGGTGCCGTTCCACAAGCTCTCGCAGTGGCTTTCCTATTCTCTCATCGAACCGATGCAGGCGGCGGGCGTAGCGGTCACGGAGATCGACGGTCTGACCGGGCTCGCCGAATACCGTAACGGCGGCTTGTTCCTCGATGGCGGCGCGATCGTGCCGAAAAGCCCGGCGATCCTTGCGGAAGCACACGCGCCGGATTCGGCGGTCGTGATCGAATGGCGCGCGCTGACGGTGCAGCTTCTTGATCGCATCGCGCCGCTCGTCCGGCGGGAATTGGGTGTATCGGAAGCGGAATTCCCGCTGGCGAAGGTTCTCGAGGGCGGCACCTGGGCGACGGGACGCGTGCTCGCGCGTGACAGGTGCGCCGATGGCGGCCCGCCCTTGCGCATCGTCAGCGACGGTACGGTTTTCTGAAGGAGGGCCCGATGAAGGGTGTCACGGTCGTTTCCCACCCGCTGGTGCAGCACAAGCTGACCCTGATGCGCGACAAGACGCGCTCCACCTCCGGCTTCCGCCGTCTCGTGCGCGAGATCGCGATGCTGCTCGCCTACGAGGTGACGCGCGAACTGCCGATGACCACAGAACGGATCGAGACGCCGATGGAGGCGATCGACGCCCCGGTCATCGAAGGCAAGAAGCTGGTGCTGGCTCCGATCCTGCGCGCCGGTCTCGCGCTGGCGGACGGGATGCTCGAACTCATCCCCTCGGCGCGCGTCGCCCATGTCGGGCTCTATCGCGATCACGATACGCTGGAGGCGATCGAATATTTCTTCAAGGCGCCGCACGACCTGGCGGACCGCCTCGTCATCGTCACCGATCCGATGCTGGCGACCGGCAACTCCGCGACGGCCGCCATCGACCGACTCAAGGCACGCGGGGCACACGACATCCGCTACGTCTGCCTGCTTGCCGCGCCCGAGGGCATCGCCCGGATGCAGGCGGAGCACCCCGACGTGCCGATCTGGACGGCGGCGATCGACCGCGAACTGAACGACAAGGGCTATATCATGCCCGGTCTTGGCGACGCGGGCGACCGGATTTACGGCACGCATTGACCGGAACGGGCGGTCAAACCGCTTCCGTGCACGCGATACGTGTCCGAAACGATCACGGACACGGTTTCCGGCAGGCATTGCAACCAGAGAGGGAAAGATAATTATCGAACTAGGAATGAGAGTGTTTTCAAGGAGTAAACGCGATCATCGCCGCCTGATTATCAATTTCTTAATCTTGGAATGTGTTTCTATTTAACGCGAAGAACTTCGTTCGCGTGAGCAGGGTTTCCGCGAAAGCAGCAACGAGAACGGCTTGGTTTTTTGGGCGAAGGGCCGGCATGTCCGTGAACGATATTCGGAATACCACCAAGGATGCGGTTTCGGTCCGCAACGAGCTGCTTGACGCGCTCTATGCCACGCCCAAGCCGATCTTCATCGGCGCGGCCATGGTCACCATCGTCATCGCGGGCGCAGCCGTGCTCGGGGGCAACGATGGATTTCTCTACGGCCTCGCCTTCGCCATGGCGGCCGTGGGGCTGCTCCGCTATTATTCGCATGCGGCCTACGAGCGTTTCCGGCATTCGGCGCGTTCCGCCTCGGGCGCGCGGCACTTCGAGCGTCTCGCCATGCTCGGCGCCTGGCTGACGGCAGCGGTCGTGACGACGTTCGGCACCTATTCGCTGATCCGCTACTACAATCATCCGATCTCGTTGCTCGGAATCGCCCAGACGATCGGCTATCTCGCCGGTCTTTCGGGGCGCAATACCTCGCGGCCGTTGGTTACGAAGGTGCAGGTTTCCATTGCGGCGGCGCCGTTCTCGCTCGCCCTGCTCTGGACGGGTGAGCCGGTCCACGTGCTCATCGGCCTCACAGTGATCCTGACGATGCTGCTGACGTTCTCGAGCGCGCGCATTCTCTACGAGGTCTTCGTCTCTCGGCACATGACGATGCGCACGCTGGAGCGCGTCGCCAACCTCGATACTCTCACCAATCTTCTCAACCGGCGTGGCCTGCTGCGCTCGCTGGACGAAATCGCCGCCACCAAGGCGTCCTATTCGCTGCTCTCGATCGACGTCGATAACTTCAAGACAATCAACGACACGTTCGGCCACGATATCGGCGACGATCTTCTGGTCGCACTCGGAGAAAGCTTCGAGAACCTCCTCAAGCCGGGGGACGTGGCGGCGCGCATGAGCGGCGACGAATTCATGATCGCGACGCGACGTCCGCCGGGCGAGGCCGTCGAACTCGCGATGCGGATCATCGCGCATGTCCAGTCCCAGCGCTACGTCACCAATCGTAATCTGATGACGACCGTCAGTGTCGGCATCGCCCATGCCGAAGGCGGCAATTCCGTCGAGGATGTCCTGAAGCGTGTGGATCTTGCGCTCTATCGAGCCAAGGCCGACGGGCGGAACCGCTACGTTGCCTATTCGCCCGAACTCAGCGCCGAACACGACGATCGGCTGGCCTTCGAGGCCGAAATGCGCGAGGGGATCCGGCGTGGCGAGTTCTTCCTGGTCTACCAGCCGATCTACAACCCGCGCTCGGGAACCGCGACGCATGTCGAGGCCCTGCTGCGCTGGAAGCACCCGACGCGCGGCATGGTCAGTCCGGGAATCTTCATCCCGATCGCGGAGCAGACCGGGTTGATCAAGGTGCTCGGCGCCTGGGCGATCGAGACCGCGGCGCGGCTTGCCATGGATCTGCCGGGCAACGTCCGTGTCAGCGTCAATGTCTCGCCTCACCAGTTCGAGCTGGACCACGATCTCGTCGGCATCGTTGATGCCGTTCTGCGCCGGACCGGCCTTGCGCCGCACCGCCTGATTCTGGAGATCACGGAATCGGCCCTCATCAACGAAGGCACCGCCGTCGCCAACAGCCTGCGGCGCCTGCGCGACATGGGCGTCGGCGTAGCGCTCGACGATTTCGGGACCGGCTATTCCTCGCTCAGCTACCTGACCTGGCTGCCGATCGACATTCTCAAGATCGACAAGTCCTTCTGCCGCGAGATCGAGACCTCGCAGCGCGCCCATGCGCTGATGGGCGCCATCACGCAACTGGCTCACGATCTCGACCTGCTGATCATCGTCGAAGGCATCGAGACAGAAGCGCAGCTCGCGGCGGTCCGGAAATTCTCGATCCACGGCATCCAGGGCTATGTCTTCGCAAAGCCGATGCCGGAAGCCGACCTCCGCAACACCATCGGGG
>JAVTWI010000366.1:0-3840 GCA_032229845.1 Rhabdaerophilum sp.
AAATAGTCGATGAAGGCCCTCACCCGCGCCATCGGATCGGCGTGCTGCCCATCGAGTTCGGCGAGTCGCCCGGCGAGCGCCTTGACGGAAGCGTCGAGCGCCGCGGCGACGAGATCCGCCTTCGTCGGAAAATGGTAGAAGATCGCCGCGGGCCGCACCCCGGCAACGGCGGCGATATCCTTGATCGCGACGCCTTCGTAGCCGGCCGCGCTCATCAGGCGCTCGGTGATCGCGAGAAGCTGGGCGCGCGTTCCGCCATCGGGCCGGACCCCTGCCATCGACTCGGTCTCCATGATCTCCTCACACAGTCGTGAACGGCTTCCTGCGTCCTGTCGAGATTTTCGTCTTTACTGATCAATCAGTCAATTGTATTCGGTCCTTACTGACTGGTTAGTCAGCCCCATTCACCCAAGGAGATCGACATGCCCCGCATCCATCCCGTCGCCAATCCCGCCGGCGAAACCCGCACCATTCTCGATGGCGTCAAGGCCAAGATCGGCATGGTGCCCAATCTCTATGCCACGCTCGGCCACGCCCCGCATGTGCTCGGCGCCTACCTCGAATTCGGCGCGAAGCTGGGGGGCGGCAAGCTCTCCGCGAAGGAGCGCGAGCAGATCGCCCTCGCCGTCGGGGAGGCCAATGCCTGTGCCTACTGCCTCTCGGCGCACACCGCCATCGGCAAGGGTGCCGGGCTGACCGAAGCCGACATCGCCGCCGCCCGTCATGGCACGCCGGCCGACCCGCGCAACCGCGCGATCGTGTCGCTGGCCCGGTCGATCGTCTCGTCGAAGGGTGTGGTGCCGGATGCCGAGCTTGCCGCGGCGCGGCAGAACGGGCTCGACGATGCCCAGATCGTCGAGGTCTTCGCCGTGACGGTGCAGAACATCTTCACCAATTACGCGAACCACCTGTTCGATACCGAGATCGACTTCCCGAAGGTTGCGCCGCAGAAGGCCGCCTGACCGATTGCAGGGCGGCCGGTCGGGCCGCCCTCTCTCGTTCTTCAAATCGAACATTCCGTCTTGACGAACGAATTTCCGACATTTAGAACGCTCCTCCAGACAGAAGGAGCCTGACAATGACCGACCGCGCCCCCGGATTCTCGACCCTCGCCGTCCACGCCGGCGCCCAGCCGGACCCGACGACCGGCGCGCGGGCAACCCCGATCTACCAGACGACCTCCTTCGTGTTCGACGACGTCGATCACGCTGCCTCGCTGTTCGGGCTTCAGGCCTTCGGCAATATCTACACCCGCATCGGCAACCCGACCTGTGCGGTGCTCGAAGAGCGCGTCGCCGCGCTCGAAGGCGGCACGGCGGCGCTGGCGGTCGCCTCGGGCCATGCCGCCGAGCACCTTGTGTTCCATACCTTGCTGGAGCCGGGCGACGAGTTTATCGCCGCCAAGAAGCTCTACGGCGGCTCGATCAACCAGTTCAACCACGCCTACAAGAAGTTCGGCTGGAATGTCGTCTGGGCCGACGGAGACGACGCCGCGAGCTTCGAGAAGGCGCTCACGCCCAAGACCAAGGCGATCTTCATCGAATCGATCGCCAACCCGGGCGGCGTGATTTTCGATATCGCGGCGATCTCGGCGGTGGCGAAGAAGGCGGGCATCCCGCTGATCGTCGACAATACCCTTGCCTCGCCCTACCTCGTCCGCCCGATCGAGCATGGCGCCGACATCGTGGTGCATTCGCTGACCAAGTTCCTTGGCGGCCATGGCAATTCGATCGGCGGCGTCATCGTCGATGCCGGCACGTTCGACTGGCTGAAAGCCGGCAAGAAATATCCCTCGCTCACCGCGCCGCGCCCTGAATATGCCGGCATGGTGCTGGGCGAGACCTTCGGCAACTTCGCCTTCGCCATCGCCTGCCGCGTGCTGGGCCTGCGCGATCTTGGTCCGGCGCTCTCGCCGTTCAACGCCTTCCAGATTCTCACCGGCATCGAGACCCTGCCGCTGCGCATGCAGAAGCATTCGGACAATGCGCTGGCAGTAGCGAAATTCCTCTCGACGCATCCGGCCGTGAGCTGGGTCTCCTACCCCGGCCTCGAAAGTGACAAGTATCATGCGCTCGCCAAGAAATATTCGCCGAAGGGTGCCGGCGCGGTGTTCACCTTCGGCCTCAAGGGCGGCAACGCGGCGGGCATCGCGCTCGTCTCGAACCTCAAGCTGTTCTCGCATCTCGCCAATGTCGGCGACACGCGTTCGCTCGTAATTCATCCGGCCTCGACGACGCATCGCCAGTTGACCGACGAGCAGAAGACGATCGCCGGCGCGGGCCCGGATGTCGTGCGTCTCTCGGTCGGCATCGAGGATGTCGCGGATCTGATCGCGGATCTCGATCAGGCGCTGAAGGCCTGATCGTTTTGTCCCGCCGAAGACTTCGTCCGGCGGGACAATTCCCTCGCATAGGCTCGGCGTCGCGTTGCTCCTAGCGTCGGCTTTCAGCCTCCGCAGGGAGAGAGTTCTCAGGCGTTGTCGTTCTCCAGCGTCATGGCCGGGCTTGGCCCGGCCATCCACGACTTTGCAGCCTAACCTGCCGGCTGCGCGCTCTTAAGCCTGCGAAACGCCACTCTTCACCGCGTGAACCACGGCATAGCCCAGCACCATGAGCGCGAGCGCCTGATGGGCGAGGCCTGCATGCAGCGGCACCACCAGCAGCAGCGTCACGATACCGAGCACGCCTTGCGCGAGCACCAGCGCGAAGAGATGCGCCGCACGCCGGAAAACCGGTGTTCCGCGCGCGGCCAGCATATGCCAGAGGGTCAAGGCCAGCACGATGTAAGCCCCGATCCGGTGGTTGAACTGCACCAGCGTCGGGTTGTCGATGAAGTTCTCCCAGAACGGCTGCGCGACGAACAGCTTGGCCTTGCCCGGAACCAGTTCGCCATCCATCAAGGGCCAGGTGTTGTAGGTGAAGCCCGCATGCGATCCGGCGACCAGCCCGCCGAGCGCGATCTGCGTGAGGATCGCGACCACAAGCCACCACGTAGCGCGTGCGAGACCGGACGAAGCGGGCAATCCCTTTCCGAAAGTGCCCTTTTCTCTTTCCGCATTCTCTTCACGCGAACCGGTTCCCACTTCGCTTGAGAATGCGCCCGCCTTCGTCGCCATC
Organism: Rhabdaerophilum sp.; assembly: GCA_032229845.1. Lineage (GTDB taxonomy): Bacteria > Pseudomonadota > Alphaproteobacteria > Rhizobiales > Beijerinckiaceae > Rhabdaerophilum. The sequence continues at coordinate 3,117 of JAVTWI010000366.1, forward strand.
ACGATGAGCCCGATAAAGAACAGGCAAGCAAACACGAGATGCAGCGTCAGCTTGACCGGCGCGACCGCAACCATGCCCGGCTTCAGGCCGCTCGCGACCATGATCCAGCCGATCGCCCCCTGAAGGCCGAGCAACAGCCCGAGCCCGAAGGTTGCAGCCGCAAGCCGTCCGCGGATCGCGCCGGTCAAAAAGAACGCGAGGAAGCCGCCCAGCATCACCAGGCCGATGAAGCGTCCGAGCTGACGATGCCCCCATTCCCACCAGTAGATGAACTGGAACTCGCCGAGGGTCATGCCGGAATTGAGGTTCTTGTATTGCGAACTCTCGCGGTAAAGCGCGAATTCGCGCGCCCAGTCCTCAGCGTTGAGCGGCGGAATGGCGCCGAGCACCGGCTTCCACTCGGTGATCGAGAGCCCCGAACCCGTCAGACGCGTCGCGCCCCCGACCGTTACCATCACCAGCACCAGCACGATCAGCACCAGCAACCAGATCCGGAACGCACGCGCGGCGCCGGGGCGAAGATGGCCCGGAAACGGCAAGGAGGCCGGCACGGAGACCGGTTCTTGGGCGGCGCGGGCAGAAGCGGACACTGGCGAGTTCCTTCTTGTTCTCGATCGCGTTCTGGTCGATATGCACAACCAGCCCCATCCAGCAAGGGGCGCGAGCCAATAGAGCATGCTGCGATTAAGTGGAAGCCGGTTAATCGCGTCAAGCATGCTCTAAC
>JAVTWI010000367.1:0-8354 GCA_032229845.1 Rhabdaerophilum sp.
TCGACGATCGAGGCCCAGGCCGCCACCGGCGTCCGGGTCGCCCGTGCCTCGCGCCACAGCTTCAGGAGGCGCGAACGGATCAGCGGGTATTTCACGCGGTTGCCCGAGTAGAGATACCAGCTGTAGGAGGCCCCGCGCGAACAGCCGCGCGGCTCGTGGTTGGGAAGATCCGGCCGCGTGCGCGGGTAATCGGTCTGCTGGGTTTCCCAGGTGACGATGCCGCCCTTGACGTAGATCTTCCAGGAGCACGAGCCGGTGCAGTTCGCGCCGTGGGTGGAACGCACGATCTTGTCGTGCTGCCAGCGCTTGCGATAGCCATCCTCCCAGCGCCGGTCCTCGTTGGTGGTGATGCCGTGCCCGTCGGCGAACGGCTCCCTCACCTTGGAGAAGAAGGTCAGTCGATCAAGAAAGTTGCTCATGGTTCGGTCCTCGATGGAGAGGGATCAACGGGCGGAGGCGGCGGACTGACGCTCGACGTCGTAGAGCGTCGCCCCCCGTCGGGTGTAGTAGAACCAGGTCAGCGCCACGCAGCTTGCGTAGAAGGCCATGAAGGCCCAGAGCGCAGCCTGCGGACCGCCGGTCATGGCGATCGAGGTGCCGTAGCTCTTCGGGATGAAGAAGGCGCCGTAGGCCGCCACCGCCGAGGTGAAGCCGATGATCGCGGCGCTTTCCTTCTCGGCCTGCTTGACGCTGTCCGCCCCCGAGAGCTTCGGCTCCAGAACCGGGATCTGTTTGCGCATGATCGCGGGGATCATCTGGAAGGTGGAGGCATTGCCCACGCCCGTCAGGAAGAACAGGGCGAGGAAGCATCCGAAGAAGCCCCAGAAGGCACCCGGCTGCGTCTTGATGCCGAGGAAGTAGAGCACGCCGCCAACTGCGAGGATCATGCCCATGAACACCCAGAAGGTCACACGGCCGCCACCCCACTTGTCCGAGATCCAGCCAGTCGCCGCGCGGGAGAGCGCGCCCACCAGCGGGCCGAGGAAGACGAGGTGCAGGCTCTCGACGTTCGGGAACTGCGTCTTGGCCAGCAGCGGGAAGCCCGCCGAATAGCCAATGAACGAGCCGAAGGTCCCGGTGTAGAGCCAGCACATCAGCCAGTTATCCTTGCGCCGGAAGATCACCGCCTGATCGGCGAAGGAGGCCTTGGCGGTCGCCAGATCGTTCATGCCGAACCAGGCCGCAATGGCGCTTACTGCAATGAACGGCACCCAGATGAAGCCGGCGTTCTGGATGAACAGCTTCTGCGTAGGCGAGATCGCGACGCCCTCGCCGCCGATGGCCCCGAAGACGCCGGCGGTGATGGCGAGCGGCACCACGAACTGCACGACCGAGACACCGAGGTTGCCGAGGCCCGCGTTGAGCGCAAGTGCGTTACCCTTCTCCTTCTTCGGGAAGAAGAACGAGATGTTTGACATCGAGGAGGCGAAGTTGCCGCCGCCGAAGCCGCACAGCAGGGCCAGCGCCACGAACACGATGTAGGGCGTCGAGGGGTTCTGCACCGCGAAGCCGATGCCGAGCGCCGGGATGATCAGAGACCAGGTCGAGAGCGTCGTCCAGAGACGACCGCCGAACACCGGGACCATGAAGGAGTAGAAGATCCGCAGCGTCGCGCCGGAGAGACCCGGCAGGGCGGCGAGCCAGAACAGTTCGCCGGTCGAGAACTTGAAGCCGATGGCCGGCAGCTTGGCGACCACGACAGACCACACCATCCACACCGCGAAGGCGAGGAGCAGCGCGGGGATCGAGAGCCACAGGTTGCGCCGGGCGATGGCACGGCCTTCCTTTTCCCAGAAAGCGTTGTCCTCGGGCCTCCAGTCCTGGATCATGTGACCGGACAGGGCACCCTCGTGCTTCTCCTCGTGGATCGGCTGCATCTCGGGCAGTTCCGGCAGCTTCTTGAGCACCGGGCCGGCGGCTTCCTGTTCCATGTGGCGGATCGCCATATGCATCCAGATCAGCGAAGACGCGGTGATCACGAACAGCAGCATGAAGCAGGTCTGCCAGATGCCGGTCTGGTCGAGCAGCCAGCCGAAGGCGAGCGGCAGGACGAAGCCGCCGAGGCCGCCGACGAGGCCGACCACACCGCCGACCGCGCCGACGCGATCCGGGTAATAGACCGGGATATGCTTGTAGACCGCCGCCTTGCCGAGGCTCATGAAGAAGCCGAGCACGAAGGCCAGCACCATGAAGCTGCCCACGCCGGTGGCGATGCGGAAGCTGATCGCACCCTTCGCGCCCTGCACGACGTAATCTGTCGGCGGGTAGGAGAGCAGGAAGGTGCAGAGCGCCGTGACGATGAAGGTCCAGTACATGATCTTCCGGGCGCCGTACTTGTCGGAAAGATGTCCGCCATAGGCGCGGAAGATCGAGGCTGGGATCGAGTAGACCGCGCCGATCATGCCGGCGGTCTTGATGTCGAGGCCGTAGACGCCGATCAGGTAGCGCGGCAGCCACAGCGCCAGCGCGACGAAACCGCCGAACACGAAGAAGTAGTAGAGCGAGAAGCGCCACACCTGGATGTTCTTGAGCGGCTCCATCATCGCGGACAGCGGCTCGGGCTTGGCGCCCTTGGCCTTGCGCGCGGCGAGGTCCGGGTCATCCTTGGTAGTGAGCATGAAGAGGAAGGCCGTCACGAGCAGCGCGCCCCCCCAGGCCATCGCCACCATCTTCCAGCCGAAGGCGACCATCACCATCGGCGCGAAGAACTTCGTCACCGCCGCGCCGACGTTGCCCGCGCCGAAGATGCCGAGGGCCGTGCCCTGCTTCTCCTTCGGGAACCATTTCGCGACATAGGCGACACCCACCGAGAACGAACCGCCTGCGACGCCGACGCCGAGCGCGGCAATCAGGAAGGTCGTGTAGTCATAGGCGTAGGTGAGCAGGAAGGTCGCGATCGCGGCTGCGATCATCGTCCAGAAATAGACGATGCGGCCACCGTACTGGTCGGACCAGATGCCGAGCATCAGGCGGATCAGCGAGCCGGTCAGGATCGGCGTGCCGATCAGGAGACCGAACTGGGTCTCGCTGAGCCCGAGGTCCTTTTTGATCTGCACGCCGATGATCGCGAAGATCGTCCAGACGGCGAAGCAGACGGTGAAGGCGAGGGTCGACATCCACAGGGCCGAGCCCTGCTGCGACTTGTCGAAGGTTTGTGTGGCCATGGTTGCCCCTTGGCAGTTTGTTCTGCTGGCGGAGGCGGAGGGTGCCGAAAGGCGCGCAATACTCCTTGATTTGGGTCAACCCTTTGGGATTTCACGAGCGATTCAAGAGGTTTATCTCTCAAATTCAAGCGGCCGGTCGCGTTGATCAAGCTGCGAAGGAAGCATTAGCAATTTCTTACTTGACAAAAATCAGTTGCAAAATTGCGTTTCGTCGTGACGATTGTTGCAGGAGGAACGACGATGCGCCCTGACGAACTGGAGCTGGTGCAGGCGATTCCGCTTGTTGCCAATGCCGCGCCCGAACATGTCGGCGAGCTTCTGCGCGGGGCGTTCCTGCAGCGTTTCCCGGTCCACGTCGAGCTTGTCCGGGAGGGCGAACCGCCCGATTTCCTGCATATCGTCGTCGAGGGGCAAATCGAGCTGTTCTCGCGCTATCGCGACCGGGAGACGACCGTGGCGGTCCTCGGGCCGGGCGGCAGCTTCATTCTGGCGGCGGTGCTGCTCGACAAACCCTACCTCAAGTCGGCGCGGGTGCTCTCGCCCGCGCGGATCCTGATGATTCCCTCGGAGGCGGTACGGAACCGTTTCGGTATCGACGCCAATTTCGCCCGCGGCCTGACGAACGAACTCGCCGTCGCCTATCGCGGCGTGCTCAAGGAACTGAAGAACCAGAAGCTGCGCTCAAGCCTAGAACGGGCCGCCGCCTGGCTAGTGCGTCACCAGACCGAGCTCGGCGGCGCGGACGAGTTTGCTCTGCCCTTCGACAAGAAGGTGCTGGCCGGCCGGCTCGGCATGGCGCCCGAGGTGCTCTCACGCACCTTCGTCACGCTTCAGGCGTATGGCGTGAAGGTGAACGGTCGCCGCATCACGATCGGCGATCCGACTGCTCTTATCAAGCTCGCCGCGCCGGACGACCTGATCGACGATCCGCACACCTGAGCCCGACGCGACTCAGGGCAATCGGCGGCGCTCGTTCGCTGACATATCGCCCGGTTCTCGTTCAATGACGATGTACTGCGCGTCGATCACGCCTTCGTCCCGCAATCCCTGTTCCCGCGCCTGCCGGACCTTGCGGGACAGGTACCAGCTGCCGATCAGGCCCGAGACAAGCACGACCGGCGCAAGGATCAGGAACAGGGCCGCCGATACGGACAGGATCAGCGCCAGAAGGCCCAGCCCGCCGAGCGCCGTCAGTCCGACGCGCACCTTGGCGCCGAGCGGCAAGCTCGACCAATCGAAATTATAAACCCTGTAGCGAAACTCCACGCTTCCTCTCCGCTCCGGCTTTCCGGAATGAATTCGCGACCTTTGGAGATATGGCGATCATCGCTCCGCTTGCAAGAGGACGCGAAAATCCGGCCCCGGGACCGGCGAGCAGGGGCCCAGCGCCCGGCGACGGAAATTTCGCTTTTTCGACTGGCGGAACCGGTGTTAGCTAAGGATCCGGACAAAGCCTCACGCAGCGCATCAGACGCAGCGGCGCATCCGGAGGAAACGCAACAACGAGAAGGCCGGCGCCTTTCCGAGAGTCGCTCCGGCCGGGTTTTATCCATGCAGGATCTTTTTCTACGCTCCGTCATCATGGGCATGGCCGCAACGGCCTTGCTCGATCTCTGGGCCCTGCTGCTCAACCGGCTGTTCGGGTTTGCCCTGCCGAACTGGGGGCTTGTCGGCCGCTGGTTCGGGCACATGCCGCATGGGCGCTTTGTTCACGACACCATCGCCGACAGCCCGGCGATTCCGGGAGAACGCGCGATTGGCTGGGCCAGCCACTACTTCATCGGCATCCTCTTCGCGCTCGCCACGCTGCTGATCGGCGGCGCCGCCTTCCGAACCCAGCCGACCCTGTTCGCGCCCCTGTTCGTCGGCCTTGCCACGGTGGGCTGCGGCTGGTTCCTGCTTGCGCCCGGCATGGGCAACGGCATGGCACATGCCCGAAAGCCGGATGCGAACCGCATTCGCGTGCTCAACATCCTGGGCCACACTGTTTTCGGCCTGGGGCTTTACGGAGCAGCGCTCCTTCTGAAATGAGCGACGGCCGTCACGCGGCCCGGCAATGCGGGTCTCGACTTCTTCACTCGACCACCGGAGGACTTTCATGCAGATCGAACATCCGAAAGGTGGCGTGAACCGCCTGTCGAACCGGGTGATGAACCTCGCGCATCCGCTCCGGCAGAACGCACGGCGCTTTCCCGATCAGGCGGGCCTCATCTGGGGCGAGGAGCGGTGGACATGGCGCGAGATCGACGCCGAGGTCTCGGCGCTGGCGGCCGCGTTGGCGGCGCGCGGGCTCACCAAGGGCGACCGGCTGCTGGTGCATTCGAAGAACACCGCGCAGATGTTCTTCTCGATGTTCGCCGCCTTCCGCCTCGGCCTCGTGTGGGTGCCGACCAATTTCCGCCTGATGCCGGAGGAGATCGTCTACCTCGCGGAATTTTCCGGCGCGAGGGGCTTCCTCTGCCACGGCGATTTTCCCGATCATGCCCGCGTCATCGCCGAGGGCGTTCCGGGTGTCGAATTCATCTGGCGGATGGACGAGCAGGCGAAGCCGACGCAATTCGGCGAAGCGGATGTCTCCGCGCACATGGCCAAGCATCGCGGCGCGCGCGTCGAGGATGTGGCGGTCGACTACAATGATCCCTGCTGGTTCTTCTTCACCTCCGGCACGACCGGGCGATCCAAGGCGGCGGTGCTCACGCACGGGCAGATGGGGTTCGTGCTGGCGAACCACCTCTGCGACCTGCTCCCCGGCTCGACCGAAGCGGATGCGAGCCTCGTCGTTGCCCCGCTCAGCCACGGCGCGGGCGTGCACCAGCTCAACCTCGTCGCGCGCGGCGCACCGACGATCCTGATGCCGAGCGAGAAGTTCGACATCGAGGAAGCCTGGCGGCTGATCGAGGCACACCGCGTCACCAACATGTTCACGGTGCCGACGATCCTGAAGATGCTCGCCGAACATCCGGCTGTCGACCGTTTTGACCATTCCTCGCTGCGCCATGTCATCTACGCCGGCGCACCGATGTATCGCGAGGACCAGAAATTCGCGCTGAAGAAACTCGGCAAGGTGATCGTGCAGTATTTCGGGCTTGGCGAGGTCACCGGAAACATCACCGTACTACCCCCTGCCCTCCACGATCCCGAGGACCATGCCAACACCAAGTTCGGCACCTGCGGCTTCGAGCGCACGGGCATGCAGGTCTCGATCCAGAACGACAAGGGTGAGGAATTGGGGCCCCACGAGAGCGGGGAAATCTGCGTCATCGGCCCGGCGGTTTTCGCGGGCTACTACAACAACCCGGAGGCCAACGAGAAAGCCTTCCGCAATGGCTGGTTCCGCACCGGCGACCTCGGCCATATGGACGAGCAGGGTTTCGTCTACATCACTGGCCGCGCCTCGGACATGTATATCTCCGGCGGATCGAACATCTATCCGCGCGAGATCGAGGAGAAGATCCTCACCCACCCCGCCATCGCCGAGGTGGCGGTGCTCGGCGTGCCGGACAAGATGTGGGGCGAGGTCGGCGTCGCGGTCGCGGTGCTGCGCGAGGGCGCGGCGGCGAGCGAAGCGGAGATGATGGATTTTCTCGGCGCCAAGGTGCCGCGCTACAAAATGCCGAAACGCTTCCTGTTCTGGGAGGCGCTGCCGAAATCCGGCTACGGCAAGATCCCCAAGCGCCTTATCAAGGACGAACTCGAGAAACGCGGGCTCATCGGGCCGGACGGGCTCGCAAGCGCATGACCCGTCCCGGCTTCATCCAGCAACCCGGCCCGGCGCTCGAACCCCGTCTTCTCGCGGCAGAAGGCCGGGGCGAGCCGTTCCGCTTCACGCTCGAACCCGGCCTGCTGTTGGTCGAGGCGGTGCGGCGCGGTTTCTCGGCAGCGGGCTATGCTTCGGGAACGGTGCGGCTCAAAGACGCGGCCTTCGGCCCCTTCACCTATGTCATGCCGGCGCTCTCGAAGGATGATCAGCACGCCGCCTTTTATTCGGAATTTTTCCGTCCCGCCGGCATCGCCCGCATGCACGCCGGCGCGCTGACGTTCGGGCTGCGCGATGGTTCGGCCTTTTTCCATTGCCACGGCCTCTGGCGAGAAGCGGAAGGCAGGGAATGCGGCGGCCATGTCATCCCTGAGGAGACGGTTGTTGCCGAAGCCGTTGAGGTGGAAGCTTTCGGCGTGCGCGGCGCGCGATTCGAGGTGATGGCCGATCCCGAGACCAATTTCCGTATCTTTCACCCGACCCAGCACCCGGATGAACACGGCAAGGGCGCGCGCGCCTTCGTCGTCCGGCTGCGCCCCAATCAGGATTTCTGCGGCGCGTTGGAGAGTTTCTGCCGTGAACGCGGGATCGCGCGGGCGCACATCCATGGCGGTGTCGGCTCGACAATCGGCGTCCGCCTGACGGACGGCACCGTGTTCGAGAACTTCGCGACCGAGGTCTGCATCGAGCACGGCATGATCGAACCCGATGCCGCCGGCGGCCTCGCGGCGGCGATCGACATCGGCCTTATCGACTACACCGGCCGGATCGCGCGCGGACGGCTCGTGCGCGGCGACAATCCGGTGCTGATGACCTTCGAACTGGTCATTGAGGAAATCGCTGCGGCGTGAAGCGTCACGCCGCCTTTGTTTCCCCATCCTTCACAGAGGCGCCCTCATCGCCCGGCGGCGGTTCGGGATCGCCGCGCAGCACGAGGTAGATCGCCGGGATCACAAGCACGGTCAGCGCCGTCGAGGAAGCGAGGCCGAACAATAGCGAGATCGCGAGCCCCTGGAAGATCGGGTCCGTGAGGATCGTCACCGCGCCGATCATCGCCGCCAGCGCGGTGAGGAGGATCGGCTTGAAGCGGATCGAGCCCGCCTCGATCAGCACATCGACGAGCTTGCGCCCCGGCGTGCGCGCGTGGCGGATGAAATCCACCAGCAGGATCGAGTTACGGACGATGATGCCGGCAAGCGCGATGAAGCCGATCATCGAGGTCGCCGAAAACGGCGCTCCGAACAGCCAGTGGCCGAGTAGGATGCCGATGAAGGTCAGCGGCACCGGCGTGAGGATCACGAGCGGCAGCTTGAACGAACCGAACTGCGCGACGACGAGGATATAGATACCGAGCAGCGCCACGCCGAAGGCCGCGCCCATGTCGCGGAAGGTTACCCAAGTCACCTCCCACTCCCCGTCCCACAGGAGAACCG
>JAVTWI010000367.1:8364-23088 GCA_032229845.1 Rhabdaerophilum sp.
CGGCAGTTCGCCCGACTCGACGTTGCAGCAGTAGCCATGGAGACGAACCGTCGGCTTCGGCAGCCCGCCCCAATCGGCCTTGTCGATGGCGCGCTGCACCGCGATCATGCCGTAGAGCGGGGCTTCGAAATCGCCGGCGAGTTCCGCCGTCACCATTTCCGCCGGCTGGCCGTTGCGGCGGAACAGCGGGAACGAAGCCTTCTCGCGTTCGACCTTGACCACATCACCGAGTTCCACCGTTGAGCGGTCGCCCGGCAGCAGGTTCGCCGGCACGGGGATCGAGAGCACCTTTTCGTCGAGCACGCGCTCGCCCTTGCCGAGCGCGACCTTGATCGGGATCGGCTGCACGCCGCCGCGATGCGAATAGCCCGCGACCGTCTCGCCATAGACAAGGCGGATGGTATCGAGCACGTCGCGGTGCTCGACCTTGAAGAACTCCAGCTCATCCTCGGCGATCCTGAGGCGCACGCGATCCACCTGCGTGCCGAAACTGTCGTCGACATCGACAATGAACGGAATCGACCTGAAAACGCCGCGCAACTTGTCGGCGACGGCGCGACGGGTCGCCTCGTCCGGACCATAGATCTCGGCGAGCAGCGTCGCCATCACCGGCGGGCCGGGCGGCGGCTCGACGACCTTCACGCGGGCATCCGCCGGCAGATCGAGCTTGCCGATGCGCGCCCGCAGGTCGAGCGCGATGGCGTGGCTCGGCCGGCTGCGCGCCTGCTTCGCGACAAGGTTGACCTGAATGTCGCCCGACTGCGGTTCCGCGCGCAGGTAGGTGTGGCGCACGAGGCCGTTGAAATTGAACGGCGCCGCTGTACCGGAATGCAGTTGCAGCGACTGGATTTCCTTCACCGGGCGCAGGGCGTCGGCGATGGTGTGAAGCGTGCGGTGGGTCTCCTCCACCGAGGCGCCGCGCGGCAGATCGAGCATCACCGAGAGTTCGGGCTTGTCGTCGAACGGCAGCAGCTTCACCGTCACGTGTTGGGTGTAGAACAGTGCCAGCGAGGCGAAGGTCGCCGCCCCGACCGCGCCGAGGAACCACCAGGCGTGCTTCTTCGAGGCGAGGATCGGGCGCGCGACGGCGGCATAGAACTGCCCGAGCCTGCCGCCATCGGCATGATCATGCCCACCGGCGTGATGCGAAGCGCCGAACTTCACCATCAGCCAGGGCGTCACGATCACCGCGACGAAGAACGAGAACACCATGGCTGCGGAAGCATTCGCCGGGATCGGGCTCATGTAGGGGCCCATCATGCCGGAGACGAACAGCATGGGCAGCAGCGCCGCCACCACTGTGAGCGTCGCGACAATGGTCGGATTGCCGACCTCGGCCACGGCATCGACCGCCGCGTCGGCGCGGCTGCGGCCATCGCCCATGCCCCAGTGGCGGGCGATGTTCTCGATGACGACGATCGCGTCGTCGACGAGGATGCCGATCGAGAAGATGAGCGCGAACAGGCTGACGCGGTTGAGCGTGTAGCCCATCACCTTGGCGGCGAAGAGCGTCAGCAGGATCGTCACCGGAATGACGATGGCGACGACGATCGCCTCGCGGCGGCCGATCGCGAGCCAGACCAGCGCGACGATCGAGAGCGTCGCCAGCCCGAGATGGAACAGCAGCTCGTTCGCCTTCTCGTTCGCGGTCTCGCCGTAGTTGCGCGTCACCTCGACCGCGATGTCCGAGGGCACGAGCGAGCCCTGCATCCGCTGCACGTCGGCGAGGATATGTTCGGCGATGGTGACGGCATTCGAACCCGCACGCTTGGCGATCGCGATCGAGACTGCCGGGCGGGCCTCGAAGGCGCCGTCCTTGCCGCGTGCGAGATGCTGCACTCGCGCCTCGACAGCGTCAGCCGCGAGTTCCACCTTCGCAACATCGCGGAGGTAGACCGGGCGGTTGTCGCGGGTGGTCATGACGAGATTGCCGATCTCGTCGAGGCTCGCGAGCGTGCGGCCGGCGACGACGCCGATCTGGCTTCCCTTGTCACGCAGCATGCCGGCCGGGAAGGCGCGGTTCGCGCCCTCGACCTTGGCGACGAGGCTCTGGAGCGTCAGCTGGTATTGCGCGAGGCGCTGCGGATCGGGCGTGATCCGGAATTCCTCGGGCTGTTCCCCGACGAGATAGGTAAGGCCCACGTCCTGACGTTTCGCGAGTTCGACGCGCATCTCGCGCGCGATGCGGGTGAGGTCGTTCGCTGTGTATCGCGTCGCGGCCTCGGCCTTCGGGGTCAGCGTGAGCACCACGATCGCGACATCGTCGATGCCGCGACCGACGATCAGCGGCTCGGGGATGCCGGCAGGGATACGGTCGAGGTTGGCACGGATCTTCTCGTGCGTGCGCAGGATCGCTGCATCGGCGGAGGTGCCGACAAGGAAGCGCGCCGTCACCATCACCCGGTCGTCGCGGGTCTGGGAATAGACATGCTCGACGCCGGAAATCGACTTGACGATGGTCTCCAGCGGCTCGGTGACAAGCTTGGCCGCATCCTCTGCCTTCAACCCGTCGGCGCGGATGTGGATATCCACCATCGGCACTGAAATCTGCGGCTCCTCCTCGCGTGGAAGGGCGATCAGCGCCACGAGGCCGAGCGCGAAGGCCGCCACCAGGAACAGCGGCGTCAGCGGCGAGAGGATGAAGGCGCGGGTCAGCGCGCCGGCAATGCCCAGCGAACCCGGTTTCACGGCACGATCACCTTGTCGCCCGCCCTGAGGCCCGAAAGAATTTCAAGACGCGGACCATCCGGCGCGGCCACTTCGCCGCCCGTGACCACCACGACTTCGCCGTCCCGGCCGTCCGCCGTGCGGATGCGGACGAGATCGAGCCCGGCCCGCCGGACAACTGCCGTCTTCGGCACGGCGATGACATCGCGCCGTGCAACCGGCACCGCCACCATCATGCGCTCGCCGACGAAATAGTTGCCGACATCCGCCGCTTCGATATCCGCGATCACGCGGCCGTTCTCGATCAGCGGAAAGATCTTGGCGAGACGGCCCTTTTTCTGCCCGCCCTCACCGATCGTCACGTCGTCGCCGACCTTGAGAGCGCTCGCGTGACGTTCCGGCAGCGCGAGGCGCAGGAAGAACCCGCCGCCGCCAACCTGCGCGATAACTTCGCCCGGAAGCACCACCCCGCCCCGGGTGACCGGCACCTTGAGGATGCGCCCCGAGAGCGGTGCCTTGACCGCCCCTTCCGCCTGCTGCTGCAAGAGCACAGCCTTCTCGGCTTCACCCGCTGCGATCTGGTTGGCGAGAACGTCGGCCTGGGTGCGGAGCTGATCGACACGCTGAATCGTGCCGGCGCCGCGCGCGACAAGCGCCTGCGCGCGTTCAAGCTCCGTCACCGCGTTGGCGCGCTCCGCCGTCAGGGCCCGGATACGGGCCTCGGCCGCCCGCAGTTGCGGTTCGAGCTTGTCATCGACGATCAGCGCGATGGTATCGCCCGCCTTGACCTCGCTCCCCTCCGTCACGTCGAGCCGCGTGACCGTGCCGCCGATGCGCGAACGGGCCGGAACCTGATCGCGGGTTTCGACACGGCCGAACACGGCCTTGGTCTCGGTGACCGCGACCGGCCGGATCTCGATTTCCGCCGCATGGGCCGCGGTTGCGGCCGCCAGCAGCGCGGCGAGCGGAAGGGAAACGCGCATCACGGGATCCTTAGTTGAAAGCGCAGCCGGTCTTGAGCCCGAGCTTCTTCATGATCATCGCCGCCGGGCAGAATCCGGTGAAGCCGGCCTGAAGCATGTTGAGACCGATGAAGGCCGTGAACAGCCAGAACCACGGCGAGACGAAATGGGTGAGCAGCAGCGAGATGAGGATCATCGATCCCGCGAACACGAACATGGCCTTGTCGATCGTCATTGGAAGCTCCTTCGGAAAACCTTCGTTTCGGATGCCGCGGAAACCACGGCGCGTTTGACTTTCCTCGACATATTCGTTATTGCGCATTTATGCAAGTATTAAATCCACCCGATCCCAACGGTCATCTCGATGCGCTCGTCGCGGCATCGGAGGACGCCGCACGCCTGATGCGAATCATGGGTCACGGTGCGCGCCTGCGCATTCTGTGCACGCTGATTCAGGGAGAATTGCCGTCCGGCGAGATCGCACGGCAGATCGGCATCCGCGAGCCGGCGGCGAGCCAGCAACTCGCGTTACTGCGCGCCGAACGGCTGGTGGCGACGCGCCGCGAGGGGCAGAAGGTGCTTTATTCGGTCGCGAACCCGGTCGTCGAGCGCATTCTCAGGGAATTGCAGGCGACCTTCTGTCCCGCACCCTGAGGTAGCCTCTAGGCCGCGCCCGGAATGGCGACGTGGCGCGAGGCGGCAAGCAATTCCTGCGTATAGGGATCGCGGCCGCCGGTTTTGCGCAGATCGTCGATCGTCGCTTCCTCGACGATGACGCCGCGGTTCATCACGGCGACGCGGCTGCACATATGGCCGACCACCGCGAGATTGTGGCTCACCAGCACCATGGTGAGGTCGCGCTGCTGTTTGATGTCCTGGAGCAGGTTCAGCGCCTCGGCCTGGATCGAGACGTCGAGCGCCGAGGTCGGCTCGTCGAGCAGCAGGATGCGCGGTTCCAGAATCAGCGCGCGGGCGATGGCGACGCGCTGGCGCTGGCCGCCGGAAAGCTGGTGTGGGTAGCGGAACCGGAACCCCTCGTCGAGCCCGACATCCTTGAGCGCAGCGGCGATGCGCTCATCCGGCCTGTCGAGCCCGTGGATCGCCAGCGGCTCGGCGAGCGCCGCATCAAGAGTCATACGCGGATGCAGGCTCCCGAACGGATCCTGAAACACCATCTGCACCTGCCGGAAGAAGACCTTGTCCGGTTTCGCCCGGTGGGCTTCCCCCCCGAAAGCGATCTCCCCCGTCCAGTTGGGGTTGAGCGCAGAAAGCACCCGCAGCACAGTCGACTTGCCGGAACCGGATTCGCCGACGAGGCCATAACTCTCGCCGGGCGCGACGGAAAAGCTCACGTCCTTGAGAACATGCGCATCGCCGAAGCGGACATTGAGGTTGTCGACCAGAATTGCCGGAGCCGCCATCGTCACTCTCCCAGCCAGGCCGGATCGCGGTCGAGCGTCGCGAGGCGATCCTTGGGGTGATCGAGGTCCGGCAGACAGCCGAGCAGCCCCTGCGTATAGGGGTGCCGGCCCTTCCGCAGTTCGCGCGCGTTGAGGCTCTCCATCACCTTGCCACCGTACATCACGATCACACGGTCGCAGAAAGCGGAGACCAGCGGCAGATCGTGGCTGATGAAAATGAGACCCATGCCGCGCTCGGAGACGAGGCGTTCGAGAATGTCGAGGATCTGCGTCTGCACCGTCACGTCGAGCGCGGAGGTCGGCTCGTCCGCGATCAGCACGTCCGGCTCACCGATCAGCATCATCGCGATCATCACGCGCTGGCCCATGCCGCCCGAAACCTCGTGCGGATAAAGATCGTAGACGCGCGCCGGTTCGCGGATCTGCACCGCCTCAAGCATCGCGAGCGCACGTTCGCGGGCCTCGCGGGCATTGGCCTTGCTGTGGAGGCGGTAGGCCTCGGCGATCTGATCGCCGACCGTCATCACCGGATTGAGCGAATACTTCGGGTCCTGCATCACCATCGAGATGTGCTTGCCGCGCAGGCCCCGCCGCTCGGCCGTGCTCATCACCCGCATGTCCTTGCCGCGGTAGGCGAGCCTTTCCGCCAGAACCTCGCCGGGCCAGGGCACGAGATCGAGGATTGCCCGTCCGGTCATCGACTTGCCGGAACCGGATTCGCCGACGATGGCCAGCTTTTCGCGACCGAGCGTGAAGGACAGCCCGCGCACCGCCCGCACGAGGCGGGTCGGGGTGTGGAAGTTGACGCGGAGGTTCTCGACCTCGATGAGCGGTGCTTCGCCTTGCCTGTTCATCGCGAGGCCCGCCATCTTGTTGTCTTTCGCATTCTCTTCATGCGAACCGGCCCCCACTTCGCTTGAGAATGCTCACCGCGCATCGAGAACATCCCGCAAGCCGTCGCCGAACAGGTTGAAGCCGAGCGCGACGAGGCAGATCGCAAGACCCGGGAAGGCCGCGACCCACCACTGATCGAAGATGAATTCGCGCCCCTTGGCAATCATCGCGCCCCATTCGGGCGAAGGTGGCTGCGCGCCGAGACCGAGGAAGCCGAGCCCGGCGGCGATCAGGATAATGCCGGCCATGTCGAGCGTGGTGCGGACGATGACCGACGGCAGGCACATCGGCACGACATGCTTGAGCACGATCCGCAGGTGCGAGGCGCCCTGAAGACGCACGGCGGCGATGTAGTCGGCGTTGCGGATCACCAGCGTCTCGGCGCGCGCGACGCGGGCGTAAGGCGGCCACGCGGTGCAGGCGATGGCGATCACCGCGTTCTCGATGCCAGGGCCCAGCGCGGCAACGAAGGCCAGCGCGAGAACGAGGCGCGGGAAGGCGAGGAAGATGTCGGTGACCCGCATCAGCACGGTATCGACCATGCCGCCGAAATAGCCGGACAAAGTGCCGATCAGGAGCCCGATCGGGCCGACCGAGATCACCACCAGCAGCACCACCGCAAGCGTGAGCCGCGTGCCGAAGATGACGCGGCTGAGGATGTCTCGGCCGAGTTCGTCGGTTCCCATCCAATGCGCGGTCGAAGGGGGCAGAAGACGTTGGGAAAGGTTCTGCGCAATCGGATCATAGGGTGCGATCCACGGCGCAAGCGCCGCGATAACGAGCAGCGAAACGATGATGAACAGGCCCAGCAGGGCGAGCGGATTCTGCTGCAATGCCCGCCACTGGCGATAATACTGGCCGAAACGCGCCTGCCGGCGCGAGTCCGGACGCTCGGAGGTGAGGTAGTCGCGCAGCGTGCTCATGGCCTACCTCGCTCTCGGATCGAAGATCCGCGCCAGCACGTCGGACAGGAGATTGATGCCGACGAAGACGAGCCCGACGACGATGGTGCCGCCGAGCACCGCGCTCATGTCCGCGTTGAGAAGCGAATTGGTGATGTAGCGGCCGAGGCCCGGCCAGGCGAACACGGTTTCCGTCAAGACGGAGCCTTCGAGCAGGTTGGCGTAGGAAAGGGCGATCACGGTCAGCAGCGGAACCACGGCGTTGCGCAGCGCGTGCCCCCAGATGACGCGGCGCTCGGACAGGCCTTTCACCCGCGCGGTGATGACATAGTGCTGCTGAAGTTCGTTGATCATGAACGAGCGCGTCATCCGGCTGATATAGGCGGTGGAGAACAGCCCCAGCACCGCCGACGGCAGCACGAGATGCGACACCGCGTTACGGAACGCGTCCCATTCGCCCTGAAGCGCACAATCGAGCAGCAGGACGCCGGTGATCGGCTGGACGAAATCCTGGTAGGAAACATCGATCCGCCCCGGCCCGGCAACCCAGCCGAGCTTGGCGTAGAACAGCAAGAGGCCCATCAGCCCGAGCCAGAACACGGGGATGGAATAGCCGAACAGGCCGACGAACCGCGCCACCTGATCGGGCCAGCGGCCCTGCTTCGTCGCGGCCAGCACGCCAAGCGGAATGCCGAGCAGGATGCCGAGCAGCGTGCCGAGCGTCGCGAGTTCGAGCGTCGCGGGGAATACGCGCTTGACGTCATCGAGAACGAGATTGGACGTGAGGATCGACTTGCCGAAATCGCCCTGCACGACCTTGCCGAGATAGACCCAGAACTGGACGATCAGCGGCTTGTCGAGACCCAGATCCTGCCGCGCCTTTTCATAGACATCGGGTCGGGCATTATCGCCGACGACCGCGAGAACCGGATCGACCGGCATGACGCGGGCGATGAGAAAGGTCACCGCCAGCAGACCGAGAATCGTGACAAGGATCGTCGCCGTTTCCCGCAAGGTTGTCCGGGCGATGCGCGCCCAGCCGGAATTCATCATGCACCCAACCAATCCGTCAGCAAGACATGCCCGCAAGACATGCCCGGCGCGATGCAAGGATCGCGCCGGATGCCGATGATCCTCAAGACAACGCCTTCGATCACTTCTTGTCGATGGCGTAATAGAGGTTGGTCGAGGAGCCCGGCCCGATGATGAAGCCGTCAACGCTCTTGCGATGGGCCGCCACCTCGATCTGCTGGAACATGATCACGAAGGGCGAATCCTTCTGGTGCTCGCGCTGGAGATCCTCATAGACCTTCTGGCGCTTGGCGGTGTCGCGTTCCAGCACATTGGCGAGGGTGCGCTTGGTCATGTCCGGGATATCCCAGGCATTGCGCCAGGCCAGCGTCTTCGAGCGCGCGTCGTCCTTGTTGTTCTCATTGATGGCGAAGGTCTCGGCGTTGGTGTGCGGATCGAGATAATCCGGGCCCCACTGGCCGATGTAGATGTCGTGGGTGCGGGCGCGATACTTCGTCAGCGTCGCCTTGCCGTCGCCGGGGATGAGTTCGAGCTTGATGCCGGCCTTGGCCCATTGCGACTGGATCGCCTGGGCGATGTCGGTGATCGGCGAGGTGTTGCGGACGTCCATCGTCACCGAGAACCCGTCCTTCAGGCCCGCCTTCTCGAGCAGGGCCTTGGCCTTGTCGACATCGTACTTGTACGGCTTGTCGGAGATGGCGCCGAGGAAACCCTTCGGCAGGAAGCTCTGGTGCGGCTCATAGGTGCCGGCGACGATGTTCTTCTCGATCGCGTCGTAATCGACAAGCCATTTCATCGCCTCGCGCACCTCGGGCTTGGCGAAATTCGGGTTCTTGGTGTTGAGGCCGAGATAGAGGATGTAGCCCTTGTTGCCCTTCTGGATGGTGACGTCGGCGTTGCCGCCGACCGCGGCGAGCTGGTCCTTCGTCAGGTTACGGGCGTAATCGACATCGCCCTTTTCGAGCAGCAGGCGCTGCGATGCCGGCTCGGCGACGTGACGAACGATGACGCGCTTCATCTTCGGTGCGCCGTTCATCCAGCCCGCGTTCGCTTCGAGAGCATATTGCTCGTTCGCGCGCCAGCCGCGCAGGATATAGGCACCGGAGCCGGCCGAATTCTTCTTCAGCCACTCGTTGCCGAAATCGCCGTTCTTCTCGTTGGCCTTGACCACCTTGGCATCGACGACCGAGGCGACGTCCGCCGTCAGGCAATTGAGGAAGAAGGAGGGCGCGTAGGGCTTGTCGACCGTCATCGTCACGGTGAGATCGTCGACCGCCTTCACCTTTTCCAGCACATTGTCCTTGCTGAAGCCGAACTGGGTGAGGATGAAGCCCGGCGACTTGTTGAGCTTGACCGCCCGCTCGAACGAATAGACGACGTCCGCTGCGGTGACCGCATTGCCGGAATGGAACTTCAGGCCCGGCTTGAGCTTGAAGGTGTAGGTCATGCCGTCATCGGAAATCGTCCAGCCCGAGGCCATCGAGCCATAGAGCTTGGCGGAGTCCTTGAGATCGAACGCGACCAGACGATCGTAGGTATTGCCGACGACTTCACCGCCGGAGAACTCGAACACTTCCGCCGGATCGAGCGAAATGATGTCGTCGATCTGCTTCGCCATCACGACCGTGTCTTTCGGCGTCGCGGCGCTGGCCGGCGTGAGGGCCGAGAACGAGGTGGTCGCGAACAAGGCTGCCGCAAGCGTCATCGCGCGGCGTTTGGTGATCGTAAGAGACATGGTTTGGCGCTCCCGAAACGCGAGGAAAAACGGCCCCCTATGGCCGTCCTGGCGCCATCAGATTGACAGTTCGGGCACTTGTCAACGCCCCCCGGCAACGGCATCGGGTCAAAGCAGGAAATTGTCGCCGGCGATGATCGAAATCAGCGAATATTCTTCTGAAATGCCAGCATTATAGCAGGAAAATTTCCTGCCGTCCGTTCAGACTTGCCGTCGATGGCAGCCGGAGGTGCCGGTCAGATCGTCTCGCCGGATTTCTTGTCAGCCGGGGCCGGGCGCGGCGCGTTGCCGCCGCCGAACGGATTGGCCGGTGCCGGAGCGGCCCCACCACCGAACGGGTTTGAGGAACCGCTGCTGCCTCCGCCGCCGAACGGATTGCCCCCGCCGGCGCGATAGTTGCCGTAATCGCGCGAGCATTGCAGCAGCGCGTTGAGCAGTTCCGAGGTGTCGGTCAGGCGGAAGGCCAGCGTCTGCTGCTCGGCGGCGACGCGCAGCATCTGCCCGTAACGGAAAGCGCCGAACAGCGTGGAGTTCGCCGGAAGGATCACCTGAGCGAGCTTGTCGGTCTTGGCGTAGGCGGTGCCGTTGAGCACCTCGCCGTTATCGACCCAGTAGCGCACCGGATAGCTGGAGCCGCGGTTGAGGTTCCAGGTCGAGCTGGAAAAGCCCATGCTCCAGACGCGGTTGTTCGAAACGGAAAAGACCAGCGTGATGCCGCTCTTGTAGCGGGCGCTCGCCGCACAATGGGAAAATGTGCCGTTCTGGTCGTTGGAGAAAGCGCCGCCCTGCCAGTTGCCGATCCGCAGCTTGGCGATCTCCGCGGACGAAGCCATCGGCGCGCTCAGGGTCATGCCGGCGGCTGCAACGATGGTGGCCAGGCCAACCCGGGTGAAGAAAACAGACATCAGCAACTCCCACATAAGGTGGTCGGCTCCTCTCCTTTCCACGAGGCGAGACCTGACCGGCCCGAAAAACGCCACAAATAGACATCGGCGCGCGTTTCGATGCAAGTGCGTTCGCGCACATGTTTCGGCGCGCGATGGTCTGTACCCGCCCGTCCGGATCAGAATTCCGGCCCCCGTCCGCTTTCGGGGTCGAGAAGGGTGTTGAGGCGCAGGGCGGCGAGCCGGGCGATCTCGATCGTCATCGCTTTGCGCGTCGCCGGGGCCAGCGCGATCTTCTCGTTGTCGCGCATCACGGCGGCGCCGAATGCATCGCACAGGATAAATCCCGCTTCGGCGGGAAAGATGCCTTCCGGCACGCCGACATGGCTGGCAAAGAAGAAGCGGTCACAGAACGGCCGGTAATGCTGCCACTTCACGTCGGTGCGGAAGTCCTCGACCGAGGATTTGATCTCGACGATCCAGATTTCGCCGTTTCGCCCCAACGCGACGAGGTCCGCCCGGCGGCCGTTCGGCAGGATGAATTCCGGCAGGCCGGTCATGTCGAGATGGTGAAGGTGGCGGATGAGCCCGCGGACGAGCAGGCGCGCCGTATCGGCCCGCGCGATGCCGTCGAGCGGGCCGACCTCCGCCATCAGGCGCAATCGGCGAGGATCATCTCGGCGCCCTTCTCGGCGATCATCAGCGTCGGGGAATTGGTGTTGCCGGAGGTGATGAACGGCATCACCGAGGCGTCCGCGACGCTCAAGCCTTCGACACCGATGACCGAGAGCCGCTCATCCACCACCGCCGTCCGGTCGTCCGCACGGCCCATGCGCGCGGTGCCGACCGGGTGAAAGATCGTCGTGCCGATATCGCCGGCCGCCTTCGCGAGGTCGCCATCCGAGGTGAGGTGCGCGCCGGGCCGGAACTCTTCCGGCGAGAACGGCTGCAGCGCCTTCGCCCCGACGATGCGTCGCGCGAGACGGATGGAATCAACCGCGACCTGCCGATCCTCGTCGGTCGAGAGATAATTGGGGTCGATGACCGGCGCCGCAAACGGGTCCGGGCCCGCAAGACGGATCTCGCCCCGGCTCGTCGGCCGGAGGTTGCAGACCGAAGCAGTAAAGGCCGGGAACGGATGCAGCCCCTCGCCGAACTTGTCGAGGCTCAGCGGCTGGACATGGAACTCGACATTCGCGGTCTCGTATCGCGGCGAGGTCTTCGCGAAGACGCCAAGCTGCGAGGGCGCCATCGTCATGGGGCCGGTGCGGCGCAGCGCGAATTCGATTCCCATCCAGGCCCGCTTGAAAAGATTGGCGTAGTCCATGTTGAGCGTGCGCACGCCCTGAACCTTGTAGATCGGCCGCAGTTGCAGGTGATCCTGAAGGTTGGCGCCGACGCCTGGCCGATCCGCTTTTGCGGCGATGCCGAAGCTGGCAAGCTTGCCCGCATCGCCGATCCCGCTGAGCAACATGATCTTGGGCGAGGCGACCGCGCCGGCCGCGAGCACCACGCGCTTCCTCGCCTTGACCTCGTGGATCGTCCCGTCCTTGCGGAAGCGGAGGCCGGAGACACGGTTTCCGTCGAAAACCAGCTTCTCTACCTCGGCCTGCGTCAGGATCGTCAGGTTCGATCGGTGTTTGACCGGATCAAGGAAGCCGCGCGCTGCGCTCCAGCGCAGGCCGCGCTTCTGGTTGACCTCGAAATAGGCCGACCCCTCATTGTCGCCGCGGTTGAAATCCTCGGTCTTCGGAATCCCCGTTTCCTCGGCCGCATCGCGGAACCGGTCGAGGATTTCCCACTGCAAGCGCATCTTCTCGACACGCCATTCGCCGCCGGCATGGTGAAGGGCGTTCGAGCCGCCGAAATGATCCTCGTGGCGCAGGAAATAGGGCAACACCTCGTCCCAGCCCCAGCCCTTGAGACCCAGCTGCGCCCAGCGATCGTAATCCGCCGCCTGACCGCGCATATAGATCATGCCGTTGATCGCCGAGCAGCCGCCGAGCACCTTGCCGCGCGGATAAAGCAGTTCGCGATTGTTGAGCCCGGGGCTCGGCGCGGTCTTGAACAGCCAGTCGGCGCGCGGATTGCCGATCAGGAACAGATAGCCGACGGGAATGTGAAACCAGATATAGCGATCGTCGCCCCCGGCTTCGAGCAGGAGGACGCGATGCGCCGGATTGGCGCTCAGCCGGTTCGCAAGCAGGCAGCCCGCCGTCCCGGCGCCGACCACGATGAAATCGAACCCCTGATCGAGCCCTGCCGCAGCCTTGTCCGTCATGACGCTCCCCGTCCTGCACCTGTGTCCGTCGCATACGCTCGGGCGCGCATTCGCGCTAGCGGCAACCCATCGGTCAAGACCGAGAGCCGCCGACACAATTCGGTACAAGATCGCGGAACGCGCGAGCCGCAACAAGCGGAAATTCCGCCACGCCGTCTTGCGAAAATCGACAGAGATGAGCCGGCTATCCCGGCTCATCCTGCATTTTTTGTTACTCTCCGCACTCTATTCGGCGGCGTGCGGTAGCGCGGGCGCCTGTTCCTGCGGCTCGTTGCTGTTGCCCGCTTCCAGTCTCGCCTGCGCCTCCGCCTCGCGCGCCTCTCGCTTCATCCGGCCCCGGAACCAGAATGCGTAGAGCGCCGGCAGGAACAGCAGGGTCAGGAAGGTGGCGACGAACAACCCGCCCATGATCGTGTATGCCATCGGCCCCCAGAAGGCGGAACCGGAGAGCGGGATCATGGCGAGGATCGCCGCCGCCGCCGTCAGCACCACGGGCCGGGCGCGACGCACGGTCGCCTCGACGATGGCCTCGCGCATCGGCAGGCCGGCATCGAGATCGTGGTCGATCTGATCGACGAGGATGACCGTGTTGCGCATGATCATGCCTGCCAGCGCCATCAGACTCAGCAGCGCGACGAAGCCGAAGGGTTTCGCCGAGAGATTGAGCGCCAGCGAAGCGCCGATGATGCCGAGCGGCGCCGTAAGGAAGACGAGGAACAGCTTCGAGAAGCTCTGGAGCTGGATCATCAGCAGCGTCAGCATCAGGATGAACATCAGCGGGAACAGCTTGAAGATCGATTCGTTCGCCTTCGCCGATTCCTCAATCGCGCCACCGATTTCGAGGCGATAGCCCGGCTGGAGGCTGTCACGCACCGGGGCCAGCGCCTTCCAGATCTCGTTGGTGACATCCGGCGCCTGTACGCCGTCGATGATGTCCGAGCGGATGGTGATCGACATGTCGCGGCTGCGCCGCCAGAGAATCGGCTCCTCGTGCTCGAAGGCGATACGCGCGACCTGCCCGAGCGGAACCGGGACGCCGTTTCGCGCCGTCAGGGTGAAATCGGCGAGCTTGGCGGGATCGAGGCGTTCGCTCTTCACCGCGCGCGCCACCACCTGCACCTGCTCGGTGCCATCCCTGATAACCGTTACCGGTGCGCCGGAGACGAGCGTCTGAAGCACCTGCGCGATCGCGCTCGGATCGAGCCCGAAGGCCCGCGCCCGATCCTGATCGACGATCAGCTTGATCGACGGCATCATCTCGTTCCAGTCGAGATGCGGCGAGACGACCTTGCGGTTCTGCTCCATCACCTCGCGGACCTGATAGGCGATCTTGCGCACTTCGGCCGGATCGGCGCCGACGGCGCGGAACTGGACCGGGAAGCCGACCGGCGGGCCGAAGTTGAAGCGGTCGACCCGCACCCGCGCGGCGGCGAGTGCGCCCTCCTTCAATGCCTTTTCGAGGCGGCTCTTGATGCGCTCGCGCGCCTCGACATCCTTCGAGAGGATCACGATCTGCGCGAAGGCCTCGTTCGGCAGCACCTGATTGAGGCCGAGCCAGAAGCGCGGCGAACCCTGCCCGATATAGGCCGTCGCGTGGATGACGTCGGGGTCGCCCTTGAGCAGGCCTTCCGCCTCCGCCGCCACCTTGTCGGTCGCAGTGATCGACGAGCCTTCCGGCAGGCGCATTTCCAGAAACAGTTCCGGCCGTTCGGAGAGCGGGAAGAACTGCTGCGCTACGCGGCCAAAGGCAACGATCGAGGCCGCGAACACACCGATCGTCACCAGGATGACGATGACGCGGTGCCGCACGCACCACTGAACGACGCGGCGCAGGCCGACGTAAAGCCCCTTGTCATAGAGATCGGCATGGCCATGTCCGCCCTGGGCCTCAGCGCCGGGGGCGGAATCGTGTTTCTTGATCGCCGGCAGCAGCTTGACGCCGAGAT
>JAVTWI010000368.1:0-3835 GCA_032229845.1 Rhabdaerophilum sp.
AGCAGGTCGCGCGCGTGCAGGTATTCCGCGACTTCCTCGTCTCGAAGGCGCAGCGTTGGGTCTACTGATCAGAAGGGGGCTCACGCCCAGAGCCGTTCCTTCTCCAGCCCCTTGTAAAGTTCGGCGACATGCTCGGCATAGCCGTTGAACAACTGCGTCGGGATGCGCTCGCTGGTTCCCAGCACGCGCTCCGAGGCCTGGCTCCACCGGGGATGATCGACCTTGGGGTTCACATTGGCCCAGAAACCGTATTCCGACGGCTGGAGCGCCTCCCACAGCCCTACCGGCCGCTTGTCCGTGAAGGAAACGCGCACGATCGACTTGATCGACTTGAAGCCGTATTTCCACGGCAGCGCGAGTCGGATCGGCGCCCCGAACTGCTTCGCGAGCGGCTTGCCGTAGGCGCCGGTCACGAGGAAAGCGAGATCGTTGGTCGCTTCCTCGATGGTCACGCCCTCGACATAGGGCCAAGGATAGAACGGCGCGCTCTGGCCCGGCGCCATCTTCGGATCGTTGAAGGTCTCGAACCGCAGGTATTTCGCACCCGACAACGGCTTGGCGAGATCGACCAGCGCCCGGAGCGGAAAACCGGACCACGGAATCGTCATCGACCAGGCCTCGACGCAGCGGTGCCGGTAGAGCCGTTCCTCGCGCGGCATCGCCGTGATGAGATCGTCGATGCCGATCTCGCGCGCGTTCTCGACCATGCCGTCGATCTTCAGGACCCAAGGTCGGACCTTCAGCGCCTGCGCTGCTGAAGCCACCGATTTCGTGGTGCCGAACTCGTAGAAATTGTTGTAGTTCGCGTTGAACTTCTCGGGTGTAACATCCCGTTCGATCGTGAAGGCGGCATTGCGCGGATAGGGATGCAGGCCGTCGGTTTCCGCCTGATCCGCAGCCCATGCGGGACGCGCAGCAGCGCCGGCGAGGAGACCGGCACCAAGCGCCAGCGCCGAGCGGCGGGAGAGAACGAGGGCCTCGGGCGTCGCCGCGTGTTCCGGCAGTTCCCAGCCTTTGCGTCGATGATAATGCATGAGCCGATCCTTTCCATTCGCGGCAGGGTATCGGCTCCGGCCTCCACGGCCAAATCACGGACGCGCGAGGCCGCTCACGCGGCCGTGTCCTCGCGCAGCATCCGGCGCAGCACCTTGCCGACATTGGTCTTCGGCAGCGCCTCGCGGAAGTGGATGACCTTCGGCACCTTGTAGGCGGTGAGCAGGTCGCGGCAATGCGCCCGCAAGGTCTCGGCGGTCAGCTCCGGGTCCTTCCGGACGACATAGGCCGCGACCGCCTCGGTCGATTGTGGATCGGGCACGCCGATCACCGCCACCTCGAGCACGCCCGGATGCTGCGCGATCACCTCCTCGACCTCGTTCGGATAGACGTTGAAGCCGGAGACGAGGATCATGTCCTTGAGGCGGTCGACGATCTTGAACATCCCGTCCGGCATCATCACGGCGATGTCGCCGGTGCGGAATAAGCCATCAGGCGTCATCACCTTGGCGGTCTCGTCCGGACGCTGCCAGTATCCCGGCATCACCTGCGGGCCGCGCACGCAGAGTTCACCGCTTTCGCCGGGCGCAACCCTGTTGCCGTCCGCATCGCGCAGCTCGACATCGGTCGAGGGCACCGGATAGCCGATCCCGCCCGAGAATTCCGCAAGGTCCGGACGGTTGATCGTCACGACCGGCGAGGTCTCGGAAAGCCCGTAGCCCTCCGCGATCGAGCAGCCGGTCAGCGTTTTCCAGTTCTTGGCGACCGCGCTCTGCGTTGCCATGCCGCCCGCGACCGAGAACTTGAGGTTCGAGAAATCGACCTCGCGGATCGCGGGGTGGTTGGCGAGCGCGTTGTAGAGCGTGTTCACGCCCGACATCAGCGTGAACCGCGTCTTCTTCAGCGTGGCGATGAAGCCCGGAATATCGCGCGGATTGGCGATGAGAAGGCAGCAGGCGCCGATCTTGACCATGAAGAAGCAGCAACAGGTCAGTGCGAAGATGTGATAGAGCGGCAGCGCCGTCACCATCACGTTGTCCGGCACCGGCCGGATCGCCCAGCCGAGGAAGGCGTCGCACTGCGCGACATTGGCCGAGACGTTGAGATGCGTGAGCGTCGCACCCTTGGAAACGCCGGTCGTGCCGCCCGTGTACTGGAGGAAGGCGATGTCATCGAGCGCGATCTCGACCGGACGCATGCCGGCGTTCCGCCCCACCGACAGAACCGTCGCGAACGGCACTGCCTGCGGCAGCGAATAGGCCGGAACCACCTTCTTCACGTAGCGGGCGACGAGATTGACGATCTTGCCTTTCAGGCCGAGCAGATCGCCCGCCGAGACGACCACGACCTTCTTCACCGAGGTGTGCGGCAGCGCTTCCGCGACGACGTGGGCGAAATTCTCAAGAACGAAGATCGCCTCCGCCCCGGAATCGTTGAGCTGGTGCATCAGTTCGCGCACGGTGTAGAGCGGATTGACGTTGACGACCGTGAAACCGCCGATCAGGCAGCCGAACATCGTCGCCGGATAGGCCATCACGTTCGGCATCATGATGGCGATGCGGTCGCCCTTCCGGAAACCCTGCGCCTGCAGCCACGCCGCAAGGGCCGCCGCGGCCGCGCCGATTTCGCGGTAAGACAGCACCTTGCCGAAGCTGCTGAAGGCCGGCTTGTCGGCATATTGCTGCACGCTCTGCGTGATGAGTTCGGCCAGCGTCGGCAGTCGTGCTTCATCGATCTCGGACGGAACCGAGTTCGGATAGTGCTTGAGCCACGGACGCGACGCCATGATCCGATGCGGCATGTTCTTCCTCCCCTTCCCGCACTTGATGCGCGGTCATCAGTTTGGCGTCTCACGCGCCAACTGTTTATATATGAACTAAAGTCCATACCATTTGAAGGTAGAATGTCCAGTGCGTCTGGCAAGGATGTTTTTCGCCGGCCGAAGGTCGCCCAACCGGATCGAACCGAGGCTCAGCCGCGCAGAAGACGAATGATCCGCCCGTCGATCACCAGAAGCCCCGAAGCGATGACCGCGAAGCCGAGCAACTCCTGCCAGGCCAGCGCCTCGCCGAGAAAGACCACGCCGAGAAGAATGCCCGAACAGGGAATGAGCAGGGTGACGAGCGAGACATTGGTCGCCCCGGCCCGCGTGAGAATGCGGAAGAACAGCGTATAGGCCGCCGCCGTCGAGACCAGCGCGAGCAGCAGCAGGGCGAGCACGGCCTGCCCACTCGGCATCGGCAGGGAAAGCGGATGGTCGATCATCAGCGAAACCGGCACCATGATCAGGGCAGCGAAGCTCAACTGCCCGGTCGCGAGCGCGGTGGGATGCGTCCGCCCCTGAATGAACAGCCGACCGAAGATGTTCGAGAGCGAATAGGAAATCGCCGCCCCGATGCAGGCGAGAAGGCCCGGCAACTCGCCGCCGGAGGTCGAGCGGCCGGAAAACAACACGACGACGCCGGCAAAGCCGAGCAGCACGCCGATGCTCCGCCGCAGGTCCAGCCGCTCGCCGGCGAGCGCGAAATGGGCGAGCAGCATCGTGAAGATGGGGGTTGTCGCATTGAGGATCGAGGCAAGGCCACTGGCGATCCGCGTCTGCCCGAACACGATCAGGCAGAACGGCAGGGCGCCGTTGAGGATGGCCATGCCGAAATAGGCCGCGAGGGAGCGCCGGTCGAGCGGGAGAGGAATGCCCGAAACCCTCAGCATCACGTGCAGCGCCAGCGCACCGAGCAGCACGCGGAACGCGACGATGGTGAAGACCGGCACCTCCTTGACCGCGATGCCGTTGAAAAGGAACGACCCGCCCCAGAACAGCGAGAGCAGACCGAGCATCGCA
>JAVTWI010000369.1:0-3811 GCA_032229845.1 Rhabdaerophilum sp.
AAAGGCGGCGGATCGGGCCGGCGTCCGCGTCGTCACCGGCGACACCAAGGTTGTCGCCCGCGGCGCGGCCGACAAGGTGTTCATCACAACCGCGGGCGTTGGCGTCATCGCGCCGGGCGTCGATATCGCCGCGCGCCATGTCCGGCCCGGTGATGCCGCCATCGTCAACGGCTATCTCGGCGATCATGGCGCGGCGATCCTCGCGGCGCGCGGTGAGATGGCGCTGGAAAGCGACGTGGCGAGCGACACGGCCCCGCTCGGTGCGCTGATGGCGGCGGTGCTCGCGGCGGCACCGGGCCTGCGCTGCGCCCGCGACGCGACGCGCGGCGGCCTCGCCTCGGCGCTCAACGAGATCGCGGAAAGCGCCAGCTGCGGCATCGAGATCGACGAAAATCTCGTGCCCCTGCGCGCCGAGGTGCGCGGTTTCTGCGAGATTCTCGGGCTCGATCCGCTCTATCTCGCCAATGAGGGCGCGCTCGTCGTCTTCGTGCCGCCCGATCAGGCCGAGGCGGCGCTGGCGGCGATGCGCGCGACGCCGGAGGGGCGCGAGGCGCGCATCATCGGCCGCGCGGTTGCCGCCCATCCCGGAACGGTGCTGATGCGGACGCTGTTCGGCGGCCAGCGCGTCGTCGATATGCTGGTCGGCGAGCAGTTGCCGCGCATCTGCTGACGCGCGGCTTCAGATAATCCGTTTCCGGATCGCACTCGTCACGATCTCGACGATGATGACGACGGCGAAGATCACCGCGAGGATCAGTCCCACCTGGTCCCAGTAGAGGTTTGAGAGCGCGGCATCGAGTGCGACGCCGATCCCGCCGGCGCCGACGAGGCCGAGCACGGCGCTTTCGCGGATGTTGATGTCCCAGCGGAACAGGGCGACAGCCCAGAAACTCGGCTCGATCTGCGGCCAGTAGCCCTTGATGAGCAGGCTCGCCGGCGAGGCGCCGGTGGCCTTGAGCGCCTCGATCGGCCCCTCGCGCGCCTCCTCGATCGCCTCGGCGAGCAGCTTGCCGACAAAGCCGATCGACCGGAAGGCGATGGCGAGGACGCCCGCGAGCGCGCCGGGTCCGAAGATCGCCACGAACAGCAGCGCCCAGATCAGCGAGTTCACCGAGCGCGACGAGACGAGAATGAAGGTCGCGGCAAGGTTGAGCGCCCGCGACCGCGAGACGTTGCGCGCCGCCATCAGCGCCACCGGCGCCGCCAGCACCAGCGCGAGCAGGGTGCCGAGTGTCGCGATATGAAAGGTCTCGATCAACGCCGCGTGGACGGCTTTCGGGTAATGCGACCAGTCGAACGGCCACATCCGCCGGAAAAGATCCACGGTCTGCTGCGGCGCGTCGTAGAGAAATTCCGGGATGATCTCGACATAGCGCGCCGACCAGACGACCGCCGCCGCCGTGCCGAGATAGACCGCGAAGCGCGCGAGACGCTCGCCCCGGCTGTGCGCTTCCCACTTGCGCATGGGGTGCGGGGTACCCTCGACGCTCATTGGAAGACCTTTCGGAGCCAGCCGGAGGCGATCTCGCTGACCATGATGATCGCGATGATGGCCAGGAGGATCGTCAGCACGAAATCGTAGTCGAAGCGCTGGTAGGCGGTGAACAGCGTCGCGCCGATGCCGCCGCCGCCAACGATACCCACCATCGTCGAGTTCCGGAGGTTGGAATCAAGCTGGTAGGCGGCGAAGCCGATGAAGCGCGCCATCACCTGCGGCAGGACGCCCATCACGAGAACGCCCCAGAACGAGGCGCCGGTCGCCCGCACCGCCTCCACCTGCTTGAGGCTCATCTCCTCGATCGCTTCGGCGAAAAGCTTCGAGATGAACCCCATCGAGGCGACGATCAGCGCGAGAATGCCGGCCAGCGCACCGAACCCGACCGCCTTGACGAACAGGATCGCCACCACGATCGGGTGGAACGAGCGGCACAGCGCGATGAGGCCGCGCGCTGCCCAGGAAACCCACTCGGGCATCAGGTTGCGCGCGGCCAGCAACCCCAGAGGCAGCGACAGCAACACGCCCACGAAGGTCGCGAGAATGGCGATCTGGATCGATTCGATCATTCCGGTCGTCAGGAGATCGAGTTTCGTCGCCTCGAAGTTCGGCGGCCACATCCGGGCGAAGAACTCGTCCGCGTGCCCGAGCCCGGCGACGAAGCGCGCCCAGGTGATCTCCAGCGTCGACATCGCATAGAGGACGTAGAGGAACAGCAGCGCGAACCCCGCGCGCTTCCACCAGTTCGCGGGAAAGGCCTCGGCCCGGCTGTGATGAAGCGCGGCGGGACTCATGCCGCGGCGATCCAGCTTTCACCGCCGTAGATGGTGGCGAGATCCCGGTCGGTAAGGTTTTCCGGCAGGCCGTCGAACACCACCGTCCCCTGCGACATGCCGATAACGCGGTTGGCGAAGCGCTTGCCCAGCTCGACATCGTGGATGTTGATGATGACCGGGATGCCGCGTTCGGCAGCGAGCTTCTGCATCAGCTCGATGATCTCCACCGAGGTCTTGGGATCGAGCGAGGAGGTCGGCTCGTCCGCGAGCAGCAATTCCGGGTCCTGCATCAGCGCGCGGGCGATGCCGACACGCTGGCGCTGGCCGCCGGAGAGCTGATCGGCCCGCCGCGTCGCGAAATCGGCGAGACCGACCGCCTCCAGCAGGTCGAAAGCCCGGTCGATGTCCGCTTGCGGAAATCGCCGCAGGAACGCGCGCCAGGCCGGGACATAGCCCAGCCGTCCCGTCAGCACGTTTTCCATGACGGAAAGCCGTTCGACGAGGTTGTATTCCTGATGGACCATGCCGATCCGCCGCCGCGCCATCCGCAGCGCCTTGCCGGAAAGCTGCGTCAGGTCGAGCCCCTTGAACAGGATCGCGCCGGAGGTCGGCGTCACCAGCCGGTTGATGCAGCGCACCAGCGTCGATTTTCCGGTGCCAGACGGCCCGATGATCGCGGTGATCCCGTTCGCCGGGATCGTCAGCGAGATATCGCGCAGGACCGGCTTGCCGGGGACATAGGACTTCGACAGCGCGCGGAGTTCCAGCGCGCTGTTCTCGTTCGCCGCCGTCATCACGGAGCTTTCTTCTGCTGGGCCTTCTTGGCAGCGGCCTCCGCCTCGCGCTTGGATTCGCGCTCGTAGGCGTGCTTGTTGTAGGGCGTGCCCGATTTCTCCGCGACATCGCGCACCACAGCCCAATCCTTCTGGTAGGTTATGGGAAGGAAGCGGTCGTCGCCGTTGAATTCCTTGGTCATTTCCGGCGAGAAGCGGAAGGAATAGAAGCAATCCTTGAGCTTCTGCGCCAGTTCCGGCTTGAGGTCATGCGCATAGGCGAAGGACGAGGTCGGGAAGATCGGGCTCTTGTAGATCACGCGGAATTCCGCCGGCTTGATCGTGCCGCGCACGCCCATGCGCTCATAGACATCGCCCGCGACCGCCGCCATGTCGTAGTCGCCGGAATTGACGCCGAGGATCGATTTGTCATGCCCGCCGGACATCAGCGGCTTGTAGTCCACATCCGCTTTAAGCCCCTGTTCCGGAAACAGCACACGCGGCGCGAGATTGCCGGAGTTCGACGACGGCGAGGTGTGCGCGACCTTCTTGTCCTTGAGGTCGGCGAGCTTCTGGTAGGGGCTGGAGGCCTTCACGACGGCGAGAAGGTTGTAGCCGCGCACGCCCTCGGCGCTGCCCTTCGCCGCGAAAGGAACGGCACCGGCGAGATTGACCGCGAAACCGGTCGGACCGGTCGAGAAACCCGCGAAATGCAGGCGGCCCGAGCGCATCGCCTCGATTTCCGCCGAGTTCGACTGGACGGGGTA
>JAVTWI010000370.1:0-3783 GCA_032229845.1 Rhabdaerophilum sp.
TGCCGCCGCCGAGCCAGCCCTTCTCCAGCACCGCGACGTTGCGGACGCCGTGCTCTTTCGCGAGGTAATAGGCGGTCGCGAGACCGTGCCCGCCGGCGCCGACAATCACCACGTCATAGGCCGGTTTCGGCGCCGGATCACGCCATTGCCGCGGCCAGCCGCGATTGCCGGTCATGCCCTCCTTGAGGAGAGAAAGCAGGGAAAACTTCAAGACGGGCTCCAATCCGGATTGATCGGGCGGACGAATTTCCTGCAAAAAGCCTGCGGGCTCGCACGGTTCTTGCGATGATGCGACCGCAGCTTACTATCCATCCGCAAATCGCAACAGGGTAGAGAATGACTGAGTCGACAGGCGAGAGACAATGGCAGCCGAAGGGTCGTCCCCTGGACGATGACGCCCTTGCCGAGCTGCGTTCCGTCCTCGAAACGATGCCCCGGCGCCGCGATCTCCTGATCGAGATGCTGCATCGCTTGCAAGACCGGTTCGGCTGCCTCCATGCCCGCCATATCCGCGCCCTGGCCGAGGAGATGCGGCTTTCGGAGGCGGAAATCTTCGAGGTCGCGAGCTTCTACCACCATTTCGACCTCGTGAAGGAGGGCGAAGCGCCGCCGCCTTCGGTCACGATCCGCATCTGCGACAGTGTGTCCTGCATGCTCGCCGGCGCCGAAGAACTCGTCACGGCGGTGCAGGCCGGCGCGGACCCCGCGCGCGTCCGCGTGGTCCGGGCGCCCTGCATGGGGCATTGCGCCGAGGCTCCGGCGGCGATGGTCGGCCGCAAGGCGGTGGGACATGCGAGCGCGCATGCCCTGTTCGCGCTGGCGGCCGCCGGTGACACTGCGCCGGATCCGGTGCGCCACGCCGATCTCGCGGCCTATCGCGCCGCTGGCGGCTATCGCCTGCTGGAAGCCTTGCGCGAACGCCGGACCGACCCCGAGGCGATGATCTCCCGCCTCTCGGACGCCGGCTTGCGCGGGCTCGGCGGCGCGGGCTTCCCGGCGGGCCGGAAATGGCAGATCGTGCGTGGCTTTCCCGGACCGCGCCTGATGACCATCAACGGCGACGAGGGCGAGCCCGGCACGTTCAAGGATCGCGTCCTCCTCGAATCCGATCCGCATCGCGTGCTCGAGGGGGCGCTGATCGCCGCCTACGCGGTTGGCGCCGAGCGCATCTATTTCTACATGCGCGACGAATATCCGGCCGTTCTCGCCATTCTCGAACGGGAGATCGCGGCGCTCGGTGCGGCCGGCCTGACGGATGGCTGCCCGATCGAACTCCGGCGCGGCGCCGGCGCCTATATCTGCGGCGAGGAAAGCGCGATGCTGGAGAGCATCGAAGGCCAGCGCGGCCTGCCCCGTCATCGCCCGCCGTATATCGCCGAGAACGGGCTGTTCGGCAGGCCGACGCTCAACCACAACGTCGAAACGCTCTATTGGTTGCGGGATATTCTTGAAAAGGGGGCGGTCTGGTTCGCTGATCACGGCCGTAACGGCGCGAAGGGGCTACGCTCGTTCTCGGTTTCGGGCCGGGTGCGCGAGCCGGGCGTGAAGCGCGCGCCGGCCGGCATCACGCTCAACGAACTCATCGAGGAATTCTGCGGCGGCATGGCCGAGGGCCACAAGCTCGCGGGCTACCTGCCCGGCGGCGCCTCCGGCGGGATGCTGCCGGCGGGTATGGCGGACATCCCGCTCGATTTCGGCGCGCTGGAGCCGCACGGCTGCTTCGTCGGCAGCCATGCGGTGATCGTGTTCTCCGACAAGGACGATCCGAAGGCGATCGCCCGCAATCTCCTGCGCTTCTTCGAGCACGAGAGTTGCGGGCAATGCACGCCGTGCCGGCTCGGCACCGAGAAGATGGGCGCGCTGCTCGATGCCCCCTCGCCCGATGCCGCGCTCATCGCGGATCTGGAACACGTGATGCGGCAGGGCTCGATCTGCGGGCTCGGGCAGGCCGCGCCGAACCCGGTCGCGTGCCTTCTGAAATACTTTCCCGAGGCCAGCGGAAATTCTCCGAAAACGTCGGGACAAGGGAGCACCCCATGAGCGAGCCGATCCGCTTCACGCTCGACGGTCGCGCCGTCGAGGCCGCGCCGGGCGAGACGATCTGGCAGGTCGCGAAACGCGAGGGCACGGTGATCCCGCATCTGTGCCACCTCGATGCGCCCGGCTACCGGCCGGATGGCAATTGCCGCGCCTGCCTCTGCGAAATCGAGGGCGAACGCACGCTCGCGGCTTCCTGCATCCGCAAGCCGGCCGAGGGCATGGTGGTGAACACCGGCGGCGAACGCGCGGAAAAAGCCCGGACGATGGTGTTCGAGCTGCTGCAGGCCGATATGCCAGCGCGCGCCGAGGCGCCGGACCCGGACGCCAGATTCTGGCAATGGTCCGGGCGGGTCGGCGTGAAGGAAAGCCGTTTGCCCAGACGTGGCGGCATCGCCTCGCCTTCGGATGCCGGCCTTGCTCTTCATGATGCCTCCCACGCCGCGATCGCGGTCAACCTCGCCGCCTGCATCGCCTGCGGGCTGTGCGAACGCGCCTGCCGCGAGGTCCAGGTCAACGACGTGATCGGCATGGGCTATCGCGGGCACGAGACCCGGCCGGTGTTCGATCAGGCGGATGCGATGGGCCGCTCGACCTGCGTCGGCTGCGGCGAATGCGTGCAGGCCTGCCCGACCGGTGCGCTGTTCGAGAA
The DNA here is from genome assembly GCA_032229845.1 of Rhabdaerophilum sp. GTDB lineage: Bacteria > Pseudomonadota > Alphaproteobacteria > Rhizobiales > Beijerinckiaceae > Rhabdaerophilum. The sequence goes on from JAVTWI010000370.1 coordinate 2,690, forward strand.
ATCGCTGATGGACGGAAGCGCGACGCGCGGCGTCATCGTGCCGGACCGAGAGGTCGAGTCCGTCTGTCCGTATTGCGGCGTCGGCTGCCTGACGAAAGTGGCAGTCAAGAACGACGTCATCGTCCGTGTCGACGGTCGCGACGGGCCGGCGAACGAGAACCGGCTCTGCATCAAGGGCCGGTTCGGGCACGACTACATCCGCCACCCGCATCGGCTCCTGAAACCGCTCGTGCGCCGCGAGGACGCCCCGAAGCGCGGTGATCTCGCCGTCGATCCCGCGAACCCGTGGGATGTCTTCCGCGAGGCGACATGGGACGAGGCGCTCACGCGCGCCGCCTCGGGTTTCCGCGCGCTGTTGGCGACCGAGGGCGGTAGCGCTTTCGCCGGCTTCGGCTCGGCGAAAGGCTCCAATGAGGAGGCCTACCTGTTCCAGAAACTGGTGCGGCAGGGGTTCGGCACCAACAACGTCGATCATTGCACGCGCCTGTGCCACGCCTCGTCCGTGGCGGCGCTGATGGAAGGTGTCGGTTCCGGCGCGGTCTCGGCGCCGTTTACGGCGGTCCGGGATGCGGATTGCGTCATCGTCATCGGTGCACGGCCGACAGAGAACCACCCCGTTGCCGCGACCTATTTCAAGCAGGCTGCAAAGGCCGGCAAGACGCTGATCGTGATGGATCCGCGCGGCTCCGCCCTCACCCGGCATGCGACGCACCACCTGCGCTTCAACCCTGGCCGCGATGTCGCGCTGCTCAACGCGATGCTCAACGTGATCATCGCCGAAGGACTGACGGATGCGGCGTATATCGCTGGAAATGTCGATGGCTTCGAGGCGCTCAAGGCGCGCGTCGCCGAGTTCACGCCGGAGGCGATGGCGCCGGTCTGCGGCATTGCGCCCGAGGTGATCCGCGATGTCGCGCGGCGCTACGCGACGGCGAAAGCCTCGATCATCTTCTGGGGCATGGGCGTTTCGCAACATGTCCACGGCACGGACAATGCCCGCTGCCTGATCGCGCTGGCGCTGGTGACCGGGCAGGTCGGGCGGCCAGGAACTGGTCTTCACCCGCTGCGCGGTCAGAACAACGTGCAGGGCGCCA
>JAVTWI010000371.1:0-3774 GCA_032229845.1 Rhabdaerophilum sp.
TGCGGCCGGTTGCGCACGGTCTTCGAGGTAATCGTGCCGGCAGCCAAGGTTGGCCTGGTGATCGCGGCGCTGTTTTGCTTCATCCTGACGTTCGGCGATTTCGTCAGTCCGCTCTATCTCGGCGGAGGCGACCCGCCGACACTGTCCATCCTGATCACCGACACCACCAAGTCGGGCCAGCAATGGCCGCGCGCGGCGGTGATCGCGCTGACCATGATCGCAACGCTGCTAGCCGTCGCTTTCGCCGCGGTGGGCTACGCCTACAAGGAGCGCGGACGATGAACGACTTCAATCGCAACTGGCTGATCGACTGGGCGCTGAAACTCTACATCCTGCTGGCCTTCGCCTGTATCTTCGCGCCAATCGCCGCGAGCTTCGTCTTCTCGTTCAATGTCGACCGGTTCCCCTCGCTTCCGCTCGGCGGGTTCTCGACCATCTGGTACGAGACGGTCGCTGCCGACCCGCTGGTCTGGGAAGGCTTGCGCAACACGATGGTCGCCGGTGTGATCGTATCGGTGCTGGCGACAGTGATCGGCTTTGGTGCTGCCTATACCGACTTCCGCTACAAGTTCTTCGGCAAGACCTTCTATGTCGCGCTGGCCCTTCTGCCACCCACGATCCCGGTCGTCATCCTCGGCCTGGCGATGCTCGCCTTCCTGTCGAACATCAACCTGTCGGGCGCCATCCATTCTGTCATCATCGCCCATGTGGTCTTGTGCGCGCCCTTCGCCATGGCGATCGTGCGGCTGCGCCTGTCGCAAATGGATCCCTCGCTGGAGGCGGCGGCCTGGAATCTCGGTGCGAGTGAATGGAAGGCGATGCGTCATGTCATCATCCCCTTCTGCAAGCCGGCAATCTTCGCTGCCCTGTTCCTGACGATGGCAGTCTCGTTCGATGAGTTTGCAGTGGCCTGGTTCGTCTCTGGATTGAACGAGACCTTGCCGGTCAAGGTGCTGGGCTTCCTGCAAGGCCAGGTCAGCCCACGCATCAACGTCATTGGCACCTTCGTCTTCATCGTTTCGATGACGCTGGTGGTGCTTGCCCAGATCCTTCTCATGAAACGAAGCGGTCCGCCCAAAGCGTCCGCGGAAATAGCCGGAGTACCGCTATCATGACCGACAAGGCTCTCGTCGTCTTCGACGGCGTCGTCAAACGCTTCGGTAGTTTCGTCGCAGTCGAAAAGATGAACTTCGAAATCCGCAAGGGCGAGTTCCTCGCCATCATGGGCTCCAGCGGCTGTGGCAAGACCACGACGCTGCGCATGCTGGCAGGGCTGGATGCGCCGAGCGAAGGCGAAATCCGTCTCGCTGGAAAACGCCTCAACGATCTGCCGACTTGGCGTCGCGACACGCCGATGGTGTGGCAGAGCTTAGCCCTTTTCCCCTTCCTGACGGTTCGAGAAAATATCGAGTTCAGCCTGCGCATGCGCGGCGTGGAAAAGACCGAACGGCGCCAGCGCGTCGACAAGTGGCTGGAACGCATGCAGATCACCGAGTTCGCCGATCGCAACGTTGCCCATCTGTCCGGCGGCCAGCGCCAACGCGTGGCCCTGGCGCGCTCGTTGGTGACAGAACCGGAAATCCTCCTTCTCGACGAACCGCTATCGGCGCTGGACGCTCATCTCAAGGTGCGCATGCAGACGGTGCTTTCGAACCTGCAGCGCGAACTCGGCATCACCTTCGTCTATGTCACGCACAGCCAGTCGGAGGCCTTCTCGATGGCCGATCGCGTCGTCATCATGAGCCGTGGCCGGATCGAGCAGATCGGCAATCCGCAGGAGATTTATCGCGCACCGCGAACCAAGTTCGTGGCCGAGTTCCTCGGCTCGTCGAACATCTTTGCCGGCAACGTGTCCTACGCCAACGGCCAGTCGGTGAAGATTGCAACGCCTGCGGGCGAGTTCATTGTCCCGCCCAACGCCGCCAAGCCGCTTGCCAAGGGTGACAAGGCAACTTTCGTGGTTTCCGACGACCGGGTGCAACTAAGCAACCAGCCCCCGGCTGACGGCTACAACGGGTTGCAGGCGCAAGTGGTCGGCGAGGAGTTTGTCGGCGCAACCGCCATCATCCATCTTGAGGGCGCCGATCGCATCGAGATCAAGGCGCAGAAGAGCCACGACGAACTCGAACGTCTCAACCTTGCGCCAGGCGCCAAGGTTTGGGTGTCGTGGCGCCCGGAAGCGACGCACATTCTGCCCGGAGAATAAGGTGGAGACCGCGGCAGGTCCTTAGAGTCGTTGAGGTTTTGACGGTAGCGTAAAATATAGTTCTGGAAATAGTTTTCTCATTAGGTGTGCCCGATTGAGGATATGAGACTGCCGATGTAGCGCCATGTCTCCTCGACGGTTCGCTTCTGGGCGGCTCGCATCCAGTGCTTGATCTTGGCGAAGGCCTGCTCGATTGATGGTGTGGATGGCTCCTGCTCCCGGCGTCGCATTGCGCCATAGTCGGGCTGTTATTGTCCCGTTTAGAGGAGCCATCCATGTCAGAGCTTGCCACAGTCGGTATCGACCTCGCAAAGAGCGTCTTCCAGATCCATGGTGTAAACGAGAACGGTCGGGTTCTCGTGCGCCGCCAACTTCGCCGCAGCCAGTTGCTCGCGTTTTTTCAGAAGCATCCCGCGATGCCTGATCGGCATGGAGGCTTGTGCAGGCTCTCATGACTGGGGACGCAGGCTTCAGGAGATGGGGCATGACGTCCGGCTGATGCCGCCCTCCTATGTGAAGCCTTACGTAAAGCGCGGGAAGACGGATGCTACGGATGCGGCCGCTATCTGTGAAACCGACGCGCCCTTCCATGCGGTTTGTCGCCATCAAGAGCGAAGCCTGCTCATCGGTTCTGGTTCTTCACCGCACGCGGGACTTTCTGGTTCGCCAATGCACGCAGATCGGCAACGCGATCCGAGCCCACATGACGGAGTTCGGTATCATAGCGGCGAAGGGCGCGCAGAATGTCGATCGGTTGAAGGAACAACTGGATCGGCTGCCGGAAGCGGCTCGGATGCCTGTGAGCCTGCTCTTCGATCAGTTGGCCGAGACGAACACGCGGATCGAGCGGCTGACCGACGAGATCCACGAGCAAAGCGAGACAAGCCAGCGTCTGGCTACGATCCCCGGTGTGGGTATGCTATCGGCGACGATCATCGCGGCGACGACGCCGGATGTCGACAATTTCGGCTGCGCGAGGGACTACGCTGCCTGGCTCGGCCTGACGCCCAAACCGCACTCCACCGGAGGCAAGCAGAGGGTGGGCCGGATCTCGAAGATGGGCATCGATATATCCGCCGGTTGCTGTATCTGGGCGCCATGGCGCAGATCATGCTCAGATGTAGACTGAAGCGCGAGCCCGGATCGGACTGGCTGTCGAGCATGCTCATCCGGAAGAAGACGAAGGTCGTTGCCATCGCCTTGGCCCATCGCATGGCGAGAACGATCTTCGCCGTCCTCAGGGAAGGATCGCGCTACGAGCCGCAGGCCGCCTGACAGGCTCTCGGAATGGTCAGGGCAAAGTGAGGTGATGTGAACAAGCGGAGTCGAAGAACCAGGACACCCCGATCAATCCGAAGCGCCTCGAGCGCGCTCGATTGAGTGGGACCTGTTCTCCAAGCGGATATTCATCAAGGCGCGCAGCGATCCAGTTGCACATTCAGACGCCGTATACATGGCCGCAACCGACCAGTTCACCAAACCCGATCCGACACCCTTGACCCGCAGGAGCCATCCATACACGGGTTGAGGTCGGGTGAGTAGGGCGGCAGGTACCAAAGCCTGGCTCC
>JAVTWI010000372.1:0-3769 GCA_032229845.1 Rhabdaerophilum sp.
CGATCAGCAGCACGGCGCGCTGGATACGAGCGAGATGTTGCTTGAGGAGGCGCTGTTCCGCTCAGGCCGCCCGGTTCTGATCGCCAGTCCGCGCCGCGCGCCTGTCGAGGAGGTGCGCTCGATCGTCGTCGGGTGGGACGGGTCTTCGCACGCGGCGCGCGCGGTTTCAGACGCGCTGGCGACCTTCCCGACGCTCAAGAAGATCGAAATTGTCACGATCTCGGGCGAGAAGAGCCTGAAGAATATCCTGCCGGGGGCCGATTTTGCCCAGCATCTGGCGCGCAAGGGCGTCGAGGTCATGTTGACCGATGTCGCCGCGGATGGCCGTTCCGTCGCCGAGATTCTCGACGGCTGTGCGATCGCGGCCAAGGCCGATCTCATCGTCGCCGGCGCATTCGGACATTCCCGGCTCAGGGAATTTCTGCTCGGCGGCGTGACGGTCGACCTGACGGAAAAGGCGACGACGCCGGTCCTGATGGCTTATTGAGAGGAGCCGACTGCCATGATGCTGACGAAAGTGGTTTCGATCGCGGGTCTGCTGGCGCTCGCCGCGCCGGCACTGGCGCAAGATTACGGCTCGATGCCGTGCGAGGACCTCTGGTATTCGCGCAACGCCTTCTACAAGGAGGCCGGCTATTGCTTCAAGACGGCGCGGGCGATCCGCGCTTTCGGCAATGCCGGCTGCCTTTATGACGAGATGGGCGCGGTGCCGCTCTCGCAGGCAGCGCGGCGGGACATCGCCGACATCCAGTACTGGGAACGCCGGCGCGGCTGTCCGCGGTAGAACGCGATCAGCCCAGGACAGGCGCCGCGCGGTAGACCGTGCGCCAGACACGCTCGAAGTTCCCGCCGGCGAGCTTTTCGAGCGCGCCGGTCTTCCAGCCGCGCCGGATGAGCGCGGCGAACAGGGCCGGGAAGGTCGTCGCGTCCTCGAGGCCCGGCGGGTTCGGCCCGCCATAGAAGTCCGAACCGATTCCCAGCGCGTCCTCGCCGGCGATGTTGCGCATATGCGCGAGGTGATCGCAGATCAGCTCGATGCCTTCGCGTTCGAACAGGGCGAAGGCGGCCTGTTTGGCCTCCTTGTAGGCGGCCTTCTCGACGCCCTCGCGCATCTTGCCCATGCCGTCCATGATCGGCTTCATGCGGTCGTAGATCGATTGCTGCAGGAAGATCGGCACGAAGGTCGGCATCACGACGCCGCCGCCGTCCGCGATCCGGCGGATGACGTCGTCCGGGGCGTTGCGAGGATGATCGCAGAGCGCGCGGGCATTGGCGTGGCTGATGATGACCGGGCCCTTGGCGACATCAAGGACGGCGTGCTGCGCCGGCGCCGAGACATGCGCCATGTCGATGATGAGCCCGAGCCGCTCCATCTCGGCGACGATTTCGGCACCGAATTCGCTGAGCGGCTGCGCGCCCGGCCGGTCGGTCGCGCTGTCGATGAACGGCAGCGTCTCGTTATGGCAGAGCGTGACGAGGCGGATGCCCATCGCATGGAACAGCCGCAGATGGCCGACCTTGTCGACGCCGACGAGGCCCTCGACGGCCTTGAACAGCCCGATCTTGCCGGCTTTCCGCGCTGCGGCGATGTCGTCCGGCGTCAGGACGGGATGAAAATCGCCCGGATAGAGCTGCTCCAGTTGCAGCATGATGTCGATCACTTCGAGCCGCGCGCGCAACGGGTCCGGGACCATCGTCGGGATGAAGGCGGTGAGGACCTGCGCCGAGACCAGCCCCTCGCGCAGGCGCGGGATGTCCGTATCGGTCTCGGGATGGCGGCGCGCCGCGTCCCAGACGGCGACATCGCCGCGTGCCTTCGCATCCATCCAGATCACGTAAGGCAGGTCATTGTGCCCATCGATCAACGGGGCACGGGAAAGCAGGGCGCGGGCTTCGGCCAGCGGGTCCAGAGCGTTCATATCGCAAAGATTTCCTGATTCGATCACGGTTTAGCCGCATCATGGCACGGGAATAGGCGGACCGGAATGGCTGATTGGCGGCGGGGAACAAGATCGCGTTAACGGCATTTCCTTGTGAAGCTTTCACCGCGTCCTGTGTTTTGCCGCACAATGCAAGGAACCGGAAAGGGTTAGAAGCAAGACTGCAAGCCAAGACGAGAGCGAAAACGCTCCGCGACGGCAGAACGGGTCAAGCCGGGCCAACCGGCAAGCCCGACCAACAGGAACGTCAATAGCGCCGCGGTTCACGGACAGATCCGGAGCCGCGCGCGGGATCCGCCGGCATCGCCCGGTGAACAGGGAGCAGATCATGGCCGCCTTGGCTCAAGCAACGACAGTTCCGGCACTGGAGCAGGCCGGGATCATCCGCGCGCTCCCCCCGCTCGCCGAGCGGCTCGATACCCGCGCCTTCGCCATTCTCGCCAGCCGCGAGGAAGCCGAGGCGATGTTCATCGAGGATCGCCTGCGCGAAGGCGCCGATCCGGAATGGACGGCCTATTTCGTCGAATGCCTTGTCGAATTCCTGATCTGGCAGAACGCGCCGGCCGGCCGTCTCTCGCAATCGGATCTCGACTGGCTGGTCGGCCTCATCGGCGACGCGCCGTCGCCGTCGGTGCCCGCGCTGCTGTTCGCGCTGGTGCGCGAACTGAACGAGGCCCCCGAACGGCTCGTCGCGCTGGCGATGCGCTTTTCCCGCAACCGGTTCGTCCGCTCGCATTGACAAGCCCGCGCCGCCGCGTTTCACAAGGCGTGAAACGCGAGGCTTTCCCATGCCGCTCTATTTCGCCTATGGCGCCAACATGGATATCGCCGATATGGCGAAACGGGCGCCGAATTCGCGCCCGCTCGGGCCTGCCCGGTTGCCGCGCCACCGTTTCATCATCATGAAAGAGGGCTATGCCTCCGTGGTGCGCGATCCGCGCCGTTCGGTGCACGGCCTTCTGTGGGACCTCGCGCTGGCGGACCTGCGTCCGCTCGACAAGTTCGAGGGGATCGACCGCGGACTTTACACCAAGATCAACCAGCCCGTGGTCGTCGAGGGCGGAGCGAAGCGGGCGCTTGTCTATGTCGCCAGTTCGGCCGAGCCGGGACGGCCGAAAGCCGGCTATCTCGAAGGGATCGTCGCGGCGGCGCGTGCGCTCGGTTTTCCGGCCGCTTATATCGCCGAACTCGACCGCTGGATCGCTGGCGGCGTCATGAAAAACGCCGAGAAGCCGGCGGGGCCGGTCGCCGGCGTCCGACCGACGCGCACCAGCCCGCTCGACGCCCGCGAACGCGCCAAGCCCGAATGGAACTGGGAAGGCTAGGGGCAGGCCTCAGGTGCCCGGCGCCTGCCACTCGAACCGTTGTTCGTGAAGCGGCTGCCCCCAGCTCCGGTCGAGGGTTTCGTCGACGAGTTGAAAGCCGTAGCGCTCGTAGAGGTGGCGCGCGGCATCCAGGCCGCGGAAGGTCGTCAACCAGAGGCGCTGCTGCCCCGAGGCATTCGCGAACGCCATCAATTCGCCGAGCAGCCGCCGGCCGATTCCCGTCCCGCGGGCGCGATCCGCAAGGATGAAGAACCGGATGCGGCCGCCTTCCGCCGGGGAACCGGCGCCGTCGAGGCTGATCGACCCCAGAAGCCCGTCCGCATCGCGGGCATGGAGGATGAGGTCGCGTGACGGATCGTAGCGGGCGATCCATGTGCCCATTGCCTCGGCGACCTTGGCCTCGAAATCGGCGCCGAGCCGCCAATGCGTTGCGTAATAGCGGCCGTGCTCGGCGATCACTTCACCGAGAAGGCCCGGAACCCAGCCACGCAGGAGAGGGGCGTC
>JAVTWI010000373.1:0-3767 GCA_032229845.1 Rhabdaerophilum sp.
CCTTGATCGGGCCCTTGCCGTCGATCGGGTTGCCGAGCGCGTCGACGACGCGGCCAAGCAGCTCCTTGCCGACCGGCACGTCCACGATCGCGCCGGTGCGCTTGACCGTCTGGCCTTCCTTGATGTCGCGGTCCGAACCGAAGATCACGACGCCGACGTTGTCGCTTTCGAGGTTGAGCGCCATCCCGCGGATGCCGTTCTCGAACTCGACCATTTCGCCGGCCTGGACCTTGTCGAGGCCGAAGACGCGCGCGATGCCGTCACCGACCGAGAGAACCTGCCCGACTTCGGCCACCTCGGCCGAAGCACCGAAATTCTTGATCTGCTCCTTGAGGATCGCGGAGATCTCAGCGGCGCGGATGTCCATCGGGTAAGCCTTTCCGTGTAAGGAGCATTTTCAGGAAAAGTGGAAACCGGTTTTCCGCCCGAAAATGCGTTGTGTTCATAAGAGACGATCGAAAAATCCGTTTTCGGTCGTCTAAGCGTTGTTCATCGCGAGTTTCATCGCGTTGAGTTTCGTTTTGAGGGATGCGTCGATCATGCGGCTGCCCATCTTGACGACGAGGCCGCCGATAATGGCGGGGTCGACCTTCTCGGTCAGAGAAATCTTCTTGCCGGCCTGGCTCTCGAGCGCCTTGAGCACGGCTTCGCGGTTCTTGTCCGAGAGCGGCGCGGCGACTGTAACCTCGGCGGAAACAATGCCAAGCTCCTCGGCGACCAGCGCGCGATAGCCGGCGATCATGCCGCGCACCGCGAACAGGCGGCGCTTGGCGGCGACGAGCTTGAGGAAATTCGCGGCAAGGCCGGTGATCTTGGCCTTCTTCAGCACGCCATCGAGCGCTGCGACCTGTTCCTCGGCCGTGAAGACCGGGTTGCGGACGAGACGGTCGAGATCCTCGCTGCCATCGAGCAAGGCGGCGAACTTGTCGAGCGCCTCGCCGACCTTGTCGAGCGCCTTCGATTCCTTGGCGAGTTCGAACAGCGCCGAAGCGTAGCGCCCTGCAATTCCTGAAACGATCGGGCTGGATGAGGCCACGACAATCGACTTTCGCTTTTCACACTCCGGACGGAAAACCAGGTGTCGGGCCCGCACGGGCAGTCCCTCAGCCCTTGGTCCGCCGAAATGCCCCGCCAGGCGGGTCAATCAATGGAACAGCGCCATTGCCCGAACAGAAAGAGCTGCTCCGCAACGGTCGGGCGGTCGCTAACAAATCTTCAACCCGTGCGCAACCCCTTTCGCTGGGCTTGATACCCTACAAAGGGAGGGATTGGGCGAATACGTCCGGCGGCTGTTGCTGCGACGCACAAACAGGAGCCCCTGTTTTTTGCCAAACCGCTGGCCCGACTCAGAAAAAACTGAACGGATCGACGTCGATATCAACCCTGGCGCCGCCCTTCGGGTTGCCGGCCTCGCGCAGCATCGCCCGGATGAAATTCTGGATGCTCGCCCGCCGCGCGGTCTTGACGATCACGCGCATCCGGTGCTTGCCGCGCAGCAGCGCCATCGGCGGCTCGGCCGGGCCGAGAAGGGCAATGCCGTCCGCCGTCTCCCATTCCCGGATCAGGCGATGCCCAGCCTGCGCGAGGAGCCGCGCGTGATGCTCCGCCGCCGGCTTTTCGCGCGCCGAGACGAGGAGGCTGGCAAGCCTTCCGAACGGCGGCAGGCCAGCCGCCTTCCGCGCCGCGATTTCCTCGGCATAGAAGCGTTCGTGATCGCCCGATCGCAGCGCCCGGATCACCGGATGCTCCGGCTGGTAGGTCTGAAGCAGGCCGCGCCCTGGCTTTTCGCCGCGCCCGGCCCGGCCCGTGACCTGCGCGAGCAGTTGAAAGGTGCGCTCGGCCGCGCGCGGATCGTTCGACACGAGGCCGATATCGGCATCGACCACGGCGGCCAGCGTCAGATGCGGGAAGTTGTGTCCCTTGGCGATGAGCTGTGTGCCGATGACGATCGGGAATTCATTGGCCGCGACCGCCGCGAGTTCCTGCCGGAGCCGCTCCGCGCCGCCCGGAAAATCGCTCGACAGCGTGATGCAGCGGACATCCGGGAAGGCTTCCGCCACCTCTTCTGCAATACGCTCCACACCGGGCCCGCAGGCCGCGAGGCTTTCCTCGGCCCCGCAGGCGACGCATTGCGTCGGCCGCCGCTCGGTATGGCCGCAGTGATGGCAGACGAGCGCCCGCCTGAACCGGTGCTCGACCAGCCAGGCATCGCATTGCGGGCACTGCCAGCGATGCCCGCAGGCCCGGCACAGCGTCAACGGCGCATAGCCGCGCCGGTTGAGGAAGAACAGCACCTGCTCGCCGCGCGCGAGCGTCTCCCCCATCTCGCGGACGAGCCGCGGCGACAGGAACCGTCCGCGCTCCGGCGGATCGCGTGTGAGGTCGATCGCCTCGATATCCGGCAGCGCCCGCCCGGCGACGCGATCGGGCAGGAGAAGATGCCGGTATCGGCCCTGCTGGACGTTGACGCGGCTTTCGATCGAGGGCGTCGCGGAGGCGAGCACCACGGGGCACCCCTCTATCTGCGCCCGGAGCACGGCCATGTCGCGGGCGTTATAGCGCACCAGATCGTCCTGCTTGAACGCTGCCTCGTGCTCCTCATCGACGACGATCAGGCCAAGATCGGTGAAAGGCAGGAACAGCGCCGAGCGCGCGCCCACCACCACCCGCGCTTCGCCCTCGGCGACCGCATGCCAGAGCCGGTCGCGGCGGTTGGGTGCGATGCCCGAATGCCATGCGCCCGGCAACCCGCCGAACCGTTTCTCGAACCGCGCGAGGAATTCCGGCGTCAGCGCGATTTCCGGCAGCAGGATCAGCACCTGTTTGCCATTCTCGATCGCGGCGGCGACCGCCTCGAAATAGACCTCGGTCTTGCCTGAACCGGTCACGCCTTCAAGCAGGAACGGCGCGAAGCCGCCGCCTGCCGCTTCCCGCAATGCCGCAGCGCGTTCCTCCTGAAGCGGCGAAAGCAGCGGCGCCCTCCCGGCTGGATCGAGCGCCTGCGCGCGCGCTTCCGGCGCCAGTGCCACGACATCGAACACGCCATCATCGACCAGCGCGTCGATCACGCCGGACGAGCAGCTCGCCCGCTCGGCGAGATCCTTCTTACGGTGGACGAGCCCGCCCGCCGCCGCTTCGATCAGACGGGCGCGCGCCGGCGTCATCCGGCCCGGCGGCTTTCCCGTCAGCCGGACGCCGAAGCGCGGCGCCTCGTGGCTTTCCGCCTCGGGATCGCGGATCGCCATCCTCGCCACCATGCCGATCGGCGCCAGCGTGTAATCCGAGACGCGGGCGACGAACTTCAGCATCGCCGGGCTGAGCGGCGGCAGGCGCGTCCGTTCGAGGACCGGTTTGAGATTGGAGGCCGCCGCGCTCACACGCGCTTCCACCACCACGCCGTAGCTCTCCCGCGTGCCGAGCGGCACCCGTACGCAGTCGCCAGCCGCGATATCGAGCCCGGCCGGAATCAGGTAGGAATAGGGTCGGTCGATCCCGAGCGGCAGCGCGACTTCGGCGACGTTGGGCGCGGCGGCAGCATCGGCCGGGGAATCGTCGGAGCGGCTCATGCAATGAGCTGATAGCACAACTTGCCGCTAGTGAAGCGCCACGGCTTCATCCAGTTCTTAACCGGATGCCGGCAGAATGGCGTGTGGAAGGACAGGGTATTCCATGTCGCTCGAAGATCACCGCATTGCCTGGCTGAAGGCGCTGTCGCACGAACGGCTCTATTCGGCGAACACCATCGAGGCCTATGGCCGCGATCTCGC
>JAVTWI010000374.1:0-3759 GCA_032229845.1 Rhabdaerophilum sp.
ATATCCTCGAAACCGCGACGATTTCCGATTGCACGGAAATCCGCGCCGAGACGCTGCCCGCCGGTCGGATGAAGGTCTATCGCTACACCATGACGCCGCTGAAACCCAAGTCCGGCCCAGCGCTACCGGGCGGGCCGGTCGAGAGCGAAATCTGGGTCGGCGTCGCGGATGGGCTCGCGCATCGCGTTGTCAGCCCGAACACCCGCGTCGATCTCGATTTCCGCACGCAAATCCCGCCGATTCCATGACCCCTGCCCGGAACCTTCTGGTCGCGCTTGCCGCCGGTGGCCTGCTCGCGCTTTCCGCCCTTCCCGTTCCTGCCGCGGAGATTGACTGCGCGGCGATCCGCGCCGTCTACGCGCGTCTGATCAAGACACCGGCCTATCGCGTCGTCAGCACGCATCGGGCCGTGAACAAGGTCTGGGAAGACGTCTATATCGGCAACACGCGCTATTCGCGACGCGATGGCCCATGGGAAAAGCAGGAACTGGACCCGGCCGAGCGCGCAAAACAGATCGCGGCGCCGCAATTTTCGGAATGCCGGGATGACGGCGAACAGACCGAAGGCGGTGTGTCCATGCGCGCCTACAGCCTGTTGGCCCGCCTGCCGCAAGCGAGAAACGGGCACGGAATGCAGGTCAGAATCTGGCTGGATGCGCCGGAGGGGCGCATCCTTCGATTTGAGAGTCAGTTGCTGAGGCTCGATTACAGCTACGACAACATCAGGCCGCCGATGTGATCACCCCGCCCGCGGCATGGGGATCACGTTGTGCAGCGTCGCATCCGCCGTATCGAAGAACTTCTTGAGGTTGCGCGCGGCCTGGCGGATGCGCTGCTCGTTCTCGACGATGGCGAGGCGGACGTATTCGTCGCCATGCTCGCCGAAGCCGAGGCCCGGCGCGACGGCGACTTCCGCCTTCTCGACGAGAAGCTTGGCGAACTCGACCGAGCCCATCGCCCGGAACTTCTCCGGAATCTGAACCCAGGCGAACATCGTCGCCGCCGGCACGGGAATGTCCCAGCCGGCCTTGCCGAAGCTCTCGATCATCGCGTCCCGGCGCTTCCTGTAGGTATCGCGCATCTCGCGGATGCAGTCGTCCGGGCCGTTGAGGGCGGCGGTCGCGGCCACCTGAATAGGCGTGTAGGCGCCATAATCAAGATACGACTTCACGCGGGCGAGCGCGCCGATGAGACGCTCGTTGCCCACCGCGAAGCCCATGCGCCAGCCCGCCATCGAGAAGGTCTTCGACATCGAGGTGAACTCGACCGTGCAATCCATCGCGCCCGGCACCTGAAGCACGGAGGGCGGCGGGTTGGCATCGTCGAAATAGACCTCCGCGTAAGCGAGATCCGACAGGAGGATCAGGTCGTGCTTCTTCGCGAAGGCGACGAGATCACGGTAGAAATCGAGGTCGGCGGTCAGCGCCGTCGGGTTCGACGGGTAGCAGACCACGAGCGCGATCGGCTTGGGCACCGAATGCATCACCGCGCGCTCCAGCGCCGGGAACATCGCCGGTGTCGGGTCGGCCGGCACGGAGCGGATCACGCCGCCCGCCATCAGGAAGCCGAAGGCGTGGATCGGGTAGCTCGGGTTGGGCACGATCACGACGTCGCCCGGCCCGGTGATGGCCTGCGCCATGTTGGCGAAACCTTCCTTGGAGCCCAGCGTGGCGACGACCTGCGTATCGGGGTTGAGCTTCACGCCGAAGCGGCGCTCGTAATAGTTCGCCTGCGCGCGGCGCAGACCGCCGATGCCCTTCGAGGCGGAATAGCGATCGGTGCGCGGCTTGCCGGCGGTTTCGACCAGCTTCTCGATGACATGGCGGGGTGCCGGCAGATCCGGGTTCCCCATCCCCAGATCGATGATGTCTGCCCCGTTAGCTCGCGCCTGCGCCTTGATCTTGTTCACTTGCTCGAACACGTAAGGCGGCAATCGGCGGATGCGGTGGAACTCGTTCATCTTTCTGGCTTTCAGGTTGGTTAGGTTGCTGTGTGTCGTTCGGGCCTTGCCTGTTCGGATTTGGCCCAGACCGGTCGGGGAACCGGTCTCCTGCGGATGACACGAGCCGCGAAAAAAAGTCTAGCACGAATCGCGCGGACGCGCGCGCCTCCCCTTTGCAGGGTCATTCTGCGGCTGGCTCCTTCGGCGGCCGGGCCGGGCGCGGCGGCAGTTTTCCGTCGTAGCTCGATTTCGGCGCCGGGCGCGCGGCATAGCTGCGGCTCCGGGCGCGCTGGGCATCGAGATCGGCCTCGAGCTTCTTCACGTCCTCCGCGCTGCGCCTGTCGGTGCCGCGTGGGGGCGGCGTCACGCCGACGGGGATGAATTCCGGTGCGGTCGCGGGCCGCGAGGCCGAGACGAATTCCGGCACCGGCTGGATCGTCGTCACCACGCCGATCGAACGCGGCGCGGAAGCACCCTGGGTCTGCGCCGGACCGGTCCCGTCGGTCGCGCAGGCGGCCAGCCCGACCACGATGAGAGCGGCCGGAATCAGGCGATGGCAAAGAAACAGGCAGCCGGATGGCATCGGAACCTCGCGGAAACGGGTCATCAGAGTGGCGTGATCCGCGTTTATCCTTTGCTAATGCGGCAGAAAAACGCTCCGCGCCGCCGCCCGCCGCCGATACATGACGGGTCTGCGAAAGTCGCGCTGGTCTCGAAGCCGTATCCGTGGCTAATTTAGAGGAACACGGCGGGGCACAACCGCCGGCAGGAACGGGGAGCGCGGCAACGCGGGCGAACATGAGCAAGGGCAAGAAGGCCGGATCGAAGCGGGCCGCGCCAAAGGCCAAGGCGGAAGCATCCGCCGCCGAAGTCAGGACAACCCCAGCGAAAACCGTCGCCAAGATCGCAACCGGGGATATCGCGAAGGCCAAGGAGCCGGCGAAGTCCAAGGGCACCGCAAAATCTTCTGTTTCGGCCAAGTCGGCTGCTTCACCTAAAGCTGCGGCTCCCGCAAAGGCTGCGGCTGCAAGATCCACGACCGCTGGCAGCACAAAATCCGGGACCGCGGCGAAGAAGACCGAGGCTCCCGCGCGCAGCAGCGTAAAGGAGGCGGCCATCGCCCCCGCGCCCGGCCGATCGGCCAAGCCCCCGAAAGCCAAGGCGGGACCGCCCAAGGCGGAAAAGCCGCCAGCTCCGGCGCCGAATCCCCGGACCGCGCCGGCGGCGACAGTTGCGCCCGCACCCAAGGCCGAGGCGCGGCGAAACCTGCGCAAGCGGCCGCTCCGACCGAGCCCAAGGGGCAGTTGCCGCCCAATGCCCCGTTCGACCCCGCGCTGGTGCTGCCGCTCGACGTCGAGAAGCTGACGAATGTCTCCACCGACATCCTCGCCGAATCCGGCAAGGCGGGGGTCGCGCTGCTGCGCGGGCTCGAGAGCGAGGAGAAATCCAAGAACGTGCCGGAGGAGAGCGCGGAGATCGCCAAGACCCTCGGCGCCGTCATGGAATACTGGTTGAAAGACCCCAGCAAGCTCGTCGAGGCGCAGAAGAACCTGTCGATGAACATGATCTCGCTGTGGGACGCCTCGATCAAGAAGGCGACGGGCGAGCAGGTCGAACCTGTCGCGCCGATGCCGCAGAAGGATGCCCGTTTCGCCGATCCCGAGTGGAACGAGAACCCCTATTTCGATTTCCTGAAGCAGGCCTATTTCCTCGGTTCCAACTGGGCACAGGGCCTCGTCGAGAAGGCCGAAACGCTCGACGAGCACACCAAGCGCAAGGCGAATTTCTACATCCGCCAGTTCGCGAGCGCGCTCTCG
>JAVTWI010000375.1:0-22567 GCA_032229845.1 Rhabdaerophilum sp.
GTCGTCCAGCTCGTCGGCGCGCTGGCGCGTGGCAGCGGAGATACCGTCTCCGACGGCGAACTGGCGGTCCTGATCGATGCCGCCGAGCTTCCACGAATGGTGGAGGCGGTGACGTCGGTGTTTGCGGCCGGCCTCGGCGGGGAGGCTGCTCCCGCAAACCCTCTCTAGCCGCAGGTGCCGCCGATGGCAGACGGTTTCCCTGGGCGGAGATCGTCGCCTTCGGGCTCGGAACCCTGCGGCTGCACCCCGATGCTTTCTGGTCGCTGAGCCTTCCCGAACTGACGGTCATCGTGAATGCGGCGCTCGGCCGGGCCCCGCAGACAACGCCGATGTTTCGGGACGATCTCGCGGCGCTCATTGCCCGTTACCCCGACCGGATAACCCAGAAGGAGGAGTGAACCATGGCCGACGACCTTTTCGGTGAGAGCGATGCGATCGACAGCTTGTCGACGCGGCTTTCCCGTCTCGACGACATCACCCAGCAATTCGGAAAATCCCTGTCGCGGGCGCTGGCGACCGGTATCGCGCAGGGGAAGAGCTTCGACACCATTCTCCAGACGCTGGGACAGAAGCTGATCGAGATTTCGCTCCGCGCGGCGTTCAAACCGCTGGAATCCGCGTTGACGGGATCGTTCTCCAGCCTGTTCAGCGGGTTGACGAACGGCCTGACCGGCGGATTCACGGGAACGGGCGGGCTGTTCGGCGATATGTTTGGCAGCGGCGGAACGGCAGGAACCTCCCTGTTCGGGGCGCCCGCTCGCAATGCTGGTGCGGGCATCTCCATCACGATGAACGTCTCGACTCCCGACGCGGACAGTTTCCGGCGATCGGAATCGCAGGTGAGCTCCGCTCTGGCCCGCGCGGTGGTGCGCGGCCAGCGCAATCTCTGAAGGATGAGGTGACGCCATGGCGATTGCTGCCTTTCATGATGTCCGCTTTCCGCTCGATATCGCTCTCGGTGCGCGCGGTGGCCCGGAACGGCGCACCGAAATCGTGACGACGGCCTCGGGGCGCGAGGAGCGCAACGCGCGCTGGGCGCATTCGCGCCGGAAATACGATGCCGGTTATGGCGTCCGCTCGCTCTCGCGCCTTGCTGAGGTGGTGGCGTTTTTCGAGGAACGGCGCGGCCGGCTGTGCGGCTTCCGCTTCCGCGACCGGCTCGACTGGAGTTCGGCGACCGGCAATGCCACGCCGGCGCCGCTCGACCAGCGTATCGGCGCCGGCGATGGCACCCGTGCGGCTTTCCCGCTGGTGAAGACTTACGGCGAGGTTTTCGCGCCTTACGAGCGTCCGATCACCAAGCCTGTGGCCGGCTCCGTGCGGGTGGCTGTTTCGGGCGTCGAGAAGGCGACGGGAAGCGATTTCACGCTCGATGCGCTTTCCGGGATCGTGACGTTCGAGCCGGGGTCGATCCCGGCCGCCGGCGCGGAGGTCACGGCCGGGTTCCTGTTCGACGTGCCGGTGCGGTTCGATACGGACTACCTCGAATTCGACCTTTCCGCCTTCGAGGCCGGTGCCATCCCTTCGATCCCTCTGATCGAGATCGGAGGTTGACCATGCGCCCCTTGCCGGAACTGCTCGCCGCCGCCCTGGCCACCGGCGTCACCACCCATTGCCGATGCTGGCTCTTGACGCGCCGTGACGGGCTGCGGATCGGCGTCACCGATCACGACGGCGATATCGAGATCGCGGCGCAGCGGTTCGAGGCCAACGGCGGCTTCGAGGCCAGCCAGATCGAGGCGCGCAACGCACTGGCGCCGAGCGGCGGCGAAATCGCGGGCCTCATCACCAGCGATCGCATCACCGAGGTCGATATCGCCGCGGGGCTTTACGACGGTGCGGAGGTCCGCGCCTATCTCGTCGACTGGACGGCACCGGCGCTCGATTTTCTCATCGACATCGCGGTGATCGGCGAAATCCGCCGGCAGGACGACAGGTTCGTCGCCGAGATCCGCAACGGACTCGATGCACTCGACGAAGAGCAGGGGCGGCTCTACACCGCAACCTGCGATGCCGAGCTGGGCGATGCCCGCTGCGGCTTTCCGCTCGACGCCGCGCCTTACCGCGTTTCCGGAACGGTGGGTTCGGCGCTGGGGCGCGAGGGGCTGATCTCCTCCGATGCCGCCATGGCCGAGGCCGGTCTCTACGCCCGCGGGCGCCTCGTCTTCACCAGCGGCGCCGCCGCCGGGCACGGCGTGACGATCAAGGACCATCGGCCGGGCGGCGAGCTCCTGTTCTGGCAGGCACTGGTGGTCGATATCGCGCCGGGCGACCGGTTCACGCTTACCGCCGGCTGCGACAAGCGCTTCGCCACGTGCCGGAACCTTTTCGGCAATGCCGCCAATTTCCGCGGTTTCCCGTTTATTCCCGCGCCCGATTTCGTTCTGACCTATGCCAGGCCGGGCGAAGGTCAGCATCGTGGGCGACCGCTCGTCCGCTGAGGAACCCCGATGACCCAACCTGCTCGAGAGCCGGCTCCGCTGAGCCGGGATGACATCGTACGCGCCGCGCGCGTCTGGATCGGCACGCCCTACCAGCATCAGGCCTCGCTGCGCGGGATCGGCTGTGATTGCCTTGGCCTGCTGCGCGGCGTGTGGCGCGATCTCGTCGGCCCCGAGCCGGAGCGGCTGGCGCCTTACGCGTCGAGCTGGGCCGAGATCGACGGGCGCGAGCGGCTGCTCGACGCGGCGAACCGTCATCTCGTGCCTGTCGAGGGAGAGGCGATCCGGCCCGGCAACATCCTGATCTTTCGCTGGAAAGATGGCGCGCCGGCCAAGCACTGCGGCATCGCTACCGCCAATGCCCGCTTCATCCACGCCCATGACGGCGCCTCGGTCGCTGAAGTGGCGCTCGTGCCGTCCTGGCGCCGGCGCATCGTCGCCCGGTTCGATTTTCCTGCTCTGGAGGATTGATGGCTACGCTCGCTCTTCAGATTGCCGGTTCGGCGCTCGGATCCTTCATCGGCCTTCCCTTCGGCGCCGCGCTCGGCTCGGCGCTTGGTGGCACGCTCGGCGCGATGGTCGATCGCGCCGTGCTCGGCGGCGGACGCCGGGTCATCGAGGGGCCGCGCCTCAATGATCTTCATGGAATTTCGGCCTCGGAAGGCGCGCCGATCCCTCGCATCTACGGTCGGGTGAAGATCGGCGGGCAGGTGATCTGGGCGACGGAATTCGAGGAGGAGCGGAGCGTCGAAAAACGCGGCGGCGGTGGCGGCAAATCGACCGGCGGTCCGACCGTCAAGACGGTGCGCTACAGCTATTTCGCCAATGTCGCGATCGGGCTTTGCGAAGGCCCGGTGAACTTTATTCGCCGGGTATGGGCCGACGGCGAGGAGCTCGATCTTGCGGGCATCAACATCCGGTTTTACGCGGGTACGGACGATCAGGAGCCCGATCCGCTGATCGTCGCCAAGCAGGAAACGGCCGACCTGCCGGGTTTTCGCGGTCTTGCCTATGTGGTGTTCGAGCGGTTTCCGCTTGAAAAATACGGCAATAGACTACCGCAGTTCGCCTTCGAGGTCGTGCGCGCGGCGCCCGGCCTGCCGCAGCGCCTGCGCGCCGTCAACATCATCCCCGGCTCGACGGAATTTGGCTACGCGACGAAGGAGGTGCGCGAGCAGTTCGCGCTCGGCTCCTCGCAGGCCGTCAACCGGGCCCAATGGACCCATGAGGCGGATTGGCACGCCGCGCTCGACGCGCTTCAGGCACTGGCCACCAACCTCGAACGGACGACACTCATCAGCGCGTGGTTCGGCGACGACCTCCGCGCCGGGCATTGCAAGCTTCGGCCGAAGACCGAGAAGGCAGGCAAGATCCTTTCCGGCGGAACATGGCAGGTCTCGGGGCTGACGCGGGAAACGGCGCAGCCGGTCTCGGCCACGGATGGTCGGCCCAACTACGGCGGCACGCCGGCGGATTCCTCGATCATCGACGCAATCCGCGACCTGAAAGCGCGCGGGCTCAGGGTTGCGCTGCATCCTTTCATCCTGATGGATATTCCGGCCGGCAACGCGCTGCCCGATCCATGGTCCGGTGCCGGCGCTCAGCCGCCTTTCCCCTGGCGCGGCCGCATCACCTGCGACCCCGGGCCCGGCACGACCGCCACGGCCGAGGGAAGCGCCGCGGTGGCGAGCCAGGTGGCTAACTTCATGGGTGTGGCGCAGGCCGGCGATTTCGCGCTCGCCGGCGATGTCGTCACCTATTCCGGGCCGGCCGAATGGGGTTTCCGGCGCATGGTCCTGCACCATGCGATGCTGGCCAAGGCCGCCGGCGGGGTCGATACCTTCATTCTCGGTTCGGAGATGGTCGGGCTGAGCCATTGCGCGGGCGAGGCCGGAACCTTCCCGTTCGTGGACGCGATGGCAGCGCTGCTGGCCGATCTCCGATCGATCCTCGGGGCGGCGACCACCATCACCTACGCCGCCGACTGGACCGAATACGGCGCTCGCGCCCGCGACGGCGGGCAGGATGTGGCGTTTCCGCTCGATCCGCTCTGGGCGCATCCCGAGATCGGCGCGATCGGCATAGACTTCTATCCGCCTCTCACGGACTGGCGGGCCGGCCGCGCCCATCTCGACCAGCAGGAGTTCGAGACGGCGAGCGATCCGGCTTACCTCGCGCGGCGGATCCGCGGCGGTGAGGCGTTCGACTGGTTTTACGCCGATGATGCGACGCGTGCCGCGCAGACGCGTGCGCCGATCACGGACGGTGCCTTCGGCAAGCCCTGGGTCTATCGGCCCAAGGATATCGCGGGCTGGTGGAGCGCATCGCATTTCCCGCGGCAGGGCGGCGTCGAGGCTTCGCAGTCGACCGTATTCCAGCCGATGGGCAAGCCGATCTATCTCACGGAGATCGGCTGTCCGGCGATCGACAAGGGGGCCAACCAGCCAAACGTGTTTCCCGATCCGAAGTCGGTCGAGAACGCGATCCCGCATTTCTCGGCCGGTTGGCGCGACGACCTCGTGCAATGGCGGACGCTTGAATCGCTGCTGGCGTTTTTCAACCCCGATGATGCTGCTTTCAGCGAGGCGAACAATCCGGTCTCGCCGGTTTACGGCGGGCGGATGGTCGATCCCGGCTTTATCGCGCCCTGGGCCTACGACGCCCGGCCGTTCCCCGCTTTCCCGCTGCAGCGCAGCCTGTGGGCGGATGGTGAGAACTGGCTGCGTGGCCATTGGCTGAACGGCCGGCTGGAAGGCGTCCCTCTCGATCGCCTGCTGACGATGGTCGGCGAGGATTTCGGGCGGGAGATCGTGCCCCGACCCGCCTTGGCGGGTTTCGTGAACGGCTATGTGATCGACAGGCCGATGAGCGCCCGCGCGGCGCTGGAACCGGTCGCCGGTCTGTTCGGCCTCGGCGCCCGGCCGCAGGAGACGGGGCTGGCGATGCGCAACCGGCCGACGCGTGTCGTGCGGCGTCTTGCGGCGGAAGATCTGGTGCCGCCACGCGAAGGCGCGTTGATCGAGATCACCCGTCGGCAGGAGGCGGAACTCCCCCGGACATTGAGCCTCGGGTTCATCGACGACGAGGGTCAGTTCCGGCAGGCTGTCGCTCATGCGACGACCGGCAGCGACCTGACACGTCGGGAGGCGAGCGAGACGGTGGCGCTGCACATGCCGCGCGGCGTGGGCCTGCGTCTCGCGGAGACGCGTCTTCAGGATCTCTGGAACGGTCGCGAGACCTTCTCGTTCCGGCTGGCGCGGCGCGACCTCGATATCGAACCCGGCGATCTCGTGGCCATCGAGACGCGCGGGGGTGACCGGCAGGTTCTCGTCACGGCCATTACGGACGGTCTCTACCGGGAATGCGAGGGGAGAGCCTACGATCTTCACCTCGCCGAACCGGGCGCGGCCATCGATGAATTGCCGCCCGAGTCCGGCATACCGGCGCTTCCGGGCGCGGCGCACGCGGCGCTCCTCGAACTACCGCTCGCGCAAGCAGATAAAGGGTTGGTGATGGCGGCCGTCCGCGCCGATCCCTGGCGCGGCCCCTATACGATTGTCCGCACCGATTTTTCGGAAGCCGGCGATGCCGTCGTGGCGGAGGTGCCGGCGCGTTTCGGGGAAACGATGACCGAACTTCCGCCGGGGCCGCTCTGGCGCTGGGATCACCGCGCGACCCTCGACGTGACCCTTGCCGACGGTGCGCTGACCGGCCTTGGCGAACTCTCCGTTCTCTCCGGGCGCAACGCGCTCGCCTTGACTGATGGTGTCGGCGACACCGAGATCATCCTCTTCCGCGAGGCCGTGCTCGTTGGCGTGCGGCGATACCGCCTCAGTGGCCTCTTGCGCGGTATCGGTCTTTCGGAAACGCTCGCGGGGCGGACACTGGCGCCCGGAGCACAGGTTCTTGTGCTCGACGACGCGCTGGTCGATCTCGGCATGACGGCGGAAGAGATCGGCATCGAGCACGCCTATCGGATCGAACCGGCAGGACGCGCGCTCGACGATGCGACCGCCATTGCTAAGGCGATCACGCCAAAAGGCGTGGCGCTTGTCCCGCTGGCCCCAGTCCATCCGCGAGCCCGGCGGACCGGGGAGGGGGTCATCTTCACCTTCATCCGCCGCACGAGGACCGGCGGCGATTCCCTCGACCTTTACGAGGTTCCGCTCGGCGAGGATCGCGAGGAATACCGGTTCGAAATCCTGAGCGGTGGAACGCCTGTGCGGGAATACACCCTGACTTCGCCGGCGCTGGTCTATCCTTCCGCGAACGAGGTGACGGATTTCGGTGCGGCACAAACCGAATTGGAGATTCGGGTCCGGCAGCTCAGCCCGACCATCGGCCCGGGCGCGCCATTGCAGATTGTCGTTCCGGTGGCATGAGGGGCGGGCAATGAAGGATACCTTTCCCCGCGCCCTCGCTCTCGTCCTTGCCCATGAGGGCGGCTATGCCGATCACCCGGACGATCCGGCCGGCGCGACCAACTTCGGTATCACGATCGCCACGCTGCGCGATTGGCGCGGCCGGCCCGTCTCGAAGGCGGATGTCCGGGCGCTCGGCCGCGACGAGGTCGCGGCTATTTACCGCGCGCGCTACTGGAACGCGGTACGGGGCGACGAACTGCCGGCGGGGCTCGATCTCGCGCTGTTCGACTTCGCCGTGAATTCCGGGCCGTTCCGCGCCGTCACTGTCCTGCAGGAGGTTCTGGGCGTGCCGGTGGATGGCCGGTTCGGACCGGTCACGATGGCGGTGCTTCAAACGCAGCCAGCGAAGACGCTGGTGGCAGACCTTTGTGCCCGGCGCCTCGCCTTCCTGCGGCGTCTGGCGACATTTCCCGTTTTCGGCCGGGGCTGGACCCGGCGGGTGGAAACCGTGGCACGCGAAGCCGGCATCATGGCCGGACGGGGGCAATCTTCGGGGGAGGACAACAGCAAGCCTCGAAAGGACACCTCGATCATGGACTTGACCAAAACGATCATCTCTTCCCGAACCGTCTGGGCCAACGGGATCGGCCTCCTTGCCGTTCTCCTGTCCTGGTTCGGGTTCGATACCGCCGGGCTGGACAAGACTGCCGTGACGGACAATCTCTTTCAGGCGGTCGCGGCGGTCAGTTTCGTGGCCTCGACCTTTTTCCGGGTGATCGCGTCGAAAAAGCTGCTGTGATCGGCCCTCACACAGATATGGCCCCCGGCCGAGTTGGTGTATAAGCCGCGAAACGGAAGCGGGTGCCCAGTCGGGGCCCCGTCTTCGCGCATGCCATCGCCCGGAGTTCTGAATGCGCCTTCTTGTCGTCGAGGATGATCGTGATCTCAACCGCCAGCTCGTCTCGGCGCTGGAGGATGCCGGCTACGCGGTCGACAAGGCGTTCGACGGCGAGGAGGGGCATTACCTCGGCGAGACGGAACCCTACGACGGCGTGATCCTCGACATGGGTCTGCCCGGCATGGACGGTATCCGCGTGCTGGAGAAATGGCGCCGCGAGGGCCGTACGATGCCCGTGCTCATCCTGACCGCCCGCGACCGCTGGAGCGAGAAGGTGCAGGGGTTCGACGCCGGCGCCGACGATTACGTCACCAAACCCTTCCATATGGAGGAGGTGCTGGCGCGCCTGCGCGCGCTGCTGCGCCGCGCCGCCGGTCATGCCACCAGCGAACTGCATTGCGGCCCGGTGACGCTCGACACCCGGTCGAGCCGCGTCGTGGTCGATGGCACCGCCGTGCGTCTCACTTCGCACGAGTACCGCCTGCTGGCCTACCTGATGCACCACCAGGGCCGCGTCGTCTCCCGGACCGAGCTGGTCGAGCATCTTTACGATCAGGATTTCGATCGGGATTCCAACACGATCGAGGTCTTTGTCGGCCGCCTGAGGAAGAAGCTGGGCGTCGACATCATCCAGACCGTGCGTGGCCTCGGCTATATCGCGGCGATGCCGGACGAGCCGGCGAAACGCACCTGAAAGGCGCGCGGATGCGCTTCAGGCTTCCCGCCACCCTGACGCCGAGATCGCTCGCGGGGCGCCTGTTCCTGTCGGCCGTAGTCCTCTCGGGGCTTGTGCTTGTCACGGCGGCGACGATCCTCTCTGCTATCAACCGCCGCACTGTCGAGGCCGCGTTCGACGAACGCCTCAAGCTCTACCTCAAGGTACTGGTTGCCGACGTGGCCTCGCTGACCGACGGTGGCAACGTAGAGCCGGGCAATCTCGGCGAGCCGCAGTTCCAGATCCCACTTTCCGGCTGGTATTGGCAGATCATCCGGATCGAGCGCGCGAATGGCGCCACGAGCCTGTTGCGCGCCTCCCGTTCCCTGTTTTCCGCCCGCCTGCCATCGCTTGTCGGTGGAGATGCTAATGCCGCGCGCAGCGATTTCCGCGACGGCTACGTCAAGGGGCCGGGCGACAGGCGCATCCGCCTCGTCGAACAGGAAATCGACCTCGGCGAGCAGAACCGGTTCGTGATTTCGGTTGCCGGCAATGCCGAGGAAATCGCCGACGAAAGCCGGCGCTTCGATTTCACCCTGATCGTGATCCTGACGATCCTCTCGATCGCGCTGGCGGTCTCGGCGCTGTTTCAGGTCCGGTTCGGTCTCGAACCGCTGCGGCGTCTGATCCACTCCCTCGGCGAGGTCCGCACCGGCCAGAAGGAACATGTCGAGGGCGAATTTCCGGCCGAGGTCGCCCCGCTCGCGCAGGAGCTGAACCAGCTTCTCGACGTGAATCGCGAAATCGTCGCCCGGGCGCGCGGACAGGTCGGCAACCTCGCCCATGCCCTCAAGACGCCGCTCTCCGTGCTTCTGAACGAGGCCAATGCCGAACCCGGCGCGCTGGCGGACAAGGTGCGCGAGCAAAGCGCGGTGATGCGTGATCAGGTCCAGTATTATCTCGACCGGGCCCGCGTCGCCGCCCGCGCCGTCGCCACCGGCAACCTGACGGAAATCGAGCCCGTCCTGCGCTCTCTCGTCCGCGCCTTCGGCAAGATCTACCGCGACCGCGACGTCGTCTTTGCGACCAGCATCGAGACCGAACGCCGGTTTCGCGGCGAGAAGCAGGATCTGGAGGAGATGCTCGGCAATCTCGTCGACAACGCCGGAAAATGGGCCAATGCCAGGGTCAGGGTCGAGATCGGCGACGAACCGGATTCGCAGGCCGCACCGATGATCCACGTCATCGTCGATGACGATGGCCCCGGCCTGCCGGAGTCCGCCCGCATCGAGGCCACCAAGCGAGGGCGCCGGTTGGACGAAACCAAACCGGGTTCCGGGCTTGGCCTTTCCATCGTCGTCGATCTGGCGGCGCTCTATGGCGGCTCGTTCAGCCTTGGCGATTCCCCGCTCGGCGGCTTGCGCGCGAAACTCATCCTGCCGGCGCTCTGAGGGTTCGTTTGCGGTGAGCCACGGCCGAATTCGCAGACAAATTCAAAAAAGAATATAAATGGTCGGTTGGCAATCCGGCCTGTCATGCTCTAGGCACAATCTCGATTTCTCTGCTGAGCCGATATGTTGATCTGGATTATTGCCTCCCTGCTGGTTGTCGCTGCGGTGCTGGTCACGCTGTGGCCGTTCATCGTTTCCGGCAAGTCGGAGACGCCGCTGGATCACGCGATCCGGTTCTACGAGGCGCGCAAGGCGGAACTGCAACGTCAGCGCGACACCGGTGAAATCAGTGAGGCCGATCTGGAGTCCGCGCTTGCCGAGCAAGGGCGCGCGCTTCTGGCTCTCAATCGTGCGGAGGTCGATTCGGCATCGGACACGCGGCGCATTGCGCGGCGAAAAGCAGCCGCGCTTCTGGCCATGCTCGGCCTGCCGCTTGTCTCGCTCGCGATCTACGTGAAGGTCGGCGCGCCATCCCTGCCGGACCTGCCGATTGCCAGCCGCAAGATCGAACCGCGCAATCTCGACATCGCCTCCGCCCTGCAGAAGATCGAGGCGCATCTTGCAAAAAATCCGAACGACGGGCGCGGTTTCGAGGTCGTGGCCCCCGTCTATCTCCGCGCGGGTCGGTTCGACGATGCCGTGATCGCCTACAGCCGCGTCGTCGAGCTTCTGGGCGAAACACCCTCGCGCCTCGCGGATCTCGGCGAGAGTCTTGTAGCCCAGGCGAGCGGGGTCATCAGCGCGGACGCCCGGAAAGCCTTCGAACGGGCAGTCGCGCTCGATCCCGGCATGGCGAAGGCAAAGTTCTATCTCGCCGTCGCGCGCGAGCAGGAAGGCGACAAGGCGGGCGCGCTGGAAGATTTGCGGCGCATCGCCGCGAGCCTGCCCGAAGGTCCGGCGCAGGCGCGTGTTATGGAAGAGATCATGCGTCTCGATCCAGAGGCGAAACCATCCGCTCCCGGCGGCGCGGCTGGGCAGGCCATCGCCAATCTGCCGCCAGAGGAGCGGGCAGCCGCCATTCGCGGCATGATCGATGCGCTCGACGCCCGCCTTGCCCAATCCGGCGGATCGCTCGGCGAGTGGCAACGGCTGGTGCGGGCGCTGATCGTCACCGGCGAACGGGCGCGGGCCGGGCAGGCGCTGGAGCGGGCGCGGAAGGCGCTCGAAGGCAATGCCGAGGCCGGGCCGATCCTCGAAGGGTTGGCGAAGGACATCACCGCGATGGCGGACGGAGGGAAGGGCGGATGACGCGGAAGCAGAAGCGATTGGCGATCATCGGTGGCATCGGCGCGGTGCTTGCGCTGGCGATGGGCCTGATCCTGACAGCGCTGCGCGACAAGATCGTGTTTTTCCGCTCGCCGACCGAAGTCGCCGAGGGCAAGGTTCGCCCCGGCGACAGCTTCCGGCTCGGCGGCCTCGTGCTCACCGGCAGCGTTCGCAAGGAGGAGGGGCAGCGGGTGTCCTTCACCGTCACCGACGGCGAGAAAGAGGTGAAGGTGCAATACACCGGCCTGCTGCCCGATCTCTTCCGCGAAGGGCAGGGCGTCGTCACCGAGGGCAAGCTCGATCCGACGGGCCTGTTTACCGCGACGAACGTACTCGCCAAGCATGACGAGAACTACATGCCGCGCGAGGTTGCGGATACCCTGAAGAAGCAGGGGCACTGGCGCGAGGATAAACCGGGAGGAACCAAGCCATGATCGTCGAGATCGGGCATTTCGCCCTCATTCTGGCCTTTGCAGTGGCCGTCTTTCAGGCTTGTGTTCCGGTCTGGGGCGCGCTGCGGCACGATGGCGTTCTCGTCCGTCTCGCGCCACGCGCCGCGCTGTTGCAGTTCGCGCTCGTCGCGCTCGCCTTCGCCAGCCTGACGCAGGCCTACCTGACCTCGGATTTTTCCGTCGCCAACGTGTTCCAGAATTCGCACACGCTGAAGCCGTTCATCTACAAATGGAGCGGCGTCTGGGGCAACCACGAGGGCTCGATGCTGCTCTGGGTGCTGATCCTCGCGCTGTTTGGCGCCGCGGTGGCGCTGTTCTCCCGCCGCCTGCCGGATGACATGCTGGGCGTGACGCTGGCGGTCCAATCCATGATCGCGGCGGCGTTCATGGCTTTCCTGATCTTCACCTCAAACCCGTTCCTGCGCCTCGCCAACCCGCCGTTCGAGGGGAGGGACCTGAACCCGGTCCTGCAGGACCCGGGCCTCGCGGTGCATCCGCCGCTGCTGTATCTCGGCTATGTCGGCTTTTCGATCGTATTCTCGTTCGCCGCGGCGGCGCTGATCCTCGGTCGGGTTGACGCGGCCTTCGCGCGGATGGTGCGGCCGTGGACACTGGTTGCCTGGATCGCGCTGACGCTCGGCATCGCCATGGGCTCCTACTGGGCCTACTACGAGCTTGGCTGGGGCG
Source organism: Rhabdaerophilum sp. (assembly GCA_032229845.1). Taxonomy (GTDB): domain Bacteria; phylum Pseudomonadota; class Alphaproteobacteria; order Rhizobiales; family Beijerinckiaceae; genus Rhabdaerophilum. Next base: position 12,215 of record JAVTWI010000375.1, read on the forward strand.
GCTTCTGGTTCTGGGACCCGGTGGAGAATGCCTCGCTGATGCCCTGGCTCACCGGCACAGCGCTGCTCCATTCCGCGATCGTGATGGAAAAGCGCGAAGCGCTAAAGATATGGACGATCCTGCTCGCGGTCATCACCTTTTCGCTCTCGTTGCTCGGTACCTTCCTCGTGCGCTCCGGCGTTCTGACCTCGGTGCATGCCTTCGCCGTCGATCCCGAACGCGGGCTTTTCATCCTCTTCATCCTGATTGTGTTCATCGGCGGCAGCTTCACGCTGTTCGCGCTCCGCGCCAATGCGATGCGCGCGGGCTCGTTGTTCTCGCCCGTGAGCCGGGAGGGGGCGTTGGTGTTCAACAACCTGTTCCTCTCGGTGGCGGCGCTCGCGGTTTTCGTCGGCACGCTCTATCCGCTGCTGCTCGAGGCGCTGACCGGCGCGAAGATATCGGTCGGTGCGCCGTTCTTCGATCTCACCGCCGTGCCGCTGATGATCCCGCTGTTTCTCGCAATTCCTGTCGGGCAGAAGCTCGCGTGGAAACGCGGCGATTTCGCCGGGGCGATGAGCCGGCTCTGGTGGGTGCTGGCGCTGGCCGTGGTTGGCGCGGCCGCCGTTTCCTTCGCAGTGTCGGGCGGACCGGTGATGGCGCTGGCCGGCATCGGCCTCGGGTTTTTCCTCATTTTCGGCGCGTTCGACGACCTCCTCGATCGCGCCGCGCGCGGCGGCTGGGGTCGGTTCATGCCGCGCCTGCTGGCGATCCCGCGTGCGAACGTGGCGATGGTTCTCGCCCATGCCGGCGCAGGCCTGATGGTGCTCGGCATCAGCGCGACGGCGTTCGAGAAGGAAAAGATCATCTCGGTCAAGGCAGGCGAGACCTTCCAGCTCGCCCATCACTCGCTGACGCTCAACGGTCTTACAACACAGACCGGCCCGAACTATAACGCGCTCGTCGCCCGCTTCACCCTGCGCGATGGCGCGGGCGCGCCGATCGCCGAACTCAATCCCGCCAAGCGCGTCTACGTCGGGCGGCAGATGCCGACGTCCGAGGTTGCGCGCTATCGCGAGGGGTTCAGCGAGGTTTATCTCGCCATCGGCGAAACCTCCGGGGGCGAACGCGTCGATCTCCGCGCCTATTACAAGCCCTATGTCCTGCTGATCTGGCTCGGCCCAGTGCTGATGGCGTTCGGCGGGTTGCTCTCGCTCTCCGACCGCCGCCTGCGGGTCGGCGCGCCGCGCCGGGGGCGCGGCGCGGGTGCGGGCCGCCCCCCGGGGTAGGGCCGCTGGCGGCAAAACAGGCCGCGCGCGCGCTGCGGATGTGCCTTGGCCCCGCCTTCGCGGTGAAGCCGGAGGAGCAGCTTGCCGATCCCGCGCTTGAGGCGCGGGCACGGGCGATTTCCGGCGGCATCCGATGCCTCGTCTGCCAGAACCAGTCCATCGATGATTCCGATGCGAGCCTGGCGCGGGACCTGCGGCTGCTCGTGCGCGAGCGCCTCAAGGCTGGCGACAGCGATCAGGCCGTGCAGGATTTCCTTGTCGCGCGCTATGGCGAGTTCGTGCTGCTGAAGCCCACCCTGAGCGCCCGCAACCTCGTCCTCTGGGGCTTGCCGCTCGCAGCTCTGTTGGTAGGTGGCTTCGCGGCTTTCCGCCTGTTCGGTCGCCGCCGGGCCGAGGAAAGCGAAACTCCGGCCGCCGCGCCGCTTTCGGCCGAGGAGCAGGCGGAACTCGAACGCCTGCTGCACCAGGACCCGCCAAAGCCGGCCGGTTCCTGAACCTTACGAAATTGTCATGTCCCTGTCAGGTTCGGGACACGGGCTTGCCGCTACAAATGGATTGTGTCTCGCGGGATGAGGTTCCGGCATACCCCCGTCGCCCCCCGCTCCGGATTTGTCCCGCGAGACCGCCTCCCGGCTTGACGCCGCATCAAACCGATGGCGATCTGGTTCCCTCGAAAAGGACAGACCCCCGGCTTCCCGCATGAAAATCCTTGTAGTTGAAGACGATGTCGAGGCCGGCCGCTATCTCGCCCGCGCCCTGACCGAGGCCGGCCACGTCGCCGACCATGCCGTCGATGGCGAGCAGGGTCTCGAAATGGCGCTTTCCGGCAGTTACGACGTGCTGGTCATCGACCGGATGCTGCCCAAGCGCGACGGGCTTTCGCTCATCATGGCCCTGCGGGCCGAGAAACGCACGACGCCGGTGCTGATCCTCTCCGCGCTCGGGCAGGTTGACGATCGCGTGCTCGGTTTGCGCGCCGGTGGCGACGATTACCTCACCAAGCCCTACGCCTTCACCGAATGCCTCGCTCGCGTCGAGGCGCTCGCCCGTCGCCAGAACCCGCAGAGCGCGCAGCTCACCTATCGCGTCGGCGATCTCGAACTCGACCGCCTCGCCCACCGCGTAACGCGTAGCGGCGAGGAAATCCTGCTGCAGCCGCGCGAATTCCGCCTGCTCGAATACCTGATGCGGCACGCCGGGCAGGTCGTGACCCGGACGATGCTGCTCGAGAATGTCTGGGATTATCATTTCGACCCGCAGACCAACGTGATCGACGTGCATATCTCGCGGCTGCGCGGCAAGATCGAGCGCGGGCAGGGGCCGGCGCTTCTGCACACCGTGCGCGGCGCGGGATACATGATCCGGGACAATGAGCGCTGAACGGCCCGGCATGCGGCAGGCGGCGGGGCGGATCTTCCGCACCTCGGCCTTCCGGCTGTCGGCGGTCTATCTGCTGATTTTCGTGTTTTTCGCGGTCTTCGTGCTCGGCTACCTCGCCTGGAACACGCGCCGCCTGCTCGATGCGCAGATCACCGAAACCATCGAGACCGAAATCAACGGCCTCGCCGAGCAATATCGCCTCGGCGGGGTGCGCCAGTTGATCATGACGATGGAGCGGCGCGGCCGGCAGAGCGGCTCCTTCCTCTACCTGCTTGTCGATCCGCGGGGCGATTCGATCACCGGCAATGCGATCCTGCGCGTTCCCGCGCTCGATCAGAAGCCGGGTTGGGTGGAACTTCCCTTCAACTGGCCGGACGAAACCGAGGAAGTGCATCGCCTCGCCAAGCTGCGCGTCTTCGTGCTGCCGGGAAACCTGCGCCTCTTCGTCGGACGTGATCTCGAGGAGCGGGCGCGGCTCGAAGAGGCCATCCGGCGCGCGCGCGGCTGGTCTCTGCTGATGGTGCTGTTGCTCGGCGGGTTCGGCGCCTGGTTCGTCACGCGCCGCGTTCTCTCGCGCGTCGACGGGATCGCCGGCGCGACCGCGCGCATTATGGACGGTAACCTCGCCGAACGCCTCCCCGTCACCAACACCGACGACGAATTCGACCGGCTCGCCATCCATCTCAACCAGATGCTCGACCGGATGGGCGAGTTGATGGCGGGCCTGCGCGAACTTTCAGACAACGTTGCGCACGATCTCCGTACGCCGCTGACGCGCCTGCGCAACGGCGCCGAGGAAAGCCTGCGCTGTGCGCAGTCGCTGGAGGAAAGCCGCCACGGGCTCGAACGTGCGATCGAGGAATCGGACCAGTTGATCCGCATTTTCGATGCGCTGCTGATGATCGCGCGTGCGGAGACCGGCAATCTCTCGACCTCGCTTCAGGATGTCGCGCTCGATGAACTGGCGGGCGGCATCGCCGAGCTCTACGAGCCGCTGGCGGAAGAAGCAGGGATGCCGCTGCGTTCCGACATCGAGCCGGGGCTGAAGCTCAGGGCGAACCGGGCACTGATCGGGCAGGCGCTGTCCAACCTCGTTGAGAACGCGCTGAAATACGGTTCTCCCCCTGACGAAAGTGGTCGGACCGGCGAGATCGAGTTGCGCGTGCGCCGGAAAGACGGACAGATCGAACTTTCGGTGGCCGACCGCGGGCCCGGCATCCCGGAGGAGGAACGCGAGCGGGTGCTGGAGCGTTTCGTCCGGCTCGACCGCAGCCGCGCCAAGCCGGGTTTCGGGCTGGGGCTGAGCCTCGTCAACGCGGTGGCAAGGCTGCACGGTGGCACGTTGCGCCTTGAGGACAATGCGCCGGGGTTGCGCGTCGTCCTTGTCTTGCCGGCCCCGGTCGTGAATGATCCGGAGATCGTTCCGTCTCCCTAGGTTGCCTGCCCGATGCCCGCACTTGCCGAACTGCTCCGCCCGGTGATCCGTTCCGGCAAGACGGGGAAGAAATGGCTCGCCGAGTTCCTTGAGAGCGAGGAGGGCGCGTCCGTTGCTCCCCTCGTTGCAACCCACCCGGCGGTCGGCGTGCTGCTGGCCGGGATCGCCGAAGGGTCGCCTTATCTGCGCCGCATCATCACCCGTTGGCCGGAATGGCTGCCGGGGTTTCTTGAGGCACCTGTCGAAGAGACGCTGGCGCGCATCCTTGCCGAGACCCGCGCCGCCGCGGCGCAACCGGATTTCGACGTCATCTCCCGCACCCTTCGCCACAACCGGGCCCGCACCGCGCTGCTGGTGGCGATGGCCGATCTCGGCGGCGTATTCGATACCGTCGCCGTTACCGAGGCGATCTCGGATTTCGCCGACGCGGCCGTGCAGGCCGCGCTCCGCTTCGGCCTCGACGCCGCCGTGCGGGATGGTGACATCACCGTGCCGGATGCGGCCGAGCCGGAGCGCGACCTCGGGCTGTTTGTGCTGGCGCTCGGCAAGCACGGCGCGCGCGAACTGAACTACTCCTCGGATATCGACCTCACAATTTTCTACGATCCCGACCGGCCGGGCATCGCCTCGGCGCGCGATCCCCAGAAACTGGCGATTTCGCTGGTCAAGGGCATCGTCAAGCTGCTCAACGAGCGCACGGTGGATGGCTACGTCGAGCGGGTCGATCTCCGTCTCCGCCCCGATCCGGGTCTGACGCCGATCGCGATGCCAGATCACGCGGCGCTCGGCTATTACGAGAGCGTCGGCCAGAACTGGGAACGCGCGGCGATGATCAAGGCCCGGCCGATTGCCGGGGACATCGCCGCCGGGCAGGCCTTTCTCAAGGAACTGGAACCCTTTATCTGGCGGAAATACTTCGATTACGCCGCCATCGCCGATATTCACGCCATGAAGCGCCAGATCTACGCCGTGCGCGGCCACGATCAGATCGCCGTGCCGGGGCATGACCTCAAGGTCGGACGTGGCGGCATCCGCGAGATCGAGTTCTTCGTCCAGACCCAGCAGCTCGTTTACGGCGGTCGCCGACTGGTCCTGCGCGGCGCGCGCACGCTCGATATGCTTCAGGCGCTTTCGGCCGAAGGCTGGGTGACGCCCGAAGCGGCGAAGGAACTCTCCATTGCCTACCGCTTCCTGCGCGATCTCGAACATCGCGTGCAGATGGTCCATGACGAGCAGACGCAGAAGCTGCCGAAGAACGAGGACGAGCTGACCGCGCTTGCGGCCTTCGCCGGCTATACCCGCGCCGGGCTCGAAAAAGCGCTCGTCAAGCAGATGCGCATCGTCGAACGCCATTACGCGCGGCTGTTCGAGACCGTGCCGGGGCTCGCTTCCGAGGTTGGCAGCCTCGTCTTCACCGGTGTCGAGGACGATCCCGAAACGCTCAACACCTTGCGCCGGATGGGGTTCCGGCGGCCGGAAATGGTGGCGGAAACCGTGCGCGGCTGGCATTTCGGCCGCCGCCCGGCGATCACGACGCCGCGGGCGCGCGAGATCGTCACCGAATTGGTGCCGGGCTTGCTCGAAGCTTTCGGCAATTCCTCCGATCCGGATGGCGCGCTCATATCATTCGACAACGCGCTCCAGCATATGCCGGCGGCGGTCGAGCTGTTCTCGATTCTCAAGAACAACGACGAACTGCGTCGGCTGTTCGCGGAAATCCTCGGCACTGCGCCGCGCCTGTCGCAGATCGTGGCGCTCGCACCGCATGTGCTCGACGTGCTCGTCGACCCGGAATTCGTCTCGGGCCTGACGATGGCGGCGGCGCGCGAGCGCATCGCCCCGCGTCTCGCGCGCGAGAGCGATTTCGAGAGCTTTCTCGACCGCGTCCGCGAACTGGGCCGTGCGGAACGCTTCCTGCTTGGCACCCGCGTGCTTTCGCGTGTCTTGCCGCTCTCCGATATCGGCGCGGCGCACACGGCGGTCGCGGAGATATTCCTCGATATCGTTCTAGCGCGAACGCGGCAGGAATTCGCGCTGACGTATGGCGAAATCCCCGGCGCCTCGATGATCCTCGTCGGCTACGGCAAGGCCGGCTCGCGCGAGATGACCGCGAATTCCGACCTCGATCTGGTCGTCATCTACAAGGCGCCGCCGGACGAGGTATCGGACGGGCGCCGGTCGCTGATGCCGGCGGAATATTTCGCGAAACTCACCCAGCGGCTCGTTTCGGCGCTCTCGGCGCCGATGCGTTCGGGCACGCTTTACGAGATCGACCTCCGGCTCCGTCCCTCGGGCCGCAAGGGCACGGTCGCGACCTCGATCGCTGGCTTCCGCGACTATCAGCTCACCGAAGCCGAGACCTGGGAGCACATGGCGCTGAGCCGTGCTCGCCCGCTCGCCGGCGACGCCGATCTCGCGCGCGAGTGGCAGGCGGTGGCCACCGATGTCCTTGCGCAGGTGTCTGTCCGCAAGTCGCCGCGCAAGGAGGCCGCCCAGATGCGCGGCCTGATGGCGCAGTCGAAACCGGGGCGTGATATGTTCGACGTCAAGGATTGGCCGGGCGGTCTCGTCGATTGCGAGTTCGTGGCGCAGGTCCTCACGCTGGAAAACCCGGATCTGTGTGGCCGGGGTACTGGCGGGGCGATCAAGGAGGGCGCGCGCCGGAGTCTGATCGGCGCGGAAGAGGCCGAGACGCTGCTATCGGCCTGGCGGCTCCAGTCGGCCTTCGCGCAGGTGACGCGGCTGTGCCTGCCCGAGGCCTATGACGATGCTTCGGCGAGCGCTGTCTTCAAGCGGCGGCTGGCCGGTCTGCTCGACTACCCGGATTTCAATGTGCTGGTCGCCGAACTCAAGGCTGTCCAAGGCGCGGCGCGAGCCGTCTTCGAGAAGTTCGTCGGCAAGGTGCGCGCCGGCTGAACCTTTCAGCCGTTCATCGGCAGGTCGAGCTGGATTGGGTTCGCCTTGACGGGCAGGTGGATCATGATCAGCGCGCCGAGATCGCCCGATGACCGCATGCGGATCGTGCCGCCATGGAGTTCGATCAGGGCCTTGGCGATCGGCAGGCTGAGCCCGGACCCCTTGCAGCCGTCCTCCAGCATCCGGTCGATATGGCCGAACGGGTTCGCCATCGTGCCGATCTCGCCGGCGGAGAGCGAACAGCCCCGGTCGGCGATGAAGATGTTGACATGGTCGCCGCAGGCCCGCGCCCGGACGGAAACGCGGCCGCCGAGCGGGGACAGGCGGATGCTGTTGCGCAGCAGATGCCCCAGCGCCTGACGGATCGCGTTGGGATCGACGAAGATCGGGCGCAGCCCGGCCGGTTCCGAGGAGCTTGGGTCGATTTCGAGCTGGATATCCTTCTGGCGGGCGGCTTCCTGCACCTGCTCGGTCGCGGTTTCGAGCAGCGTGCCCAGCGGCACGTCCTCCCGCTCGAGGGTCACGCGGCCGGCTTCGATACGGGCGATGTCGAGGATGTCCGAGATGATGGCCATCAGCGAAGAGCCGCTCTCGCCGATGTGGCGGGCGTACTCGATGTAGCGCTCGGAGCCGCAGGGGCCGTAGACTTCCCTTTCGATCATTTCGGCGAAGCCGATGATATGGTTGAGCGGCGTGCGGATCTCGTGGTTCATGTTGGCGAGGAATTCCGCCTTCATCCGGTTGGCGGAAATCGCCTCGGCCTTCTGCTCGAGATAGCGGTCCGCGAGTTCGGCAAGCTGCGCAGCCTGGCGGCGGAACGCTTCCCGCGAGTTGCCGAGATCGTTGATCGTGATCTGGAGCCGCCGCTCCTTTTCGATCAGGCGGGCTTCCTGGGCTTTCCGGGTTGTGATGTCGGTGCCCACCGAGACATAGCCGCCGTCCCGTGTCGGCCGCTCGTTGATCAGCAACCAGCGGCCATCATGGAGCTGCGCCTCGTAGGTCCGTGCGCCGGTTTCCGGCTGGAGGCCGTGGTCGATTTCGATCTGGACGCGCGGCGCTTCGGCGGTAGCCATCAGCACCGTATAGGGCGTGCCGCGCTGGACGAGTTCGGGCGGCAGACCGTGGAAGGTCTGGTATTTCGAGTTGCAGAGCACGAGACGGTTGTTCTCGTCCCAGAGAACGAAGGCCTCGGAAAGGGATTCGATCGCGTCGCGCAGGCGGGTGTCGGCGCGGCGGCTCTCCTCCTCCAGCGCGCGCTCCTGCGTCACATCCATGACGATGCCGAGCAGGCGTGCGCTTTCGGTCCGCGCGGTATCCACTGCGATGGCGCGCATCCGCAGCCAGCGCCAGTTGCCGAGTTCGTCGCGCATCCGGAAGGTGTTGCCGAACTCCCGCTCGCCGGCGGCGATGGACATGCGGATCTTGTCCAGCAGGCCGGCGTCGTCGGGGTGCAGACGGGCCGAGATCACGGCGCAATCCTTCCCGCCATGGGCCTGGCATCCCAGGAGGTGGTGCATCGAATCCGACCAGAAAATGGAATCGGCCGAGGTCTTCCAGTCCCAGAGTCCGCACTGGCTATGGGAGAGTGCCAGTTCGGCGAGCGTGCTCATCCGGTTCGCGCTCGCGCCGGCCTGGCAGGCCCGCTGGCGCTGGACGTAAAAGACCAGCGCGAAGGCGAGCGTCACGGCGCCGAAGCTGAGCAGGATGGCCGTGGTGGCGCTGGTGTGTCTCCACCAGAGGTGCAGCTCGTCGTTGATGGGCTGGTAGGCGAGAATCAACCTTTCACCGAGATCGATCCGGGAGAAGGCCACGCTGGCAAGTTGGCCGTCGCGCAGCGGTATCCGGGCAACGGCCCGGCTGCCGATGGCGATGTCGAAGGTATTGGGTTCGCCGAAAAGCCAGCGCGCCTTGCGATTGAGGTCTTCCGCCACGACATGGCCGGCGATGACGTTCGCTTCGCGGTCGAGCAGCAGGAACCGGCGGCCGGGCTGGACGGATTCGTTCGAGAGCCGGGGCAGGGCCGCAGGGGCCGCGCCGTCCTGCGATTGGGCGGCGAGCTTCGCGGCGGCGAGATCGAGAGCAAGCTGCAGGTTGGCCTCGGCCGCGGCCAGTTGATCCTCGCGCGACGAGGTCACTTGAACCGCGAGGCTCGCAGCCGCAACCGTCAGGAAGATCAGAACGAGCGCGATGACGGTCCGGTCAAGGCGATGCGAGGTGAAGCGGAATGCGCCGGGGCTCGACAGTACCGGGGTGGGGTCGGGCGTCTCCTCGCGCAAAAAAATAGCGCTGGCCGCGAATGCTCGCACCATGATTGCCCCCTCGAAATTCCCCCAAGACGGATTCGGAGAATGTGCCGCATCGCTCCGAATCACCCCTAGTTGAATCGAGGTGAATCCGGCTGGCAAGACCCTTTTTTACGTTTGATTCACCTTTGCCGATGGCAAGACCCGCGCTTCGCACGGCGCGATTTCTCTGGTCTTGTTACGGATTCATTGTGATCTCTTTTTGTTCTCATTTGATTCTATTTTGCGGAACATGCAAACGGCTTCTTGCATGGCGCCCTGTGTATTCGCCGTGCACGAAGCGCGAGTCTCGGCGTGCAGGCTCAACTCAGGAGAGCGTTCGTTCCAGGATATCGCCGAGGTCGCGCGAGCGTTCGGCCTTAGCGGCCAGAGCGCGCAAGGCGGCCTCCGCCTGCGCACGGCGCCCCGCTTCCAGCCCTTTCCAGCTCCGGAACGCTGTTGCGAGGCGGGCGGCGATCTGCGGATTGCGGGAATCGATCTCGCCGATGAGGTCGGCGACGAGCCGGTAACCCGCGCCGTCCGCCGCGTGGAAACCGCGCGGATTGGCGTTGGCGAAGGTCGCGATCAGCGCGCGCGCGCGGTTGGGGTTGGCGAGCGTGAACTGCGGGTGCGCGGTGAGCGCCCTCACGTGCGCCGGCGCGGTCTCGCCGCCGATGCGGGCCTGAAGCGCGAACCACATGTCGAGAATGAGGTGCTCGCCCTGATAGCGGGTATAGAACATGGCCAGCGCCTGCTCGCGCTCGGCCGTTTCGTACGGGAGCAGGGCCGAGAGCGCGCCGATCCGGTCGGTCATATTGTGCGCTGTCCGGAATTGCCGGAATGCCGTTTTCGCGCCGTTCTCCGGGTTCGCCGCGATGAGATAACGCAGAAGCTGCGAGCGGAGAGCCCGTCGGCCGGCGCTCGCGCCGTCCGGGCTGAAGGTCGTTTCCTTCGAGAAGTCGGCATAGGCCGCCTCGATGTCGTGCACGGCGAACCGCGCGATGGCATCGCGCAGATGGTCGGCGGCGACACCGATCGCGCCGGGGTCGACATCCGTCGCGATCTCGCGTGC
>JAVTWI010000376.1:0-1203 GCA_032229845.1 Rhabdaerophilum sp.
GTTTCGTAAGCGGCGAACCGATCCACAGAGACGCCGTCCTCAGCCCAGAAGCCCGAACGAAGCGCTTCATTCCCTGTGTCTCACGGGCCAAGGGACAGATTGTTCTGGACCTCTAAGCCTCTCAGAGCTGCTCATCTACTGGAGAATTGTCATGTCGAGTTCGAAGCATGGTGCTGGATCCAATGAGCATGTGGGAGGCTTCGCGACCCGCGCGATACACCACGGCTACGATTCTTCGCGTTTCGAGGGCGCGGTAGCTCCTCCCGTTTTCTTCACTTCGACCTATGGGTTCGAGAGCATGGAGGCGATGGATGCGGCGGCTTCCCTCGGCGGCAAACTCTATGCCCGAGAGCACAATCCGACGACAGAGATTCTGGAGACCCGCCTAGCCAATTTGGAAGGCGCGGAAGCAGCATTGGCATTGGCGACAGGCATGGCCGCGGCAGGCACGCTCATGCTGGGACTGCTGTCCCAAGGCGATGAGATCGTGGTTCATCGGACACTGTATTCCAATACAGCGGCACTGACTCGGGACGGCATCCCTCGTTTTGGCATCAAAGTGATTCCGGTCGACATGACCAATCCGGACAACCTTGACGCGGTTCTCAGTGCGAAGACGAAGCTTGTCTACTTCGAGACCCCGGTGAACCCGCTTTCGGAAATATTGGACATCGCTGCCATCTCCGCGAAGGCGGCCAAGGTTGGAGCAAAGGTAGCCGTCGACAGCACCTTCGCCTCGCCTGCGTTGCAGCGGCCCTTGGAGCATGGCGCGCACATCGTGCTGCATTCCATGACCAAGTATATCAATGGACACGGAGACGTGCTGGGCGGCGTTCTGCTGAGCGACCAGGAAACAATTTCGCATCTTCATAGCCACGGCCTTCGGTATCTAACCGGGGCGACGCTCTCCCCAATGGCGGCGGCATTCATCCTTCGTGGGCTCAAGACCCTGCCGCTGCGCATGGAGCGCCATAGCCAAACCGCATTGAGCGTTTCCCGCAAGCTCGCAGACCACCGAGCCGTGCCGTGGGTGAACTATCCCTTCCTCGAAGCAACTGCCGGTTACGAGATAGCCAAAAAACAGATGTCTGGCGGATCTGGGATGTTGGCCTTCGGCCTGAAGAGTGGCTTCGAGGGCGCCCGCCGAGTGCTCGATCGACTGCAGCTAGCCAATCGTGGCGTGAGTTTGGGCGACGTCGAAAC
>JAVTWI010000376.1:1213-3744 GCA_032229845.1 Rhabdaerophilum sp.
TGCTCGGTGGTTCAGTCCGCGCGGCGGGTCGGGCGAGACCAGATGAGCGAGTAGTGTGCACGGCGGTGAGAAAACCATCCAGTGGAGCGCCTGCGTTTGTGCCGGCGCGGGCGGCGTAAAAGTCGGCCATTGGATAGGCTGACCCCTTTCGGGGTTGGCGGGGATGTTCGCTGTGGAGATTTACGCGGCGGTTCGCGATTTCGTTTTCAACCAGGAGAAGAGCCGGCGGGAAGCGGCTCGCGTGTTCGGGCTGAGCCGCGAGACGGTTGCGAAGATGTGCCGGTTCTCGCTGCCGCCGGGCTACACGCGCACGAAGCCGGTCGAGAAGCCGAAGCTGGGTCCGCTTCTGCCGGTGATCGATGCGATCCTGGAGGCGGATCGGACGTCACCGGTGAAGCAGCGTCATACGGCGAAGCGGATCTTCGAGCGCCTTCGTGACGAGCACGGCTTTGCCGGCGGCTACACGGTGGTGAAGGACCATGTGCGGCTCTGCCGGGCGCGGGGCCGGGAGACCTTCGTGCCGCTGGCGCATCCGCCTGGTCACGCTCAGGTGGACTTCGGCGAGGCGATCGCGGTGATCGGCGGGGTGCGGCAGAAGATTCACTTCTTCTGCCTGGACCTGCCGCAGTCGGACGCCTGCTTCGTGAAGGCCTATCCGCGCGAGACGACGGAGGCGTTCCTGGACGGGCACGTCTCGGCCTTCGGCTTCTTTGGCGGCGTCCCGCTGTCGGTGCTCTATGACAACACGCGCATCGCGGTGGCGAAGATCTGCGGCGATGGCCGGCGCGAGCGGACACGGGCGTTCACCGAGCTGGTGAGCCACTATCTGTTCCGGGATCGGTTCGGCCGCCCGGGCAAGGGCAACGACAAGGGCAAGGTCGAGGGGCTGGTGAAGTATGCCCGCTCGAACTTCATGACGCCGATCCCGGTGGCGGCGAGCTTGGCCGAGCTGAACGCGATGTTGGCCGAGCGTTGCCGCCGGCGGCAGGACGAGCGCGCCGGTCGTCACGCGCAGATGATCGGCGACCGTCTCGCTGCCGATTGTGAGGCCCTGCGCCCCTTGCCGGCGGTGCCGCTGGAGCCGTGCGAGAAGCGTGGCGGGCGGGTCTCATCGACGGCGCTGGTCCGTTATCGCTCCAACGACTACTCGGTGCCGACGGCCTATGGCTTCCAGGACGTGATGGTGAAGGGCTTCGTCGAGGAGGTCGTGGTCCTGTGCAGGGGCGAGGAGATCGCCCGGCATCCGCGCAGCTACGGGACCGGCGTGTTCGTCGCCGATCCGCTGCACTATCTGGCGCTGATCGAGGTCAAGCCGAACGCGCTCGACCAGGCGGCGGCGCTCCAGGGCTGGGACCTGCCCGAGACCTTCCAGCACCTTCGCCATCTGCTGGAGGCGCGAATGGGCAATCGCGGCAAGCGCGAGTTCATCCAGGTGCTGCGGCTGATGGAAGCCCTTCCGCGCGAGGTCGTGAGCTTGGCCGTCGGCGAGGCAATCCGGCTCGGTGCGATCGGCTTCGACGCGGTGAAGCTGATCGCGCTGGCGCGTCTGGAACGGCGCCCGGCCCGCCTCGACCTGGCGGCCTATCCGCACTTGCCGAAGACGTCGGTGAAGACGACCTCGGCCGCCGATTATGCCGTGCTCCTGCCAGGAGCGGCAGCATGACGGGCGCGGCGAAGGAGTCGATGCCGGCGGGGACCACCGCGGGAACGCCGCAGATCCTGCTGGCGCACCACCTCAAGCATCTGAAGCTGCCGACCGTGCTGCGCGAATACGACAAGGTGGCGCGGGAATGCGCCCGGGACGGCGTCGATCATCCCCGCTATCTGCTGCGGCTGGTCGAACTCGAACTGATCGACCGGGAACGGCGCATGGTCGAGCGGCGGATCCGGGCGGCGCGCTTCCCGGCGGTGAAGAGCTTCGACACCTTCGACTTCACCGCGATCCCGAGCCTCAACAAGATGCTCGTGCTGGAGCTGGCGCGCTGCGGCTACATCCTGCGCCGGGAGAACATCATCGCGCTCGGCAACAGCGGCACGGGCAAGACCCATGTCGCTCTCGCGCTCGGGCTGGCCGCTTGCCAGAAGGGCTTCTCTGTCGCCTTCGCGACGGCGGCTTCCCTGGTAAATCAGCTCCTCGAGGCCCGCGACGAGAAGCGCCTGCTCAAGCTCCAGCGCGAGTTGCAGGCGGTCAAGCTGCTGATCGTCGACGAGCTTGGTTATGTGCCGCTGTCACCGACCGGCGCCGAGCTCCTGTTCGAGGTCTTCTCGCAGCGCTACGAGCGCGGCTCGACCATCGTCACCTCGAACCTGCCCTTCGAGGACTGGACCTCGGTCCTGGGATCGGAGCGGCTGACTGGCGCGCTGCTTGACCGGCTCACCCACCACGTCAGCATCCTGGCCATGAACGGCGACAGCTACCGCCTCAGGCAATCCGCTGGCCGCCGGCGCGCCACCGCCGCGGCGGAGCAAAACCAGGCCACCCCAGACAACGCCGATCCAGAAACCGGCGAGATCATCCCCTGATCAATCCC
>JAVTWI010000377.1:0-3698 GCA_032229845.1 Rhabdaerophilum sp.
GAGGCGGGTTCAGCGGTATCAGGCGTCGCACCGGCGACATCACCGGTTCGAACCCGAGATCACGCAGCCGGCTGGCGGTTTCCTCGACCTCCGGTGCATGGCGGGTGACGAGGACGCGGGCCGGAGGGGTCGCCATGTCAGGCACCGGGTTTGACGTCGAGAAAACCCGGCCCCATCCGCTCGCGGAGCTGATGGCCGAGCGCCGCGCCAAGCGTTTCGGCCTCGGCTTCGGGCGCTTCGGCTTCGATCGCATGGGCGGCCGTGCCATCCGGGGTCAGCACGATGCCGCGGAAGCGAATCCGGCCGTTTTCATAACGGGCGTTGCCGCCGATCGGCGTGCGGCAGGAACCATCGAGCACCGCGAGAAAAGCGCGCTCCGCCGCGAGTTCCACGGCAGTCGCGTGATGGGCGAAACGGGCGATCAGATCGCGGCTCTTCGCGTCGTCCGCGCGGGTGACGAGTGCGATCGCGCCCTGACCCACCGCCGGGATGAAGCGGATCGGGTCGAGTGCCTCGGTCACCTCGCCGTCGAGGCCGAGCCGCTTCAGGCCCGCCATGGCGAGAATGACAGCCTCGAAATCGCCGGTCCGGGCGCGATTGAGCCGCGTCTCGACGTTGCCGCGCAGCGCTTCTACCTGGAGATCGGGGCGCAGCTGCCGAACCAGCGCCTGCCGGCGCAGCGAAACCGTGCCGACGCGCGCACCGGCCGGAAGACTGTCGAGCGTCCGGTATCGCGGCGCGATCAGGGCGTCGCGCACATCCTCGCGCGGCAGGAAACCGGCGATGACGAGCCCGTCCGGCAGAACGGTCGGAAGATCCTTCGAGGAATGCACCGCGACATCGACCCGGCCGTCGAGCTGGGCATGGTCGATTTCCTTGGTGAACAGGCCCTTGCCGCCGATTTCGGAGAGCGGGCGATCCTGCGTGCGGTCACCGGTCGTCGAGATCACCTCGATGGCGATCTCCTCGACCGGAACGCCACCGGCTTCGGCCAGCGCCGCCGCCGTCATCCGCGCCTGCGCCAGCGCGAGCGGGCTGCCGCGCGTGCCGATCGCCAGCAAGGGTCGCTCGTTTGCCATATTCTGCCTCGAATTCGCAGGCAGGGACAGGTCAGGATAATCCGCCGGTCCCCATTTCGGAAAAGCGTCTATCGCGCTATGGCATGTTCAACAAGGCGGGATCGTTGTCCGGAATCAAGTCCGGCGGAACCGCGAGGGGTAATCGGCGCGCCATGATGCATGTTCTCGGTCTGGAAACCACCTGCGACGAGACCTCGGCGGCCGTCGTCCGGCTGGAGGCGGACGGGACGCGAACTATCCTTTCCAACCGCATCCGTTCGCAGATCGAGGAACATCGGCCGTTCGGCGGCGTGGTGCCCGAGATCGCGGCCCGTGCGCATGTCGAGGTCCTCGACCGCATGGTCCTCGATGCGATGGTGGAAGCGGGGATCGGGTTCGATGCGCTCGACGGCGTCGCCGCCGCAGCCGGGCCGGGGCTGATCGGCGGCGTGCTGGTGGGGTTGACGACCGCCAAGGCGATCGCGCTCGGGATCGGCAAGCCGCTGCTCGCCATCAACCATCTCGAAGCGCATGCGCTGACCCCGCGCCTCACCGATAATGTGCCGTTTCCCTACCTGCTGTTGCTTGTTTCCGGCGGGCACAGCCAGCTGGTCGCGGTGCGCGATGTTGGCGACTACCACCGGCTCGGCACGACGATCGACGATGCGATCGGCGAGGCCTTCGATAAAGTCGCGAAGATGCTCAGCCTTGGTTTTCCCGGCGGGCCCGCGGTCGAGATCGCGGCGCGGGACGGCGATCCCGAGCGTTTCGCGCTGCCGCGCCCGCTGTTCGGCCGCCCGGAGCCGGATTTCTCGCTCTCCGGCCTCAAGACGGCGGTACGGCTTGCGGCCGAGGCGATCCAGCCGCTCAACGATCAGGATGTCGCCGATCTCTGCGCTTCGTTCCAGGCGGCGATCGTCGATTGCGTGATCGACCGGACGCGGGTGGCGATCCGGGCCTTCCGCCGCGAGATCGGTCAGCCCTCGGCGCTGGTGGTCGCGGGCGGTGTCGGCGCCAACCGCGCGATCCGGCACGCGCTGCAACGTTCGGCAACCGAGGCCGGGCTGCGGCTCGTCGTGCCGCCGCCGAAGCTCTGCACCGACAACGGCGCGATGATCGCCTGGGCGGGGATCGAGCGGCTGCGGCGCGGGTTCAGCGACAATCTCGACGCGGCAGCGCGTCCGCGCTGGCCGCTCGATGAAACGCGCGCGAAGCCGGGCGCGCGGGCTTAAAGGGCGAGGATCCGGGGGGACGATGGGCGCTGAAGGGGTAGCGGTTCTCGGAGCAGGGGCCTGGGGCACGGCGTTGGCGCTCGCCTTCGCGCGGGCCGGGTGCAACGTCACGCTCTGGGGGCGCGATCGCCAGAAGATGGCGGCGATGGAAACGACCGGGCGCTGCGGCGAGGTTCTGCCCGGCATCGACCTCGATGAGCGCGTTGCGCCGACGGCCGACCTTGCCCGCGCCTGCCGGGCGGAGATCGTCGTCATGGCGATCCCGACCCAGCAACTCTGGGAGGTGGCCGGGCAGGCGGCGAGCCATGTTCCGAACCGGTCCGCGATCCTGTCGGCGGCCAAGGGCATCGAGCGCAAGACGGGGTATTTCGTCACCGAGATCCTGCGCGATTCGCTTGAAGACGCGTCGGGTGAGCGACGGCTCGGCGTCCTTTCCGGCCCGTCCTTCGCCAGCGATGTCGCGCGCGGCCTTCCCACCGCGATCAGCCTCGCGATGAGCGATGCGGAGGAAGCCGAAAGGCTGGCGCAGAAACTCTCTTCGCCGAGCCTGCGGCTCTATCACACCTCCGATGTGCGCGGAGTCGAGATCGGCGGGGCGGCGAAGAACGTGCTGGCGATCGCGGCGGGGATCGTCGCCGGCATGGGGCTTGGCGAGAGCGCGCGCGCGGCGATGATCGCGCGCGGTTTCGCGGAATTGCGGCGTTTCGCCGAGGTGGCCGGCGCGCGCGGCGAAACGCTGATGGGGCTTTCCGGCCTCGGTGATCTGGTGCTGACCGCGAGTTCCACGCAGTCGCGCAATTATTCGCTCGGCATCGCGCTTGGGCAGGGGCTCGCGCCTGCCGAGGCCAATCCCGGCGGCAAGCTCGCGGAAGGGGCGTTCACTGCCTCGATTCTCGCGGAGATGGCCCTACAAAGAAAGATCGAGATGCCGATCGTCGCGGCCGTTGCCGCCGTTCTCGACGGGCAGCTACAGGTCAGGGACGCGGTGCGCGAGCTGATGACGCGGCCGCTGAAGGGGGAATGACGACATGGCGCATTGGCTGGTGAAATCCGAACCGTTCAAGTGGTCGTGGGACCAGCAGGTGAAAGCCGGCCCGAAGGGCACGCACTGGGACGGTGTCCGCAACCACCTTGCCAAACTCAACATGATGAAGATGAAGAAGGGCGAGACCGGCTTCTTCTACCATTCCAACGAGGGGCTGGAGATTGTCGGCATCGTCGAGGTGATCCGCGAGGCCTATCCCGATCCCACCGCCAATCCCGGGGAGCCCTGGGTCTGGGTCGATTTCGCGGCCGTGAAGCCGTTGCCGCGCCCGATCTCGCTCAAGGAGATCAAGGCAACCCCGGAGCTTGCCAGGATGAGCCTCGTCACCTGCATGCGTCTCTCGGTGCAGCCGGTGACTGACGA
>JAVTWI010000378.1:0-4851 GCA_032229845.1 Rhabdaerophilum sp.
TCCAGTCGCCTTGCCGCTTCCAAGCCTGAGCACAGGCCATCCTCGTGAAAGCCGTAGCCGGTCCATGCGCCTGCGAAATAGACGCCTTTCCGACCCTGTATGCTATGCAATCGGTCCTGTGCGGCGATTGCTGCAGCGTCGTAGACCGGATGCTCATAGTCGATGTGCGAAAAAACAAGGTCCTCCCGAATGGGACGGTCGGGATTGAGGGTGACGAAAAGAGGGTGCGATTCCGGAATGGATTGAAGTCGGTTCATCCAATAGGTAACTGCGGACTTGTCGCTTCCGGTTCGACGAAGCAGGTTCCAGGAAGCCCAGGCAGCCTTTCGTTTCGGCATCAACGCCGGGTCGCAGTGGACCACGACGTGATTTTGACTGACGCGGAAAGACGAGAGAACCGCGCGTGTCTCTTGGTCGGGCGTCGCAAGGAGCTGGAGAGCTCTCGGCGCACTCGTTGCTACGATGACCGCATCGAATATGTCCGAATTGCCTGACGTATCGCGGATGATCGGCGCTTCGCCTCCCGTCTCCAGCATCAAGACGCCTGTGCTTGCCCGAATTTCATGTCCAAGCTTGCGCTGCAGAGCCTCCACATACATCCGCGAACCGCCGTGAACGGTGCGCCATGTCGGGCGGTCCCATTGCAGGAGTTTGTGATTGTTGAAGAACGCCATGAAAGACTTGGCAGGGAATGCCAGGATCTCGCCCGGGGTCATCGACCAGATCGCCGCACCCATCGGAACGACATAGTCGTCGCGTACCCGGGGATGACAACCGATGTTTTCAAGATAGGCGCCCAGCGAAACGTCGTCGATACGGCCTGTTTCCGCATCGGCTATCGCACGCTTCTGGAATGACCTAATACCGAGAAGAAACCGGTAAAATCCTGGGTCAAACGCATTCGACTTCTGCGAAAACAGGCCTCCGAGCGGGGAAACATGCCGCCCGCACCATTCGAAGGCGCCGTCGTCGACCGACAGCGAAAAACTCATGTCCGATGCGATCGTCTCGATCTGTGCCCAATCGAGCATCGCTGTGTAATTGGGATAATTCAGCTCATTGTAGACGATGAAGCCGGTGTCGACGGCGATCCTCGTACCCCCGTAATTGACACTGATCGTATTGGCGTGACCTCCTGTGCGCGGCAGTTCCTCGTAGACGGTGACGGAAATACCACCGAACCCATGCAACGCGAGCGCCGCGCCGTGGCCACTGATCCCGGAACCGATGACAGCAATGTGCATCGATTTAGCCAAATCGAACGGCAACAGCCGCACCGGCTCCGGCTGCGACGGAGGTCAGGCCAGTGCCCCAGGCCACGTCGATGAATGTCATCGCGGAAGGCCAATCCCGCATCACCGCCCAGTTGGTGAAATCGTAGGTTCCATAGGCAAGAAGGCCCAGGATCGCGCCTGGCAGCAGTGCGTCGGTCCATTGCCCGCTCACCAGCGCCGGCGTCACGGCAAAGTAAAGAATGCCGCCGACATACATGGCGTAGAACAGTGCCGCCGGACCGATACGGAAATTGTCGGCCAGGAGATGTCCGATCTGAGCGCGGTACATGTCCTTGGCGATGGCACCCAGCCAGACGAAATCTGCTGCCAGAAACACGATAGCGGCAGCGAAATAGGCAAGGAAATAACGGGTCATCGATCAGCTCCTCCCGATGGTTACGGGAGGGGCCAAGCGATTGGATCACCGGGGGCGTGATGTTTCTGTCTCGAATTCTTCCCAGCGAAGGTTCTGCAGATATCTGGCGACGACATGTCCCTGATCCAAGGCGAGGAGATGAAGCCGGCCATTGTCGAAAAGCTGGCGCACCCCCTCGTTCTTGCGCAGGACAGCGGTAATTGCCTCGGTGAGAGCCTCGATCATGACGGAGAGCCGTAAGGCGTCATGGGCGGGTTTTTCGCCATCGTGAACGCTCTGAAACGGCAGCCCGGGCCGCAGCGTACCGCCGTACCCTCCACCGCACCGATACCGCCGACGACGTTATGAATTAGCTTGTTGCCGCCGCCAAAAACCGAGCCGGACAGCGTCGAGCCGTAGTACTGCAGGCTGATCCAGCTTAAGACCACAACCGGCGCGGTGAGGATCAGTTCCAGCGTCGCGAAGTTGTTGTCGGCTTTCCAATCGCAAGTGTGAAGGAAGGCGCGGCCGGCGAGATCGCGGCCGGCAATGATCGATGCCATAGAAGTATAAAAATTCTGGCGCTCCCAAGGGGATCATGGAGATCGAAGGATTCCAGAGGGTTCCGGGCTGCTATCCAAAAGACGTTTCCCGTTACGTTCCGGCCCGCGTGGATAGCGGTTTGCGCCGAGGTGAATCGCTACTTGCCTTCGATCTTCTGATGGACTGTCCAGGCAAGCGGTGTTGCTGTTGCCGGTTCAGTGCGACAGGATTTTAGAAAGGAACATTTGTGCCCGATCGGATCGCGGCGATCCGAAAAACTCATCCTTGCTGCGGTCCTCAATAATCTCGCCATGATCCATGAAGATCACGCGGTGGGCGACCTTGCGAGCAAAGCCCATTTCGTGTGTCACCACCATCATCGTCATGCCCTCGCGGGCGAGTTCGACCATGACGTCGAGCACCTCGGTAATCATTTCCGGATCGAGCGCCGAGGTCGGCTCGTCGAACAGCATCGCGATCGGGTCCATTGCCAGCGCACGGGCTATCGCTACGCGCTGCTGCTGCCCGCCGGAAAGCTGGCCCGGGTACTTCAGGGCATGATCCTTGAGGCCGACCCTTTCGAGCAGGGTCATGCCCTTGGTCATGGCCTCGTCGCGGCTGCGGCCCAGCACCTTCTCCTGAGCGAGACATAGATTTTCCTTGATGCGCAGGTGCGGGAACAGCTCGAAATGCTGGAACACCATGCCGATCCGCGAGCGCAGTTTCGGCAGGTCGGTGCCGGGGTCGGAGAGATTGACGCCGTCGACGCGGATGGTGCCGGCCTGAAACGGCTCCAGTGCGTTGACGCATTTGATCAGCGTCGATTTGCCCGAGCCGGAGGGGCCGCAGACAACGACGACCTCCCCCTTAGAGACGCTGGTAGTGCAATCCTTCAGTACCTGGAATTGCGGCGTATACCACTTCGAGACGGCGGCGAGTTCAATCATCGCAGGTTGTGTCGTCGGCATGGGCGGGTCCTCAGCGGATGATCGCCGTCCGGGCCTGAAGCCGCTTCACGAGGAGCGAGGCCATGAACGAGATCAGGAAATAGACGAGGGCGGCGAAGAGATACATCTCGATCAACCGCCCATCGCGTTGAGCGACCTTCGAGGCGGCACCGAGGAAATCGGTGATCGAGATGACGTAGACGAGCGAGGTATCCTGAAAGAGCACGATCGTCTGCGTCAGGATGACGGGCAGCATGTTGCGGAGCGCCTGCGGCACCACGATGTAGCCCATCACCTGCCGGTAGGTGAGCCCGAGCGCGTAGCCGGCCGAGAGCTGCCCCTTGGGGATGGACTGGATTCCCGCGCGCATGATCTCCGAGAAATAGGCGGCCTCGAACATCGTGAAAGTGATCAGCGCCGAAGCGAAGGCCCCCACTTCCACTGGCCGGTCAGCCCGCAGGATGACCTGTCCAATGTAGGGAACGAGGAAATAGAACCAGAAGATCACCAGTACGAGCGGCAGCGAGCGCATCAGGTTGACATAGGCTGTCGCGAAGGCGGCAAGGCCCGGTACGGTCGCGAGCCGCATCAGCGCCAGCAGCGTGCCGAGCACCAGCCCGCCCAGCGCAGCGAGGGCGGTCAACGTCAGGGTGAAGGTCATCCCTTCGCGCAAGAGGTAGGGCAGCGTCTTGAGGATAATGTCGAAATCGAACTGCGGCATCGTCATTTCCCCGCAACATAGCCTGGAACGGCGACCGTCTTTTCCAGCCGCCGCATCAGGATGGTAAGAGTCGCGTTCAGCACGAGGTAGATCAGTGTCGCGGCAGTGAAAGCTTCGAAAACCTGGAACGAGTATTCCTGCATGGCTCGGGTGCGCGCCGTCAGTTCCATCAGACCGATGGTCAACGCGACGGAAGTGTTCTTGACCGTATTGAGCAGTTCCGATGTCAGCGGCGGCAGGATGATTCGGAACGCCATCGGCAGGATGACATAGCGATAGGTCTGCCCCGTCGTCAGCCCGAGCGCCGTCCCTGCCATCGCTTGGCCGCGCGGCAGCGAGCGGATGCCCGCCTTGACCTGCTCAGCGACGCGGGAGGACATGAACAGGCCGATGCCGATCGCACCGGTCCAGAATGACGAGTTCGGCAGGGTTTTCAGCCAAAGCCCGGCAGCCTTCGGCAGCAATTCGGGCAGCACGAAATACCAGAGGAAGAGCTGCACCAGCAGGGGAATGTTGCGGAAGAACTCGACCCAGGCATCGCCGGCCAGCACCGCCCACCGCAGCGACAGAGTCCGGATCACGCCGACCGCCGCACCGAAGATCAGGGCGATGACCGCAGCAAGGGTCGCTGTCGCCAAAGTCCAGCGCAGTCCCATAAGCAACATGTCGAGATAGGTGCCCGTGCCTTCCGGGTTCATCTCCCAGAAGATTCCCCAGTTCCAATTATAGTTCATCGCCAGCCTCGTTGGGGTTCAAGGGCGCGCGGGGAGACACGCGCCCTTGCCACGCGATCGATCAATAGGCGGCAGGATCGGCCGAATCGCTCGGCTTTTCGAGCATCTTCTTGAGCATCGCATTCAGCGGCACGTTGAGGTTGATCCCGTTCGGCGGGATCGGGCTCTGGAACCATTTCTTAAAGAGGGCAGCTCCTTCGGGGCTATTGTAGAGTGCGGCGGTGGTCTTGTCGGCGAGCGCCTTGAATGGCGCATCGTCCTTACGCAGCATGATCCC
>JAVTWI010000378.1:4861-22081 GCA_032229845.1 Rhabdaerophilum sp.
TAGGGTTCCGGCAGAGAGAAGGCTTCGTCGGAAAGCTGATAGGCAGCCGGGTCCTTCGATGAGGCGACGAGGCTCGCGAGCAGGATGTCGTCCATCACGAAGGCGTCGGCCCGATCGAGTTCGACCAGCAGGAACGCTGCCGCGTGGTCCTTCGCCGGCAGAACCGTCATGCCGAGCTTCTTCGCGGCATTGGCCTCGACGAGCTGCTTCATGTTGGTTGTGCCGGCGGTCGAAACGACCGTCTTGCCCTTGAGATCCTCGATCTTCTTCAGGTTTTTCGCCTTCTTCGACACAAAAGCCGAGGCGGTGAGGAAGTGAGTATTCGTATAGGCGACCTGCTTCTGTCGCTCGGCGTTGTTGGTGGTGGAGCCGCACTCGAGATCGATCGTGCCGTTGGCGATCAGCGGGATGCGCGTCGATGAGGTGACAGGCAGAAACCGCACGTCGAGCTTGTCCATCTTGAGGTCTGCTTTCACGGCATCGACAATTTTGCCGCAGATTTCCATCGCATAGCCGACGACCTTGGCATTGTTGTCAATATACGAAAACGGCACGGAGCTTTCGCGGTGACCGAGCGTGATGTAGCCGGTCTCCTTGACCTTTTTGAGCGTTCCGGAAAGCTCCTGCGCCGAAGCCAATCCAGGCAGAGCGAGCAGCACGGCTGCGAGTCCGGCGAATTTCATGTCCTGTTCTCCCGTTTCTGTCGCCTGACGATGCAAGCGGTTGTCTCGTTCGGTTCGATACGGGCCACGGGAAAGGCCGTGGCGCCATTCGATCACTGCCCGCTGCGCATCTTGAAAATCGATATCTGGCCAGCAAGCACAACAAAACGAGCAGATGGATAAGCGCATCACCAATGCAATTTTTGCATCAGGCAGGCAGCAAGTTGAGAGAACAGGGGTTGGTCGGGCTTTGCAGAGAGCGAAAAGTGACAGTTGCGCCCTCCCCGAAATAGCCGCCGAAAGTCGGGTTTGCGCCAGTTTACTGCATGAGCCACCTGGACTTCGAGCGCGATCACCGCGAGGTTGCGGTATTTGTCCATCGCCTTCGGGCTTGAGGAAACCGGGTTGATCGGGAAAGCCTTGAGGGCTTCTGGGCCGACGTGCCCATCGCCGATTTGAAGCGGCGCCATGTGAAGATGATATTGAGCCGCATGGCTGATCGGCCGTTCGCGGCTCGACATAGGCTGAACGTCATCCGAAAAATGATCGAGGCTGCGCTCGATGAGGAATGGATCGAGGCTGATCCGACTCACAGGATCAAGTACCGGCCGGAACGGATCACGGGGTGGCGCCCGTGGACCGACGAGGAACACGCAAAATTTGAAGATCGGTGGCAGCCCGGAGAGACCCCACGCCTCGTCTATGAAATAGCGCTTTGGCTGGGGAACCGCCGCGCCGATGTCGCTACATTGCGTTGGGATCAGCGTGGCGCATGGATCGACCCGGACGGGATTCGGCACGATGTGTTCCGCTTGACTCAGAGCAAGACGGGCAAGGCGCTTGTTCTTCCGATCACGCCATCGCGTTCGCAATGTTTGGCGGCGACTGAGCGCCGCAGCGAAACTGTCGTCGTAACGCTCTATGGCAAGCCGTTCAGCGCGAAGTCGCTGACCGGCAGAATGGCCGACTGGACCCGATCGGCGAAGCTTGCACCGGGCTGTACGCTACATGACCTGAGGAAGACGCTGGGGCGCGTCCTCGGCGCAAGCGATGCAACGACAAGGCAGTTGATGGACGTGCTCGGACACGAGGACATCAACCATGCCGAACTGTATTCCCGGGAAGCCTCTCAGGCTCGCCTAGCGGCTCAGGGAATGGAGAAGGTGATTGCCTTCGAGGCCCGCCGCAAGAAGCGCCTTGCGGATCATGGATAGCATCTCTGGATAGCAGCCATCCAAGCCATTGAAGTATAAAAATTCTGGCGCTCCCAAGGGGATTCGAACCCCTGTTACCCACGTGAGAGGCGGGTGTCCTGGGCCTCTAGACGATGGGAGCGCTTTACCGGCGAACCGCGCGAGCGAATTTGCCGGAAGGCGGTTGCTATAGGCATTCTTCGCGCTTATCGCAAGGTCTATCTGCCATGGTCTGCCTGCAATGAAGCCCGGCAATGAAACGGCATGGGTCACGAGGAATTTTCGCGGATGGCCGGAGATGGCCTCATCATCCAGCTTGGCGCCGGGGAGGCCGGCAAACGGCTCGACAAGGTGCTGGCCGAGCGCCTGTCGGAATTTTCGCGCGCGCGGATGCAAACCCTGATCGCCGAAGGGCATGTCGGGATCGACGGGGTGACGGAGCGAGTCTCGTCACGCAAGCTCAAGGGAAACGAAACGATCCGCATCGCGCTGCCGCCGCCCGAGCCCGCGACGCCGCCGGGCGAGGCGATCGCGCTCGACATCGCTTACGAGGACGACGACCTGATCGTCGTCAACAAGCCGGCCGGGATGGTGGTGCATCCTTCGAACGGGCATGAGCGCGGGACGCTGGTCAACGCGCTGATCCACCATTGCGGGGCCAGCCTTTCAGGCATCAACGGCGTGTTGCGCCCCGGCATCGTCCACCGGCTCGACAAGGACACGTCAGGCCTGCTGGTGGTGGCGAAGAACGATCGTGCCCATCGCGGGCTCGCTGAGCAGTTCGCCGATCATGGCCGGACGGGGCCTTTGGAGCGCCGCTACCTCGCCATCGTCTGGGGGCAGTTGCCGCGCCGGAGCGGAACGATCGAGGGCGGGATCGCCCGGTCGAGCACCAATCGGGAGAAGATGGTGGTCTCGAAAGCCGAGCGGGCCCGCTTCGCCATCACGCATTACGAGGTGATCGAGGAATTCGCGCACGAGGGGGCTATCCGCGCGAGTCTGATCGCCTGCCGGCTGGAAACCGGGCGGACGCACCAGATCCGCGTTCACCTTTCCCATATCGGCCATCCGCTTCTGGGGGATGCGCTTTACGGCAGCGGCTTCCGCACGCGCGAGAAGTTCCTGCCGGAAGCGGCACAGACCGCCCTGCGGGATATGGACCGGCAGGCGCTTCATGCGGAACTGCTGGCCTTTGAGCATCCGCGCTCCGGCGAACCGCTTGAATTCACGGCAGAACCGCCGGCCGATTTTGCCCGGCTGCAAGAGGCGCTCGCGAAAGCGTGACCCGACCCTCGCCAAGGCGTGATCGTTGCCCCTATTTCGCCACGGATCTGTTGTGGTATAAGCACAACGTCGTCGAAGGGTGTTTCACCGCGACATTGGGCCTGCCGCTTACGGGGGTTCGAAGGAGGAATGAATGTCTGCTGCCACGCTGCCCGTCATTTCGGGTGAGGGGGGACTGTCCCGCTACCTTGCCGAAATCCGCCGCTTTCCCGTCCTGACGCCGGACGAGGAGTTCATGCTGGCGAAACGCTATCAGGAATATGAAGATCCGCAGGCCGCGCATCGGCTGGTGACCTCGCATCTGCGCCTCGTCGCCAAGATCGCGATGGGTTACCGCGGTTATGGCCTGCCGGTCGGCGATGTCGTGTCCGAGGGCAACATCGGCCTGATGCAGGCCGTGAAGCGCTTCGACCCCGACAAGGGTTTCCGCCTCGCGACCTACGCGATCTGGTGGATTAAGGCCTCGATCCAGGAATACATCCTGCGCTCGTGGAGCCTTGTCAAAATGGGCACCACCGCCAACCAGAAGAAGCTGTTCTTCAATCTGCGCAAGGCCAAGAGCAAGATTTCCGCGCTGGGCGAGGGCGACCTGCGGCCCGATCAGGTCGCGGAGATCGCCACCAAGCTCGGTGTCGAGGCTCACGAGGTCGTGGAGATGAACCGTCGCCTTGGCGGCGATGCCTCGCTCAACGTCACCATGCGCGATGAAGGCACCGCCGAATGGCAGGATCTGCTCGTCGACGAGAGCGACAGCCAGGAGGCGATCCTGGCCCGTTCCGAGGAGAGCGAGAACCGCCATGCCGCGCTCGGCAAGGCGCTGGCGATCCTCAACCCGCGCGAGCGCCGCATCTTCGAGGCGCGCCGCCTGCTGGATGAGCCGCTGACACTCGAGGAGCTTTCGGCCGAGTTCAACATCAGCCGCGAGCGCGTGCGCCAGATCGAGGCGCGCGCCTTCGAGAAGGTGCAGGGCGGTGTCCGCCGGTCGATCGCCGAGATCGAGACGCGGGCTTCGTAAGAGGCGGATGGCAAGAAATCCGAAGGGCGCCCGAGGGCGCCCTTTTCATTTCCAGGCGGCGAGCGCCTCGTTGACAGCCTTCTCGCCGTTCAGCCCCTTCTCGACGAGCACGGCGCCGCGGCGCCCGCTGTCGAGCCGCAGTTCGAACACCATCCATTTCTGGGTCTGGAGCAGGGCCATGTTGCGGCTCAGCGCGGCGTCCGACTTGTCGAGCCCGAGCATGAAGACATTGTCCTGAACCGGCACGACGATTCCGGCCAGCGAGACGCCGTTCTGGCTTTCGCGCTCGCGCCATTCGACCGTGCTCATCTCCTTGACATTGCCGAAGCCGCCTTTCGGCTCGAAGATCACCATGACGGTATGCGACGCATCGAGCTTCGCATCTTTGTTGCGCGCGATCGAGAAATCGACGTTCAGCCCGGCATTCTCGAAGGCGATCGCCGCCCGCAGAGCCTTGTCGCCCTTCAGCGCCGGATCCGGCGCGAATGTCCAGGTGACCTTGCCTTCGAACTGGCTCAATGACGAACCTTGCGCCTCAAGCACCATGAAGGCACGGCCGGTGGCCGTGGCCGCCGGCTTTGGTGCCTCGTTCGGCGTGGCGGGCTGCGAGGGCTGGGCCGGCGGCGTGGCAGGCGGGTTCGCCGGCGGGGTTGCGGGCTCGGCCGGCCGCCCGGCCGGTTCCGGCGTGCCGGAGAGCCGTCCTTCGGTTTTCGACGGGTCGTTGCCGCTCGTCTCCGGCGCTTTCACCACGGGCGGTCCGGAGGGTGACGGGGCGACGTCCCGGCGCGAGAGCGCGACGAGGCCCATCGTCAGCATGGCGACGAGTGCGATGCCGGAGAACAGGGCGAGCACCTTCTTGCGACCGGAATTATCGACCTTTTCCGGCATCCGCGGCCGGATCATGGGCTGCGCGGCTTCGGGGTCGCGGTCCGTCGGGTCCGGCGCGGTCTCGACCGGGGACCCGGCATCGGCCTCCGGCTCGGCGGCGCTTTCGGGCAAGGAGGGTTCCGGTTTCGGCGCCAGTTCGTCCTCGATGCGGCGGATCGTCGCGCCGAGATCGTCGAGTTCCGAGCGGATCGACTCCTCCGCGAGCGGCGGTTCGAACGAGCGCAACTGGCGCTCCAACGCATCGCGGGCGCGGGCGTAGATCGGCTCGCGGCTTTCCGGCGGCTGATCGGCGAGGCTCGCGACAGCGCGGCTCAGAAGGGGGTAGTAGTCCGCCATGATGCTCCTAGCTGGGTCGCATTTTCGTCACGCAAACCGCCACTCACTTTACCCGAAATTGCTCCGTCAGGCCTCGAAGGGGTTCCTGACCAGAATGGTATCGTCGCGTTCCGGGCTGGTCGAGAGCAGCGCGACCGGCGCGCCGATCAGCTCCTCGACGCGGCGCACGTATTTCACCGCCTCGGCCGGAAGATCGGCCCAGGACCGGGCGCCGGCGGTCGAACCGCTCCAGCCGGGAATCGTCTCATAGACGGGTTCGAGCCGCTTCTGCGCCGATTCAGAGGCCGGCAGGTAATCGATCACATGGCCGTCGAGGCGGTAGCCGACACAGACCTTGATCTCGTCGAAGCCGTCGAGAATATCGAGCTTGGTCAGAGCGATGCCGTCGATGCCGGAGGTCTTGATCGTCTGGCGCACCAGCACGGCATCGAACCAGCCGCAGCGCCGCGCGCGCCCGGTGACGGTGCCGAACTCGCGGCCGCGTTCGCCGATGCGCTGGCCGATCGCATCGAAGAGTTCGGACGGGAACGGGCCTTCGCCGACGCGGGTCGTGTAGGCCTTGACGATGCCGAGCACGAAGCCGATCGCGCCAGGCCCGAGGCCCGAACCGGTCGAGGCCTGCCCCGCCACGGTGTTCGACGAGGTGACGTAGGGGTAAGTGCCGTGATCGACATCGAGCAGCGCGCCCTGCGCGCCCTCGAACAGGATGCGCTTGCCCTCGCGGCGGGCATGGTCGAGCGTCTCCCAGACACGGTCCATGTAGGGCAGCACTTTCGGCGCGACATCCTTCAAGAGCGTCATCAGCGCCGGGGCTTCGACCTCATCCAGACCCATGCCGCGGCGAAGCGCGTTGTGGTGGGCGAGCAGGCGCTCGATCTTGGGCCCGAGGGCCTCCGGCTCGGCGAGATCGCGCACGCGGATCGCGCGGCGGCCGACCTTGTCCTCGTAGGCCGGGCCGATGCCGCGCTTGGTGGTGCCGATCTTGGTGCCGCTGTTCGAGCCTTCGCGGAAGGCGTCGAGTTCGCGATGCAGCGGCAGGATCAGCGCCGCGTTGTCGGCGAGCTTCAGTTCATGCGGAGTGATGGTGACGCCCTGCGTCCGCAGGCGCTCGATCTCCTCGCAGAGATGGAAAGGATCGACGACGACGCCGTTGCCGATCACGGAGAGCTTGCCCCCGCGGACGATGCCGGACGGCAGCAGGCTGAGCTTGTAGGTGACGCCGTCGATCACGAGCGTATGGCCGGCATTATGGCCGCCCTGATAACGCACCACGATATCGGCCTGCTCGGAGAGCCAGTCGACGATCTTGCCCTTACCTTCGTCGCCCCACTGGGCGCCGACAACGACCACGTTGGCCATAGCTTCCCGATCCTGCTGGCGGGGTCGCGCCGGGCGCGCCCCTGTTAAAGCATCGGGATAGCCAATGCCGGGGCGTGGGTAAAGCGCCAAACCCGGCCGGTGCGGGCGAAAACCGCCCTTTTTCCAATGCGCTCAGTTCGGCAGATGCTGCACTTGCGTCTTTTTGTCCGCCGGCCATTTGATGCGATAGGCGGTGATGAAGGCCCGTTCCTCGCCCGGCTTCAGCGTCGGCGTCCAGAGAAAGACGCCGCGGCGCTCGTCGGGCGTCTCGACATCCGGCTTTGTCATCTCGCTCATGCGCTCGACGGTGATGGTCTGATCCTCGCTCACCGGCACGCGGTCCTCGATCTGGAGCTTGACCGGGAAGGGATGGAGGTTGCGGACGGAGGTCCGGACCACGGTCTCGTCGGTCTTGGTCGAGCCGAGGAGGCCGGGTGGCCGTTCGATCTTGCTCACCGGCGCGCGCGTGACCTTGATCTTCTCGTCGGAGCCGAAGCCGAGCTTCGCCGTTTCGCCGGGCGCGACGAGCGGCAGGCGTCCCTTGCCGATGAAGGCGCCGTCGCGGCTCAGCAGCACTTCGCCCGGCAGCAGCGCGGTCTCGCCGCCCTGTTTGAAGGAGACTTCGAGAAACGCCGTCGCGTTGAGAACCGGCGCCGTGCGGGCGATCAGCGTGGCGTCCGCTTTTTCCGCTCCGAGGCGGATGCTCTTTTCCGCAGCGCCAGACACGATGCTGACCTTGCCGGGCACGATGAACTCGGTCTGGTAGGCGCCGGCCTCGACCCTGGCGCCGGCTTCCTCGGCGACCTTGCGGGCCCTGAGATAATCCGCATCCGTGGTGTCGCGGTTCGCTTCCGCCATCGCCATCGGAGCCGGCGCGCTCATCGGCGCGGCGCGACCGACCGTCACGGACTGTCGTGGCGCTGGTGGCTCCCAGATCGCGATCTTCTGGCCGAAGAGCTTCGGCGCTGCCGTGCCGCGCGAGACGGAGAGCGTCGAGAGCGTGATCGCGGCATTCGACCAATCCTCGCCGGTGTTCTGGCGGATCATCGCGCGGCGGGTGATCTCGAGCGCGGGCACCTGCGTTTTGGTATCAAGCCGCGCGTCATAGACCGGCCGCCACGCCGCGCCGGAGACGCGATAGGTGACGGTGAGCGCGAGTTTCGTCGGCCCAGCGGCCTCGATCGAGATCGCGGCGACGCGCACGCCCTCACGCGGGCGGCCGCGCAGCAATTCCGGCTGGCCTTCGAGCGCGACGATCTCGGCGTCGATCCGTACGATGTCCTCGCCGAGCGTGCGCAATTCGTCGTGGACGCCCTGAAGCCCCTTGCCGACGAGATCCCAGGCACGGCTCCACTCGTCGAGCGGCAGGCCCTTGCCGTCCTTGCCTTCGGCGGCTTCCGCCATGCGCTGGATCATCGCCTTCTTGCCCTGCGCGGCGTCGATCCGGTCCTGAACCCGGTCTCGCTCGGCGCGCAGGGCCTTGAGCTTGCGCTGCGTCTCGGGTTTCCCCGCATCCGGCGTATTGGCCTCCACCCGCAGATCGACGTTACCGATCACCACTTTCGCTTCCGCCGTGCCCTGCACGCGAAGCGAGGCGGGGTCGAGCGTCGCGGGGAGATCGGCGAGCAGGACCTCGTGTTCGCCGGCGGGGAGGTCGAGTGTCACCTCCCGGCTGACCACGGCGGCATCGGGATAGAGCGTCACCTGGCCGATCGCCGATTTCGCCGGGATCTGGGCTGCTGTTGCGCTGCCGATCGCGATCAGCGATGCACCGCCGAGCAGCGCTAGGCGCTTCGTCAGGCCGGGAAGGCGGGGGAGGGCGGCGGTCTTGTCGGCAGCGGTTGGCATCGTTTTCTCCCATCGGGTTTTGCGGGATGGGAGCGAAAAGCCCCGCTCGGGCGAAGTTGCGGCGGCGTTGCGACGCAATTTGGGCGCCGCAAGCGCCATCAGGCGGCGCGCGCGATGGCGTGCGGCTTGACCCGTGCCTCGAGGAAGTTCCGCAATTCCGTCACGCGTTCGGCGGTATCCGTCACATCGCGGTCGAGGCCGTGGCGCCAGGCGATCTGCCGCGAATTCGGCTCGCGGTCGAGCTGGCGCAGATCGGCGGCCATCGTCTGCGCCTGGGCCTCGCTGGCGAGGAAACCCTCCTCGATCAGGTTCGCGGTCCTGCGCTCGATCAGGTAGGCGAGGGTCGAGAAGCTGAATTCCGGGTGATACTGCACGCCCCAGAAGGTGCCGCCCTCGTACCGGATCTCGGCGGCCTGCACCGGCGAGACCGCGTTCGAGGCGAGCAGGGTCGAATCTGCCGGCAGGCGCGCGACCTCGTCGAGATGGGTGCACGGCGCATCGAAGACCGGGCCGCGTCCTTCCAGCAGTGGATGGGCCATGCCGGCGGCGTTCGGCATGATGCGGCGGGCGAAGCCGAACTCGCGGCCGCGCGGGTTCCTGTGGACATCGCCGCCGGCGGCGACCGCCGCGACCTGCAAGCCCCAGCACGACCCCATGAACGGGATATTGGCGCGGAAGATCTCGCGCGAAACCTCGATCTGGCGCAGTGTTTCGGGTTCGCGCTGCCAGAGGTGCAGCGCCGAACCGGTGAGGATCGCCGCGTCATAGTCGGCGAAGCGGGCCCCCTTGGGCAGTGCGCCATCGGCATCCGCGGCATTGAGAATGTCGAACTGCGCGCCCCCGGCGAGACTGGCCATCAGCCGCCCGTAGCTTTCGGCGGGCGTTGCGCCGAGCGCGCTGCGATAAAGCTCGCGGGTGTCGCGGGTATTGCCTTCGACGATCAGGAAGCGCAGAGACATCGTAACTTTCCGAAATTGATCGGGCGAAGATAGCGTCGCCCCTTCCTCTGTTCAACGGGCTTCCCCGATGTCTTCCCGCTTTCTGGCATTTTACGGTAACGCCTATCTTCTGCTGGCGATCACCATGCTGCTCTGGGGCGGCAATGCCGTCGCCGCGCGGCTCGCGGTCGGCGAGATCTCGCCGATGGTTCTGACGGCCGGGCGCTGGTTTCTCGTCATCGCCTTCATTGCGATCTTCCTCCGCGACAAGGTTCGCGAGGCCTGGCCGGTCTTGCGCGAGCGCTGGCTGTTCGCGCTGGCGATGGGCACGTTCGGCTACACGGTCTTCAACGCGATGATGTATGTCGCCGGGCATTATACCAGCGCGGTGAACATCACGCTGTTGCAGGGCGCGATCCCCGTCTGCACCCTGATCGGCGCCTATTTCGCCTATGGCACGCGGGTGACGGGGGTCCAGACCATCGGCATCGCGCTGGCGGTCGCGGGGGTCGTGGTGACGGCGAGCGGCGGCCATCTCGACCGCCTCGCCTCGCTCGCGCTCAATATCGGCGACCTTCTGATGCTGATCGCCTGCGGGCTTTACGCCGGTTACACGGTGGCGCTGCGGAACCGGCCGGCGATCTCGGGCCTCGCCTTCTTCGCCGGCATGGCCTTTGCAGCGGCGCTGGTGTCGATCCCGTTCTTGGCAGTGGAGATGGCGCTCGGCAAGGCGCAATGGCCCGGCCTCAAGGGCATGGCGATCCTCGCGTTTGTCGCGATCGGTCCGAGCTTTCTCGCGCAGATTTTCTTCATGCGCGGTGTTGAGTTGATCGGGCCGGGGCGTGCGGGGCTATTCGCCAATCTCGTGCCGGTAATGGGGGCGGTTCTGGCCGTCGCCATCCTCGGCGAGCCGTTCGGCTGGCATCACGCCATTTCGATGGTGCTGGTGCTCGGCGGCATCGCCATCGCGGAAAAAGGGCGACGCTGAGCGCCGCCCTTTGAAATTTCTCTGCCGTTCGGAAGCGGATCAGAAGGCGAGACGCCGCGCGCGCTTGACGTGCGGGATGGCGTGGATTGCGTCGAGCACCTTGTCGCTGACGCGCTCGTCGATCGCGACGAAGCAGATCGCATCGCCGCCCGGCTTGTCGCGGCCGAGGTTGAAGGTCGCGATGTTGAGCCCGTTCTCGCCGAGGAGCGAACCGAACTGGCCGATGAAGCCCGGCTTGTCGTCGTTGCGGATGTAGAGCATGTGCGGGGCGAATTCGGCGTCGATCTTGATGCCGCGGATCTCGATGATGCGCGGCTTGCCGTCCTGGTAGACCGTGCCGGCGGCGTGACGCGTCATGTCCTCCGCGACGACGCCGATGAAAATCCGGCTCTCGTGGTCGCCCTCGGCATTGCGCTTGACCTCATCGACCTCGATGCCCTTTTCCTTGGCCGTCATCGGCGCGTTGACCATGTTGATCTCGGGCAGGAAGGGGCGGAGCACCCCCGCGAGCGCCGCCGCTGTGATCGGGCGGACGTTGAGATTGCCGACTTCGCCCTCGTAGACGATGCGGATCGCCTTGATCGGCGCTTCGGTGAGCTGGCCGAGGAAGGCGCCGAGCTTCTCGCCGAGCGCGACGAACGGCTTGAGGCGCGGGGCTTCCTCGGCGCTGATCGAGGGGAAGTTGACCGCGTTGGTCACACCGCCCGTAAGCAGGTAATCCGACATCTGCTCGGCGACCTGAAGCGCGACGTTCTCCTGCGCTTCCGAGGTCGAGGCACCGAGATGCGGGGTGCAGATCACGTTCTCAAGCCCGAACAGCGGGTTGGCTTCCGCCGGTTCCACCGAGAACACGTCGAAGGCGGCGCCGGCGACATGGCCAGACTTGATAAGCTCGGCCAGGGCCTCTTCGTCAACGAGGCCGCCGCGCGCGCAGTTGATGATCCGCACGCCCTTCTTGGTCAGGGCGAGCGCCTTCTTCGAAAGGATGTTCTTGGTCTGCGCGGTCATCGGCACATGCAGCGTGATGAAATCGGCGCGGCGGAGGAGATCGTCGAGTTCGACTTTCTCGACGCCCATCTGCACGGCGCGCTCCGGCGAGAGATAGGGGTCGTAGGCGATGACCTTCATGCCGACGCCGATTGCCTTGCGGGCCACGATCGAGCCGATGTTGCCGGCGCCGATCAGGCCGAGCGTCTTGGCTTCCAGCTCGACGCCCATGAAGCGGTTCTTCTCCCACTTGCCGGCCTGGGTCGAAACATCGGCCGCCGGGAGCTGACGGGCGAGCGCGAACATCAGCGCGATAGCGTGCTCGGCGGTGGTGATCGAATTGCCGAAGGGCGTGTTCATCACGATGATGCCCTTGGCGGTGGCGGCCGGAATATCGACGTTGTCGACGCCGATGCCGGCGCGGCCGATCACCTTGAGGTTGGTCGCCTTTTCGAGCAGGGCGGCGGTCGCCTTGGTGGCGGAGCGGATGGCAAGACCGTCATACTCGCCGATCATCGCGGCGAGCTTCTCCTTGTCCTTGCCGAGCGAGGCATCGAAGGTCACGTCGATGCCGCGATCCTTGAAGATCTGCACAGCGGCGGGGGAGAGGGCGTCGGAAATCAGAACGCGGGGTTTGGTCATGGGATCGATCCTCATGCTGGACGGCCGCAGGCGCGGCCCGATCGCGGAAAGGGAAATGGAAAAGCCCGACGCATCCCGCGCCGGGCTTGAAAGGATCAGCCGAGCGTCGCGAGCTGCTTGGCGAAGGCGTATTCGATCCAGGGGATCAGCGCCTTGATGTCGCGGGTCTGGACGGTGGCGCCGCACCAGATCCGGAGACCCGGAGGGGCATCGCGGTAATGGCCGAGGTCAAGGCCCGCGCCTTCCTTCTCCAGCGTCGCGACGATGCCCTTGGCAAAGGCCGCCTGCTTGTCGGCGTCGAGCGCCGCCACCTTCGGATGCGTGAACTTCAGGCACACTGAGGTGTTGGAGCGGGTCTTGGGCTTCACCGCGAGGAAATCGATCCAGTCGGTCTTCCTCACGAAGGAGGCGATCGCGCGGGTGTTGGCGTCGGCGCGCTTCATCAGGCCGGCGAGGCCACCGACCTTCTGCGCCCATTCGAGCGCGTCGATGTAGTCCTCGACGCAGAGCATCGACGGGGTGTTGATGGTCTCGCCCTCGAAGATGCCCTCGATCAGCTTGCCGCCCTTGGTCATGCGGAAGATCTTCGGCAGCGGCCAGGCCGGCTTGTAGGTCTCGAGGCGCGCAACCGCACGCGGCGAGAGAATCAGCATGCCGTGCGCCGCCTCGCCGCCGAGCACCTTCTGCCAGGAGAAGGTGACGACATCGAGCTTCGGCCAGTCGAGCGCCTGCGCGAAAGCGGCCGAGGTCGCATCGCAGATGGTGAGGCCTTCGCGGTTCGCGTCGATCCAGTCGGCGTCCGGCACGCGCACGCCCGAGGTGGTGCCGTTCCAGGTGAACACCACGTCGCGGGTCTTGGTGTCGACCTTCTTCAGGTTCGGGAGTTCGCCGTAGGGCGCCTTGAACTCGCGGACATCGGCGAGCTTCAACTGCTTGGCGACATCGGTGATCCAGCCTTCGCCGAACGATTCCCAGGCGAGCATGTCGACGCCGCGCGCACCCAGCATCGACCACATCGCCATTTCGACGGCGCCGGTATCGGATGCGGGGACGATGCCGATGCGGTAATCGGCGGGAACCTGAAGCACCTCGCGCGTCAGGTCGATCGCGCGCTTGAGCTTGGCCTTGCCGATCTTCGCGCGGTGCGAGCGGCCGAGGGCAGCGTCATTCAGGGCTTTGAGGGACCAGCCCGGCCGTTTGGCACAGGGACCGGAAGAAAAATTCGCAACGCGCGGAAGCGCGGTCGGCTGAGCGGTCATCGCAATGTCTCCATCCTTGCAGATGGGCGACCCTCGTTGGGGAGGGCTGGCCCGCCGATGGAGCTACGCCTGTTGCGTTGCGGCGTCAAGGGCGGTGCAAAAAGAAACGGCGCGGGGAGCCGCGCCGTTTCTCCAGTGGAGCTGTTGGGTCCGCTCAGTACTTGCGGACCAGCGGGCCCGGCATGAAAGAGGGAGCCGGCGCCATGTCGGCGAAGACATAGCGGAGGCCGACCTTGATGTCGTGCGAATCGAGGCTCTTGATCCGGGGATGATAGGCCGTGCAGGGCACCGAGCAGACGACCGTGCCGCCATTGACCGTTCCCATGTTGAGGTAGCGATAGGCTACTTCCGCCTTGAGGTTGGTCGAGAGGTCGTAGCCGAGACCGGCATGGACTGCCCAGGCGAGGCGGGTCGAGGTCTTGTCCGCGGCGCGGCCGGTGCCGCCGGCGAAGGCGGCATAGCCGACATCGCGGACATCGCTGGTCGTCACCGCAGCGAAGCCGATACCGGCGCCGACGAACGGCGTGATGCGGTTCCAGGTGCCGAGATCGACGTAGGCATTGGCGAGGCCGACGATGGCGGAGACCTTGCCGGAGGTGACGTTGATGCCGTCATCGCCGGTCGCGACAGTGCCGCGATCGTCAAGCTCCGTGAGCTTGAATTTCGACGCCTTGCGATATTCGACCGTCGCGTCCGCGCGGAGCCAGGAGTTGAAGGCATAACCAGCGCCGATGCCGACGAAGGCCGTGCTGCCGTGGCTCGAGGAGAGCGTGTGATAGTTCGAGGCCGTCGGCACGTTGAGGATGCCGGAATCATTGTGGGAGCCGACACCGACGTCCCCGCGAAGATAGAAGCCGCCGCCGGCATCGAGCGCAGGCGGAGGAGCCATCGGCACGGGCGGCGGAGGGGGCGGCGCAGTCATGTCGGCAGCAAGTGCAGTTCCGGCCGCGCCGGTTGCCAGAAGCGCCGCATACCCCGCCGCAAGAAGCGTTTTCAGGCTGCGCATGTCAAATCCCTTCATGCAGTTCCACGGCGGTTCGCGCCGCAAGAATCGAACGAAGGACAAGGTGCCAGAGGGAGGTTAAGGCCAACTTAACCTTAAAAATTATCCCTAATGCTTCTTCAAAAAATGTGCGGTGCCGGCTTCCGGGCCGCCCGGGAATTCACGCTGCCCGGAAATTCACGCCGCCTTGGAAATGGCCTCGATCACATCGTCGACGATGCGTTCGACGAGATCGCGGTCGTCGCCCTCTGCCATCACGCGGATGACGGGTTCCGTGCCGGAGGGCCGGATGATCAGCCGGCCGGTTTCGCCGAGGTCGGCGCGCAGCTTCTCGATCGCCGAGGCGACCTTGTCATCCTTGAGCGGCTGGCCGCCGCGCGTCTGGACGTTCTTGAGAACCTGCGGCAGCGGTTCGAACCTGCGGCAGACCTCGCTCACCGGGCGATTCTCGCGGCGCTGGACGGCGAGCACCTGAAGGGCAGCGATCAGCCCGTCACCGGTGGTCGAATAATCGGAGAGGATGATGTGGCCGGATTGCTCGCCGCCGACGTTGAAGCCGTGCTCGCGCATGTGTTCGAGCACGTAGCGGTCGCCGACCGCGGTGCGGGCCATCGACAGCCCGAGACCATTGAGATGCCGCTCCAGCCCGAGATTGGACATGATGGTCGCGACGATGCCGGGCTTCGAGAGTTTTCCGTCCTGATGCCAGCTTTCGGCGATGGTCGCCATCAGCTGATCGCCATCGACGGCGTGCCCCTTCTCGTCGACGATCATCACCCGGTCGGCGTCGCCGTCGAGAGCGATACCGATATCGGCGCGCATCTCGCGTACCTTGGCCTGAAGCGCGCCGATCGCGGTCGAACCGACATCGCGGTTGATGTTGAAGCCGTCCGGTTCGGTGCCGATGGAGATGACCTCGGCACCCAGTTCCCAGAGCGCTTCCGGTGCCACCTTGTAGCCGGCGCCATGCGCGCAATCGATGACGATGCGCATGCCGTCGAGTTCAAGGTTGCGCGGCAGGGTGCGCTTGGCGAACTCGATGTAGCGTGCCTGCGCGTCGTCGATACGGCGGGCGCGGCCGATGGCGCGCGGCGGGGCGAGCCGGTTGGAAATGTCCTGCTGCAGCAGTTTTTCGATCGCGGCCTCGACCTCGTCGGACAGCTTGTAGCCATCCGGCCCGAAGATCTTGATGCCGTTGTCTTCGTAGGCGTTGTGCGATGCCGAGATCATCACGCCGAGATCGCAGCGCATCGAGCGCGTCAGCATCGCCATGCCGGGCGTGGGGATCGGGCCGGTCAGCAGCACGTCCATGCCGATGGAGGTGAAGCCGGCGACCAGCGCGTATTCGATCATGTAGCCGGAGAGGCGCGTATCCTTGCCGATCAGCACGCGGTGGCGATGCTCGCCGCGCTTGAAGGTGAGCCCGGCGGCCTGCCCGACCTTGAGGGCAAGCTCCGGCGTGATCTTGCCATTGGCGCGGCCGCGGATGCCGTCGGTCCCGAAATACTTGCGCCCCATGGCCTGCTCCCGTCCGTCATATCCCAAAACAAAGGCGTGCCTCAAACGGGCACGCCTTGCAAGTTTTTGCGAGAACAGAGGTTAAACGGCCCTGAAAAGGCCCGACCTCAGCCCTGCGGCTGAGGTTCGAGCCCGGCGTCGGGCTCCGGCGGGCGCGGCTTGCCGGCCACCGGCACGGCCGAACCGCGCGGCGTTTGCGGCTCGTCCGGGTCCTCGCGGGTCGGACGCTTGCCCTTCATGAGGTCGCGCAATTCATCGCCGGTCAGGGTCTCGAATTCCAGCAACGCCTGGGCAATCGCATCGAACTTCTCCTTGTTCTCGTCAAGGATGCGGCGGGCGGTTGCCTCGCCGGCTTCGATCAGCTTGCGAACCTCCTCGTCGATCAGCTTGGCGGTCTCGTCGGACATGTTGGTCGACTGCGCGACCGAATGGCCGAGGAACACCTCCTGCTGGTTCGAGGCGTAGCGCACGCGGCCGAGCTTCTCGCTCATGCCCCATTCCATGACCATGCGGCGGGCGAGCGAGGTCGCCTGCTGGATGTCACCCGAGGCGCCGCTGGTGACCTTCTCGGCGCCGAAGGTGCGCAGTTCCGCCTCGCGGCCGCCGAAGGCAAGCGCGAGCTGCGCCTCCATCTTCTCATGGGTCATGGAATAGCGATCGCCCTCGGGGAGCGTCATCACCATGCCCAGCGCGCGCCCGCGCGGAATGATGGTGGCCTTGTGGATCGGGTCGATGACCTTATCGAGCACCAGCGCGATGATGGCGTGGCCGGCCTCGTGGTAGGCTGTCAGCTTCTTTTCCTCGTC
This sequence comes from Rhabdaerophilum sp., assembly GCA_032229845.1. Taxonomy (GTDB): domain Bacteria; phylum Pseudomonadota; class Alphaproteobacteria; order Rhizobiales; family Beijerinckiaceae; genus Rhabdaerophilum. The sequence continues at coordinate 21,588 of JAVTWI010000378.1, forward strand.
GGACATGGCGAGCGACTTGCGCTCGGCACCCATCATCACCTTGTCCTTGGCATCCTCGAACTCGAGATGCGTGACGAGGCGGCGGTTGCGGCGGGCGGCCATCAGCGCGGCTTCGTTGACAAGGTTCATCAGGTCCGCGCCCGAGAAGCCGGGGGTGCCGCGCGCCAGCGTCTTGAGGTTCACATCCGGCGCCATCGGCACCTTGCGGGTATGGACCTTGAGGATCTTCTCGCGGCCGTTCACGTCCGGCAGCGGCACGACGATCTGGCGGTCGAAACGGCCGGGGCGCAGCAGCGCGGGGTCGAGCACGTCCGGCCGGTTGGTGGCGGCGATGATGATGACGCCTTCGTTGGCCTCGAAGCCATCCATCTCGACGAGGAGCTGGTTGAGCGTCTGTTCGCGTTCGTCGTTGCCGCCGCCGAGACCGGCGCCGCGGTGACGGCCGACCGCGTCGATCTCGTCGATGAAGATGATGCAGGGCGCGTTCTTCTTCG
>JAVTWI010000379.1:0-21968 GCA_032229845.1 Rhabdaerophilum sp.
CGCCGCGCGCCTGAACTTCCGAGCCGGTCGCCGACAGGGCATCCGCCGACAGATGCGGCCAGAGCATGACAATGACGCCGCAGAAGCCGATCAGCACCGCAGTCCAGCGGTAAAGCCGGACGATTTCGCCCAGCACCAGCGCGGCCAGGACGACGCTGAACAGCGGCGCTGCGAAGGAGATCGCGGTCGCATCGGGCAGGGGCAAGGTCGTAAGGCCCGCGAAACCGAGAAACATGCCCATCGAGCCGATCAGCCCGCGCTTGATATGCCCCATGCGGTTGGTGGTCGAAAACGCTGTCGCCAGCTTGCCGACCATCGCCATCCAGACAAAAACGGGAATGAGCGCGAAGAACGACCGGCAGAACACCACCTGACCGACGGGCAGACTCGTCCCGGTCGGCATCAGGGTGCCGACGATCTTCACCGACGCGCCCATGCAGGAGAACGCGAAGGCCGACGCGAGCTTGAACAGAATGCCGACGAACGGGCGCGAAACGGGGACAGAGGACGGGGTGTCATCCGCCGGGGGTAATTTTTCTGGAACAGGCATTGCCGTCTAGGTCACGTTGAACGGCAACCATAGGCGGTTCGGTGGGGGGAGCAACGGCAAATCGACCGCTTCCTGCATTTTGCATACGCGGGAGCGGCGCTGCGGCAGCGAAACCGTCAGCGGAAGGCGCGAAGCTTCTCTTCCGTCGAGAGACCGTCGTAAGGGCCGGGCTCGGCCTCGGCGGCGGGCGGGGTAGGCGCGACCGGCGGCGGAACCGGCGCCGTGACGGGCGCGTCGAGGGCCATCAGGTCCGCACCGACCATAGTGGGTTCGTGGATTTCCTCCGCCGGCACGAAGAAATCGAAGGTATCGTCGATTTCGGCCTGATAGGCGTCGCTCATCCAGATGTCGGCGGCATCGTTGGCGGGCTTCGGGCGTTCTTCCAGCTCGCCGATCATGCGTTCGTCGGCGTGGAAATCCTCGGCAAGCCCCGTCGCCTCAAGGATGCCTTTGATCTGAAGATCGATGAAGGTCATCGCTTCGACGACCTTGCGGATGCGCTGGGCGGTCAAATCCTGGAAGCCGCAGGCGGTGTAGATCTCGGTGGCGCAGCGATCGAGGAGATCGCATTCGTCTTCGTTGCCGGAGCGCTCGCGCATCGTCCAAGCATATTCCTGCACGCGCTCGGCGGCGGAAAGGATCGCCTGTGTCGCCTGCTCCGTCGTGTCGACGACGGCGGAAAGCTCGGTCGAGGCCGATCCGTAACGCGAACCGGCGGGATTGTCCGGCTGGATCGCGCGGATGTCACGCTCGGCCTGCGCGAGGGCGCGCGCCATTTCGAGGATCTGGTTCTGGAGCTTGTCGGCGGAGGGCGAAACGCCGTGCCGGACGCCGAGCGAGCGCTGGAGCCGGTCGATGGATTCGAGCACCAGCTCCGTCTCGGCATGGCGATGGCGCCGGGCATATTCGGCCAGAAACCAGCGGCCGCGGCTCGTTTCCATGACGGCGGCTTCGATCTGCTCGTAGGCGTGTTCGTCATCCGGTGGTTTGACGATCATCGAGGACATGCTGAAACCCGGTTTGGCGGCAAACGATTCCCTTGGCGCAAGGCAGGCCCGAAGAATGATGGAAATGGGTTAACAGGGCCTTATCCCCGTCTGCCTGTCGCTTGCCGCGCGGGGATGCGGATGTTAGCTGAAAGGTTCGGAAACGGAACGAAGGTCGCCGGCCTTCGCGAGGGAGACCATGGCCACACCCCGCGCATCCTGGAGCGCCGGCGCTGAAGCGGACGGCAATGGCCGGGCCGGCGTTCTCCAGCTTTCGGGCACCTGGAACGCGGGCCATGCGCGCGACCTCGAACAGCTTCTTGCCGATCTCGAAAAAGAGGCGGGAGCCCGATCCGCCGGCGCGCCGGTGACCATCGATTGCAGCGGGATCCTGCTGCTCGACACCTTGGGAAGCTATCTCCTTCAGAAACTGCGGACAGCGGTCTCCTCGACAGGGATCGCGGTGACGCTTCAAGGGCTTTCTTCGGCACAGCAGGCGCTGGTCGAGGAAGTCACACTGCCGCGACCGCCGAAAAAACCAGGGGAAGCCGATGCCGGTGCGTTCGCCATGCTGGCCGACATCGGCGAGGCGGTCGTCGATGCGGGCAAGGATCTCTCGAACGGCGTCTCCTTCTTCGGGGCGACGGTGGTGGCTTTCGGACGGTTGCTGACGGGGCGGGCCCGGCTGAGGCTGCCGGCGGTCGTCACACAGCTCGAGCGCGTGGGCTTGCGCGGCGTGCCGATCATCGCGCTGATCTCGTTCCTCGTCGGCGCGATCATCGCCCAGCAGTCGATCTTCCAGTTGCGCACCTTCGGCACGGTGCATTTCGTCGCCGACCTGCTCGGAATCTTGGTCCTGCGCGAACTGGCGGTACTGCTCACCGCGATCATGATCGCCGGTCGTTCGGGCTCGTCCTTCACGGCTGAACTCGGCTCGATGAAGATGCGCGAGGAGGTCGACGCGCTGGAGACGATGGGGCTCGATCCGCTGGAAGTGCTGGTGCTGCCGCGCATCCTCGCGCTGATCATCGCGCTGCCGCTCCTGACCTTTCTGGCTGCGATGGCGGGCATCGCCGGCGGCGCGCTGGTCGCCTTTTTCTATGGCGGGGTGAGCTACGAGGTGTTCTTCAGCCGCCTTCAGAACGCGATCGCGTTCAACACCTTCATGGTCGGCATGATCAAGGCGCCGTTCATGGCGCTGGTGATCGGCATCATCGCCTGCATCGAGGGATTCGCGGTGCGCGGCAGCGCCGAATCGCTCGGCACGCACACCACGGCGTCGGTGGTGAAGGCGATCTTCATCGTGATCGTCGTGGACGGACTGTTCGCGATGTTCTTCGCGGCCATCGATTACTGAGGTGGCGATGAGCGATCTTTCCGCCTTTTCCGACGACGCCGACTTCGAGAACCCGGTTCCGATCGGTGAGACGATCATCGAGGTGCGCGACCTCGCGGTCGGCTTCGGCGAGCGACTCATCATGAACGGCCTCGAACTCGACGTGCGGCGCGGGGAGATCCTGGGCGTGGTCGGCGCCTCAGGCACCGGCAAGTCGGTCCTGCTGCGCACGATCATCGGGCTCGTCCGGCAACGGCGCGGCAACGTAAAGGTTTTCGGTCATGACATGGGGACGGTCAGTGAGAAGCGCCGGCGCCTCATCGAACGGCGCTGGGGCGTGCTGTTCCAGCACGGCGCGCTGTTCTCGTCGCTGACGGTCAAGCAGAACATCCAGTTCCCGATGCGCGAGCACCTCAAGCTCTCGGAAGACCTGCTCGATGAGATGGCGATGGTGAAACTCAAGCTCGTCGGGCTGAAGCCGGAGGCTGCCGAGCGGTTTCCCTCCGAACTCTCCGGCGGCATGATCAAGCGCGCGGCGCTCGCCCGCGCGCTGGCGCTCGATCCTGAAATCGTGTTCCTCGACGAGCCGACCTCGGGTCTCGACCCGATCGGCGCGGGAGAATTCGACGAGTTGATCGCTACCCTCCAGAAAACTTTGGGTCTGACGGTATTCATGGTAACGCACGACCTCGACAGCCTTGCCGGGATCTGTGACCGGATCGCCGCCCTTGGCGACGGCAAAGTGCTGTACGAGGGAACGCTTGACGAAATGAAGGCCCAACCGCACCCTTGGCTCCAGGCCTATTTCAACGGCGCGCGCGCGCGCGCCAGCCATGTCCATGCGCCGTCGGGCGCGGAACGGATCGGGTAATCATTCATGGAGAACCGCGCGAACTACGTCCTTGTGGGGCTCTTCACGCTGGCCGTGATCGCCGCCGCTTTCGCGTTCGTCTACTGGTTCAAGCGCGCCGGCGAGCAGGGCGATCGTCGGGCCTATCGCGTTGTGTTCTCCGGTTCGGTCTCCGGCCTGTCGAAAGGCTCGGTCGTGCGGTTCAACGGGCTTCGCGTTGGCGAGGTGACCGACATGGAAATCATGCCGTCGGACCCCTCCAAGGTTGTGGCCATGATCCAGGTCGATTCCCGGACGCCGATGAAGGTCGATACCAAGGCCCGGCTCGAATCGCAGGGCCTTACCGGCGTTGCCTCGGTGCAGTTGACCGGCGGGGCCGGCAATTCCGAGGATCTCAAGCCGTCCGGCACGGACAAGATGCCGATCCTGTTCGCTGACCGCTCGGACTATCAGGACATTCTCGAAACCGTGCAGCGCCTCTCGGGCAAGGTTGATGCCTTCCTCACGCGGGCCGATTCTCTTCTTGAAAAGGGCGAAGGGCCGCTGCTCTCGACGCTTCGAAATGCTGAAGCCTTCTCGAAGGCGCTGGGGGACAATTCCTCCGGCGTCGCCTCGTTCCTGTCGAATGTCGGCGAGATGAGCCAGAAGGTCGGCTCGCTCTCGGCCCGGATCGAGAAATTCGTCGATCAGGCCGAGGCGCTGGTGAAGGCGGTGGATGTCGCCAGCGTCACCAAGACGGTCGAGAACGTGACGAAGTTCACCGAAGCGCTGGGCGACAGCAAGGATAACGTGACGAAGCTCCTTTCGGATTCGGCCGACCTCGCCCGCAGCCTCAACGCCAGCGCGTCGAAGCTCGATTCCGCGCTCGACGAGGTCACCCGTGTCGCGAAGGCGATCGACGCGGCGAAGCTCGGCTCGACCCTCGACGGCGCGCAGAAATTCGCGGACGCCCTTGGTCGCAACGCCGACAGTGTCGATTCGACCATCAAGGAAATCGCCCGCATCGCCGACAAGGTCGGGCAGGCCGCGAACCGGCTCGACAACGTGATGGCCGGCGCCGAGAACTTCCTCGGGGGCGGGCAGGACGGGCAGACCGCCGGAATGATGAAGGAAATCACCGAAGCCGCGAAGGCGATCCGTGTGCTCGCCGCCAATCTCGACAAGCGCACGGTCGAGATCACCGCCGGCATCAACCGCTTCACCGGTCCGGGCCTGCGCGATATCGAGGCGCTGGCGGCGGAATCGCGCAAGGCGGTGGGCGATCTTTCGCGAGCCGTGCGGTCACTGGAGCGTAATCCGCAGCAGTTGCTGTTCGGCGGGCGTTCCAATATTCCCGAATATCGGCGATAACCATCGCCGGGCAAGAATGACGGATCGGCGTGGTGACGGGTAACGGCAGGATCGGGGGCAACGGCGGGCGGCGGGCGCATTTGGCCCGGGCGCTGGTGTTTGGCGCCGGGCTGCTGGTCGCCGGCTGCTCGTCTGGCCCGGCGCCGGCGACCTTCGATCTCACCGCCCCGCGCGACGGCGTCGCGGGCGGGCAGGGGCGCGGCCTTCTGGTTGTCGCCGAACCGCAGGCGCTGCAGGCGCTCGATTCGCAGCGCGTCGTCATCATGGCTGGCGGCGGCATCGCCTACCTGCCCGATGTGCAATGGGCGGACCGGCTGCCGAAGCTGCTGCAGACGCGGCTGATCCAGACCTTCGAGAACGGCCGCCGCATCCGCGCCGTCGGCCGCCCCGGCGACCGGCTGGTGCCGGCGGCGCAGCTTAATTCGGAGATCCGCCAGTTCGGGATCGACGAGCGGACGGGCGAAGCGGTCATCGAGGTTTCGGTCAAGATCGTCAACGACCGGAGCGGGCGTATTCTCGCTGGCGAGGTGTTTACCAGCCGGGTTCCGTCCGGCGGGGCGACCACCGGCGCCGGCGCGATGGCGGCGCTCGATCTCGCAGCGCAAGGGCTGCTGCGCGACGTCGTGCGGTGGACTTCGGCGCGGATTTGATCGCACGCGTGTCCGGACTATCTCATCTCCGGACTATCTCTTCGGAACCACAAAAGAAAAACGGCCCCGAACGGGGCCGTTTCGATGTCGATCCGGTTCCGGCTGCCGTCAGTCGAACCGGCCGGCGGCATGTGCCAGCATGGTGTAGACCTTGCCAGTCTCCGAGGTCAGGTAGGTGCGGGCTACCATCGAATCGCGGTCGTCGCCGGCGACCTCGGCCAGCAGACGCTCGAACTGGTCGATGTAGGCATCGACCGTGCGGCGGAACTCGGCGTCGCGCTGGTAGCGGCGGCGCACGTCGTCGTAGGCTTCCTGCCCTTGCAACGTATAGAGCCGGCGTGTGAAGACGTTGCGCTCGCCCTTGCGATAGCGATCCCAAAGATCGACCGCCGCTTCGTGATCGATCATCCGGGCAATGTCGACCGAAAGCGAGTCAAGCGATTCGATCCGGCTGGCCGAGGCGGTTTCGGGCTGCCGCGTCCGCGCCGGCGGCGCGGCGTCGTCACCGGAAGCCCGTTCGAGCAGGCCGCTGAGCCAGCTCCCGCCGCCCGTCCCGCGTGAGGGCGGCGGCGGCGTCGGCGTTGCGGGGCGAGACTGCCTCGTATCGTAACGCGGTGCGGCGGGTTCCGGCGCGGGGCGGAAGGGCGCAGCCGCGCGAGGCTCCGGATCGCCGCGGCGCGGCTGGGCGACGTCGAGCGCCGGACCGGACTTCGTGACGATCTCGCTGAGTTCGCTGAGCGCCCGTACCTGATCCGAGACCACCCGGCGCAGGTTGGCGGCGGCTTCGCCGGCCTCGCGCGGGATTTCGAGGCCGCCGCTCTTGAGGGCGGCGCGCGTCGCGTCGAGATCGCGCAGCACCTCCTGCGAGGCCTGCCGGAACTGCGCGGCCGTGGCGGCGAAGCCTTCGAGCGAACGCTGGAACAGCGTCGACATCTCGGTATTGGCCTGCTCGTAGGCCGAGCGCAGGCTGGCCGCGGTGCGCTCACGCTCCTTGCCGGATTCGATGCGCACGCGCTCGAACTGGTTGCCGATGGCGGCAGCGGCGGCTTCCGCCGTCTGATGCACGAGCGAGCCGGTTTCGCGCGCCTTGGTCTCGGCGTCGCGAAGCTGGTCGTCGACCAGCGAGGTGAAGGACTTGAGCAGGTTGTCTACGTCCTCGACGCGGGATTGCAGCGTCTGGGTCAGGGCTTCGAAGGCCTCCTGACGCTCCGCGAGGAGATGGTTGACCTGGTTCTGGGTGCTGCCGAGCTGCTGCGCCAGCGACTGCAGCGCGCTGGTGCGCGCCTCGAGATCGCGCGAGATCGTCTCGCCATTCTCCAGCACATCGCCCGAGGCGGCGCGGATCGCCTCGATCTTCGCGGCCAGCGCGTCGCCGCCCTCGCGCGAGGCCGAGAGGATGGCGGCCAGGGTGGATTCGAGCCCGCGAACGCGGTCGGCCATCCGCCGCTCGACATCGCCGAGGCTGGTGGAAGCGGTATCGACGATCCCCGACAGCGACCGGTTGGCATCGCTAAGACGGCCCAGCAGTTCGGCGATCTCGCCCCGCAGCCTTTCGTTTGCGTCGACGACGCCGCCGATGGAATTCGCCGCGCCGGATTCGATCGTCGCGTTGAGTTCGGACAGCGTGGCGGTGACGCGGCGGGCAAGGTCGTCGGCCTTGCCGATGAGTTCGCTGCTGACGTCCTGTCCGAGCGCGACCAGCGATTTCTCGACCTCCGAGACACGCAGCGCGATGGCGCCGCTGGTCTGCTCAAGGCGCTCGGCAATGCGGGCAGCGGCGCTGTCGGTGCGCGATTCGATGGCCGAGACGTGTTCGGCCAGCGGCGCGACAACCCGGCTCGAGAAGGTCTCGACCTTCTCTTCGAGCGAGCCAAGCAGGTGATTGCCGCTATCGCCGACGATGCGCGAGAACTCGAGCGTGCGCAGGGCGAGCGTATCGCCCAGCGTCTTGGCGCGGGAATCGAGCCCGGCCTCTATGCGGTTAAGCAGGCTTTCGAGCGTCGTGGTGACGTTCTGGGTGCGGGCCTGCAGGGTATCGGTGATCGCCGCCGACCGCGTGACGACGGTGTCCTCGAGGCTGCTGGCCTTCTCGGTGAAGACGCGCTCGAAGGTCTCGAACTTGTCGGCAAGGCCGGCGGTGCGGTCGTTGACCGCCTCTGAAAGCTTCATCGCGTTGGCTGCGAGCGCTTCGTTGACGCGCGAGCCCTGCGTCGTGATCGCCTGCACGACATCCTGGCCGGAACGGGCGAGCTTTTCCGTGGCGGAGGCCGCCTGCTGCATCAGCGCGGTGCCGAGCCCCTCGATCTCGTCCTTGAGGCCGAGACTCGCTTCGCGGGTCCGGTCGGTGATGAGCGCGCCGAGGCTTTCGCCTGCGATCTCGAATGCTTCGTTGGTCTGGGCGATGCGGCTGGAGAGCAGGTCGGCGAGCGAAAGGCCGCGCTCGACGAGGCTGGCCTCGAGCGCTTCCGTCTGGCTCTTCAGCGTCTGCTCGATGTTGCCGACCACGCGGTCGAGTTCACCGGTCAGGCCGCGCGAATGATCCTCAAAGAGGCCGGAAATTCGTGCCGTGCCGCTGTCGAGATGACGCTCGACCATCGAAGCCTTCTCCTGCAGCGTCTCGCCGAGAAGATCGGTCGCGCCCGAAAGGCTGCGCGACATGCCATCCGCGTGGGCAGTGAGGATATCGGCGAGGCGGGCCGTGCCGGAATCGAGGCTGGTCTCGATGACGCTGGCATTCTGGCCGAGGCTGGTCTCGATCCGGTTGACGCTGTCGAGAATGTTCTCCGACAGGGCCGTGCCCTTCGAAAGCAGGTTCTCCGCGACCTTGCCGCCGGTCTCCTCGATCATGCGGCTGGCTTCGAGGCCGCGGCTTTCCATCGCCTCGATGAGTTCGCTCGAGGCGGTGCGCATCGCTTCGTTGATCTCGATGGCGCGGGCGCCGACCGATTCCATGATCGAGCGGCCGTTTTCGGCAAAGGCGGTGTTGACGACCGATGCGGTCTCGTCGAACTCGGCCTTGAGCGACAGGCCGGCCTCTCGGAAGGCGCGGGTGGAATCTTCAAGGCTCGCCGCCACGGCTTGCGTCGATTCCCCGGCGATCTGCTGGAAGTTCATGCTGGCGGATTCTGCCGCCTCGCGGAACGCGCCGGTGGACTGGTTCGAGGCGTTGAGCAGGTCGGCGGCGGCGGCGACGCCGGAATCGCGCAGCGCTTCCGTCGTCTGCGTGGCGGAGAGCTGCAGCGCTTCCGACAGTTCGCTGCTCGCAGCACGGAATTCGCTCGTCGACCGTTCGGTCGCCTCGGCGAGCGCGCGGGAGGATTGTTCGGCGGTCTCGCTCAGCGACTGGATCGTCAGCGCGCTGGCGTCGTGGAACCGCGTCATGAGATCGCCGGCCGTCTCGCGCAGGGCTTCGGTCGTGCGTGTGCCGACATCCTCGAACTGGCCGACGAGACCTGTGGCGGTTTCGCGCAGAGCTTCTGTCGTGCGCGTGCCGACATCCTCGAACTGGCTGACGAGACCCGTGGTGGTTTCGCGCAGGGCTTCGGTCGTCCGGGTGCTGGCGTCCTCGATCGCGCTGCGGGTGGTTTCGCTGTGATCGACCAGCGTGCGGGCGAGGTTCTGCGAGGTCTCCTCGATGCGTGAGACGATGCAGGAGCCGGTCTGGCCGAGATCGGCAATGAAGCCCGTGCGCACGACCTCGATCGATTCCGAGGTTTCGCGGGCGACGCCGGTCAGCTGCTGAACGATATCGCGCGAACGTTGTTCGATGATCTCGGCAAGGTTCGCCGCCGTCCGGTCGAGCGTCGAGACCAGTTCGCTCTGGCGATCGCCGATCAGGAAGCCGACGCGCGTGCCTGCTTCGTCGACTGCGGTCGAAATCGAGGTGCTGGCCTTGGTGATGTCGACGTTGAAGCCCTGATGTGCGGCATCGATGGTGGCGCGGATGCGCTCGGCGGTCGCCATGATCGCCTCGCGCTCGGCGGAAAGCTCGTTCACGAGCGCGCGCATCTTGTATTCGTTGTCGGCGTAGGAGCGCTCCAGCGCGGTCACTTCGCCATGGACGAGGTTTTCAAGCTCGCCGGCGCGGGCCACGGCGCGCTCGATGCCGTCGCCGATCGAGGAAACCTCGCGCCGCACGGCCTGACCGAGCGTGAAGACGGTTTCAGCGCCGGCGACTTCCGGCTCGGCAAGACGGGCTGCAACGAGCGCCATCACCTCGGCCGAGACCTTCAGCTCGCGCGAGCGGCGCTGGAGCATCGCCATCGAGAAGAAGAACATGACCGGGACAAGGATCGCCAGCGCGGCAAGAATCAGCGTCGCTTCCGAGCCGGGACGCAGCGTCCGCTCGGCGGTGAGAATGAGGCCGTCCGGGCGGCTCAGCAGGAAGGCTGCGCCGCCGATCCAGAGCAGGGAGAGCAGTGTCGCGAACAGCACGGGGCCTTTCGGCGCGGCGCGCGAGAGCGGTTCGAGCAGTTCCGCCACCGAGGCGCGCTGGTCGTCGTTGGCGGGCAGCACGACGCTTGTGCGGGCCGGGCGGGCGGCGGGGGCCTCGGGCTCCAGCGCAATGGCCTTGGCGGGTTCGGCCGATTCCACCTCCGGCGTGCGGGCCGGTTTGCGTGGCTTCACGGTCAGGGCCGGGGCCTCGGTCGTGGCGGCGCGGGGTGCCGTTTTGGGTTCGGCGGCCATGGATTCGATAGTCCTGGGCTCGTCCTTCTTCGCTGCCAGGGCCGGCTCGTCGCCTGCGGGCTTCTTTTCGTCGAGCGGCTTGAAGATATCGAAATCGTCGACGCGCGGCAGTTGCGGTTCGATCCGCGTCTTGCCGGATGCGGTCTCGGCTGTCGGCGCAGCGGGCCTGGCGTCGTGCTCGCCGGCGGCCGGCGCGGTCACGCCCAGGGCCTCCTCGATCGCCGACAGTGCGGCCTCGGCCGGATCCTTGCTCATTTTTTGCGTGGCCATAACGCTTCTACCCTCATCAGCGCCGCCCGCCGGCATTCTGCCAGCAGACAAGGCGCGACCCCGCCCTTCAGCAAGGGCAGCCCACGATTTCAGTAGGCCAGTTTACTTTGCCCGGTCCGAGAACGGAAACAGAAAGTGTTAACGATGTTCAAACGTCGTTAACGCTTCGGGCACCCTACCCGAAGCGATTTCCCGGATGTCCGTTCCGGGCCGGCGAACCGCGCGGCTTTCTTTAACCAGCCCGGTCTCATGCTCATCGGCTTGAAGCGAGAGGTCCGGGGGAGGGCCATCCATGTTCCATCGCAATTCCATGCTGTCGGAAGCCGCGCCGCCGTCCTTCGAGCGGCCGATCGATCTCGTCCATCTCGCGCGCCAGACGCTCGGCGACCGGGATCTCGAACGCGAGGTGCTCGGGCTTTTCGTGGCGCAGGCACGCTCGGTGCTCGAGATGCTGGGCGCGGCGCGCGACCAGCGTCAGCGCGGCGATCTCGCGCATACGCTCAAGGGGTCGGCCCGTTCGATCGGCGCCTGGAGGGTCGCCGCCAAGGCGGAAGCCTGCGAGCAACTCATCGGCGCACAGGAGGCCAGTTGGCGCGGCGCGCTCGACGAGTTGACGGCCTCGGTCCGCGAGGCGGTCGGTGCCATCGGCGACATCCACGCTGCCGCCTGAACGAGCCCGGGGTGAAATGCTGATTTCACCCCTCGCCATTTGTCCGGTTTCGGCTTAATCGGCTAGAAGGTGCCGCGCTGCACAAGCGGCGGGGCGCGTTCCAGCATTCCGGACCAGGTCAGATGGCGAAGATCACTTTTATTGAACATAACGGCACGGCGCGCACGGTCGAAGCCGAGAACGGCTCGACGGTAATGGAAGCGGCGATCCGCAATTCCGTGCCCGGCATCGAGGCGGAATGCGGCGGCGCCTGCGCCTGCGCGACCTGCCACGTCTATGTCGACGAGGCCTGGACCGGCGTTGTCGGCTCGCCGGCGCCGACCGAGGAAGACATGCTCGACTTCGCCTTCGATGTGCGCGCGAATTCGCGCCTCTCCTGCCAGATCAAGGTGAGCGACGCGCTCGACGGTCTCGTCGTCCGCACGCCGGAGCGGCAGGCGTAATACCAGCGCTCTCGGTTCTGCCCGATGGCTCCTCTGTCAAGCGCGAATGCGCGCCCGAGCTTATGCGAGGGAATCCGGCCCGAAATCGATCTGGCGTGCCGAAGGCAGGCCGGATCGATCCTGAGAGGAGGCCATATCGAGCCTCGCGGAGGCGTCACACAAGCGTGACTTGCGATTGAGTCCCCCGAACCGGATTTTCCGGGCAACAAACGGGGGTATCCATGCAGACGCTTGTCCTTGCCTATCTCGCCGGCGCGCTGACGACGCTCAACCCCTGCGTCCTGCCGATGATCCCGTTCGTGCTGGCGACCGCGCTGCGCGAAGGCAAATGGGGACCGGCCGCGCTGATGGCCGGCATGAGCGTCACCTTCACGGTGTTCGGAACGCTCGTCGCCTCGATCGGCCCGGCGATCGGCCTTTCACAGGACAATATCCGCTTCGCCGGTGCGCTCGTCATGCTGGCGCTCGGCGTCGCGATGCTGATGCCGCGCGGTCAGGCTGCGTTCGCGACCGGCCTCGGTCCGCTGGCGGACCGGGCCTCAGGCGCGCTCGACCGCCTCTCGCTCTCGGGTAACGCCGGCCAGTTCGTCACCGGATTGCTGCTCGGCGCGGTGTGGAGCCCTTGCGCGGGGCCGAGCCTCTTCGCTGCCATCGGTCTTGCGGCGCAGACCGGGACGGTTGCGCAGGCGGCGCTGGCGATGTTCGTGTTTTCGCTCGGCGCGGCCAGCGTGATGCTGGCGCTGGCCTATGGCACGCGCGAGGCGCTCGGGCGGCGCAAGGCGGCGCTGATGGACTTCTCGACCTCCGGGCGCGGCAAGTTCACCTTCGCGCTGATCTTCATCGCGATGGGCGTGATGATCCTGACCGGTTTTGACAAGACGCTCGAAGCAGCGATCGTCCGCTCGATGCCGGCCTGGCTCGTCGATTTCACGACGCAGGTTTGACTATTCGCGCCGTGCCGGCGCGGCTCCTCGCATAAGCTCGGGCGGCCGTTTGGCCTTGTGTTTCGCGGTCCTTTCGGCTCGCATCGCCCTGCGGCAGCACGTTCCGCTCCTCGGCCGTCACTCAGCCGCCGCCGCTGCTGCAGCCTTCGCCGAGAAGGTCGTCTCGTTGCCCGGTCCCGGCTCCCGCGGGATGAAGAAGGACAGGAACAGCGAGGACGAAGCGATCAGCGCGCCGAGCAGGAAGACGAACTTCGGGTCCTTCAGCCAGATGAGGCCAAAGGTGAATGGGATGAAGACCGCCGCGATGTGGTTGATAGTGAAGGCGCAGGCCGCGGTCGGCGCCATGTCGGCCGGGTCGGCGATCTTCTGGATATAGGTCTTCTGCGCGAGGACGAGGATCGAGAAGATGCCGTCGATCACGTAGAGGCCGGCGGCGATCCAGCCGTTCGAGACGAAGGCGTAACCGAGGAAGACGACGATCAGCGTGATGTTCTCGAAGGTGATCGTGCGCCGCTCGCCCCAATGGCCGACCAGCGCGCCGAGGCGCGGGGCGACGAAGGTGTTCATCGCCGCCGTCGCCAGCATCAGGATGGCGACATCCGGCACCTTGAAACCGAACTTCTCCACCAGCAGGAAGCTGGCGAAAGCGGTGAAGATCTGCCGCCGCGCACCGTGGAAGAAGGTCAGCGCATAATAGAGCCAGTAGCGCTTGCGCAGCACGATCTTCTTGGTCTGCGGCACCTCGCCGTCGAACTTGCGGAAATAGGCGAAGGCCAGCGCGGTCAGCACCATGCAGACGAGGCCGATGGTCCCGAACAGCGTGCCGTAATGCGTGAAGCCGAGCCACCAGGCGATGGCGAGACCGGAATAGACCAGAAACTGCGCCGCCGCGTTGGCGCTGGCGATCCGGCCGAGAAGGCGAGGAGCGTGGGCCTTCGGGAAAAGCTGGAGCGAGAGCGACTGGCTGACGGTTTCATAGTAGTGGAAACCGACCGACATGATGAAAGTGGTCATCAGAAGGCCGCTCAGCGTCGGGAAATAGCCGGTGAGGGCGACGCCCGCGCCCAACACCAGCAGCGAAATGTAGCCGAAGGTCTGCTCGCGCAGCATCATGAACCACAGGATCGCGGTGAAGGCGAGGAAGCCCGGAATCTCGCGGACCGACTGGGCGAGGCCGATGTCCGCGCCGGTCGCGCCGGCGGCTTCCTTGGCGAAGTTGTTGAACAGGGTCTGCCAGCCGGCGAACCCGATGAAATTGATGAAGGAGAGCGCCATCAGGAAATAGACGGGCTCCGATCGAAGGCGCGCGAAAAGAGAGGCTGGCGCCGGCGTCACCGTTTCGGAAGTCGACATGAGATGGCCTTGAACAGGAGAGTTGGTTCAGTCTTCAACCCGGCCGGTTTTCCGGTCAACCGGATTCTGGTGCCGGGCGAAATGCATCCGCCAATTTGGCAGATTGATCTGTGGCAAGGCCGGGCTTCCCATCCGGCATTATGGTGCCGGCAAGCTCCACGGCAATTCCTGTCGGGGGGAAAACACAGAGGACCGTTCCATGTTCAAGAAGCTGCTCGTTCCTGTCGATCTTGGCGATACGGAGGTCACCAAGCCGGCGCTTGAGAAGGCTGTCGGGCTTGCGAAAAGCTGGGATGCCGAGCTTCGGCTGCTCTATGTGATGCCGATCGTTCCCTCGACCTATCTCGAATATGTGCCGGCGGATTTCGAGACCGGCGAGAAGGTCCGCGTCGACAAGGAATTGAAGGATCTCGTCGCCGGGCTCGGGCTTCCGGCCGGCAAGGTCTCGACCGCCGTCCGCTCGGGCGGGGTCTATCATGAGGTACTCGCGGAGGCGTCCGACGCCAAGTGCGACCTCATCATCTGCGGTTCGCATCACCCGACGCTCGCGACCTATCTCGTCGGCAGCCATGCGACCAACATCGCCCGCCACGCCGATTGCTCGGTGCTGGTGATCCGGACCTGAGGTCAAGCCGCGGGGGGTGGCAGGACTTCAGGCGGAAGCGCCCCGGCCCGAAAGGGTCGGGGCCTGTTCCGTTTGAGAAATTCAAGATGCCAGACGGTAAGATAGGCGCCGAACACCGCGCCGATCAGCGCGTAGATGCGACTCACCGAGGTGCCGAATCCTTCCGGGCGCAGGAGGAAATAGGCGGTGGAGCCGAACAGCAGCGCGATCGTGAGCCATCCGACAATCTGCACGAGGTGATAGCGGATCGGCAGAGCCCCGGCCTCCAGTTGCGCGCCGTGTCCGACCCGGTCGGAGAGCGCCCGCACGAAGGCTTCGTACTCCCTGTCCCGTCGCTCGGTCTGGACCAGCGAAAGCCAGTTCAGGCTGTCGAAGGCGACGCTGCGCCCGTCCGTTGCCCGGACGACGCAGCGAAAGACGAGGCGCGCCACGTTGCGGGGGCTGTATTCGAGCCGGATTCGCTCGATGGCGCTCAGCGGGAAGACCTGCCGAGACCGGCCTTTCACCGCGATCAATTCGCGCGCCGTCAGTTCCAGTTCAAGCTCGCTGGAGAACGGTTTGGCGCGATGGCTGTAGCGCAGGATCGGCGGCGAATTGTCCATCGGGGCGGTTTCCAGTTGTCGGTCGAAAGCTCCATTGCATGTTCGGGCCGCACAGGTCAAAGAAGGGGACCGGTCCGCTCGTTTCGACCGGTCGTTGACCGGGGGCGCGATGCGGAATCTCTTCCTGATGCGACATGGCAAGGCCGCCTGGCCCGATGGCGTGCCGGACCACCGACGTCCGCTCGCGCCGCGCGGTCAGGCGGCGGTTCCCCTGATCGCCGAGCGGCTGAAGGCCCGCGCGCCGCAGATCGATCTCTGCATGGTTTCCGACGCGACGCGCACGCAGGAGACCTTCGCGCTGGTCCAGTCGGTGATGCCGGCTCTGCAGCAGCAGCGCACGCGGATGATCTACGAAGCGCCGCCCGACATCCTGCTCGAGGTTGTCGAGGAACTGCCCGGCGAAGCGCGGACGGTGCTGCTGATCGGCCATAATCCCGGGCTTCACGCCCTCTCGCTGTTCCTCGCCGACCCGGAGCGCAGCGAGCCGGACGCCTATTCCCGCCTCGAACGCAAATTGCCGACCTCGGGGCTCATCCATCTCGAGATCGACGGGCACTGGCGGGAAATCGGGCCGGAAACCGCGCGCCTCGCGGCCTTCATCACGCCCGCCCTGCTGGGGGGAATCGACGAGGACTGAGCGGCCCGGGAGGTGGCGGGACGGCCTTCGAACCTTGCAAGTTCGGCCGCCAGTCGCCATTCCTTGGAGGAAGGCGGATTTGGCGAATGGCGCAGCGATCATCCGTGCCGGACGGCACGCTCTGGGAAGGGCTGAAGGCCGGGGCGGGGAATTTCGGTTCCTATCTCACCCGCATGGGCGAGCCGTCGATCCGGCTCGGCGTCACCGGTCTGTCGCGGGCGGGCAAGACCGTTTTCATCACCGGCATGGTCCATGCGCTCGTGGCTTCCGGCCGGCTGCCGGGCTTCCGCGCCATGGCGGAGGGGCGGATCGCCGGGGCGCGGCTCATTGAGCACCCGGACGATGCGCTGCCGCGCTTTGCCTATGAGGACCATCTCGCGACGCTGACCTCGCCCGAGCGCGCGTGGCCGGAATCAACACGGCAGATCTCGGCGCTCAGCCTCGAGATCGACTACCAGAGCCGTCGTCGTTATCTCGGCGGATTGCTGGGACCCGCGGGTCTGATCGGTCGAGGCCAATCGCGGCTTTCGCTCGATATCGTCGATTATCCGGGCGAATGGCTGCTCGACCTGCCGCTGCTCGGCAAGAGCTACACGCAGTTCTCGGCCGACACGCTCGCCAAGGCCGGGATCGGCAAACGCCGCCAGCCGTTCGAACCCTTTCTCGCGGCTCTGCAGGCCGCCGATCCGGACGGGGCAGTCGCGGAGCCGGAGGTGCGGCGGCTCGCCGATCTCTTCGCGGTTTCGTTGCGCGCCTGCCGGTCCGAAGGACGCGAACTTTCCGCATTGGCGCCGGGGCGCTTCCTGATGCCGGGCGATCTTGAAGGCGCGCCGGCGCTGACCTTCGCGCCGCTCCGTCTCGGCAGCGAGGGCATCAAGCCGGGTTCGCTCGCGGCGCTGATGGAACGCCGGTTCGAGGCCTACAAGGCGCGCGTCGTCCGGCCGTTCTTCACCGAGCATTTCTCGCGCATCGACCGGCAGATCGTGCTGGTGGATGTGCTCGGCGCGCTCAACGGCGGCCCGGAAGCGATCCGCGATCTCGAGGAAGCGCTGGCGGATGTGCTGCTGGCGTTCCGCGTGGGCGGGTCCTCGCTGCTCTCGAACCTGTTCTCGCCACGCGTCAGCCGCATCCTGTTCGCGGCGACGAAGGCGGATCACCTGCACCACGTCAATCACGACAAGCTCGAGGCGATCCTGAAGATGCTGGTGCGCCGCGCCCATCACCGCGCGACCGGCGCAGGCGTTCCGAGCGAGGCGATCGCGCTGGCGGCGATCCGCGCGACGCGTGAGGTGATCGCACGCGAGAAGGGGCGGGAGTTGCCGTGCGTTGCCGGAGTTCCCATCGCCGGCGAGACGCTCGACGGCCAGGTGTTCGACGGCAATGGCGAGGTCGCGATCTTTCCCGGCGATCTGCCGGAGAACGCGGAGGCGGTTTTCAAGGGCGAGAGCGTGCCGCTCCGGTTCCTGCGGTTTCGCCCGCCGTCGCCGGCGATGCGCAAGGAAGCCGAAGGGCTGCCGCAGATCCGACTCGATCGCGCGCTTGAATTCCTGATCGGAGATGCCCTCGCATGAGCGACGATTCCGCACGGCCGCGCGCCATTTCGCTCGAACCCGGCGACGGGGGCAAGGCACCGCAGGGAGCCCGCGCCTATCGGCTGGAAGAAGATGGCAAGGCGCGATCGGGCGAGGGGGCCCGCGTTGCGATCGAGGCATCGCCCGAGCTGGAAGTGAAGCAGGTCGTCGATCTCGCTGCGGAAGACAAGGGCAACGGCTTCTTCTCGTGGTCCTCGCTGTTTTGGAGCGCGGTGACGCTGCTCGTCGGCGCCTACCTCGCGGATGGCATCCATGCCCTGTACCTCTCCATGGAGAAGGCCTCGCCCTGGCTTGGCCAGGCCGTTCTGGGGCTGGTCGGCATTGTCGTGCTCGGCATCCTTGTCTTTCTCGTCCGGGAACTGCTGGCGATCCTGCAGATGCGCAAGGTCGGCAAATTGCGGGCGCGGGCGCTCGAATTGATCGCGGCGCCGGAGCACGAGCCGGTGCGGGTGTTCCTGCGTGACCTGTCGTCGTTCTATTCGCGCGATCCCGGCGCGACGGCGGGGCGGGCGGAAATCGCGCGGGTGCTCGACGAAATCCACGATCCCGCGACGCTGCTCGGCATCGCCGAGCGCACGCTGCTGGCACCGAAGGATGACCTTGCCCGCGCGGCCATCGCTGCGGCGGCGCAACGGGTTTCGGTCGTCACCGCGCTCTCGCCGCGCGCGATCGTCGATGTCGGTTTCGTGCTGGTGCAGAGCTTCGGGCTGATCCGGCGCCTGTCTACCATCTATGGCGGGCGGGCGAGCGGACTCGGCCTGCTGCGGCTCGCGGCGCGGGTTCTCTCCCATCTGACGGTCACGGGCGGGATGGCGGTCGCCGATTCCTTTCTTTCGCAGGTGCTGGGCGCCGGGCTCGCGGCGCGACTTTCCGCCAAGCTCGGCGAGGGGGTGCTCAACGGCATCCTCACCGCACGGGTAGGAATTGCCGCTGCGGATGTCTGCCGGCCGCTACCGTTCCATGAAAACGCACCAATACTCCTATCAGAGGTTGTATCTATCTCTCTTACTCAAAATAAAGTTGCGGAAAATACTGCCGCTTGATCCTGAAGACCGGCCGAATCTTCCTGCAACCATAGCGTGTTATTTTATCTAACTCTTTGAAATACCTCATCTGATCTTCATGGCACGCCCCTTGCCAACCTGAGGCCCAGGTCAGGGTCACAGGTATTGCGTTCGACCCTGCCGCCAGTTTCTTGTGATGGGGTTCAGGGTCCATGGGTATCTTTGGTGCAATGACGACGGCGATTTCTGGCCTTAACGCCCAGAGTTTCGCCCTTGAGAATATCTCCGGCAATATCGCCAACTCGCGCACGGTCGGCTTCAAGCGTGTCGACACCTCGTTCGCCGATCTTGTTCCGGATCTGCCGCCTCGCCGGGAACTCTCCGGCTCGGTCGGTGCGTTCAGCCGCAACACCGCCACCGTTCGGGGCGATATCCAGTCAAGCCAGATCGGCACCAACGTCGCGATCTCGGGCGAAGGCTTCTTCATCGTCAAGGAGCGGACCGGCGATGCCGCCGGCCAGCCGATCTTCGCCGGGGCGAACCTCTACACCCGCCGCGGCGATTTCGAGGTCGACCGCAATGGCTATCTCGTCAATGGCACCGGCAACTACCTCATGGGCTATCAGGTCGATCCGACGACCGGTGCCACCACGGGCTCCTCGCTCAACGTGGTCCGCATTCCGTCGGCCAACCTTGCTGCCCGCGCGACGACAACGATCGAATACGAAGCCAACCTGCCGAAGTACCCGCTGACGGCGAATGCCAATGCCGCGACTCCGGGTTCGGAACTGCTGAGCGCACCGCTCAACATTGCCGCGATCCCCGCTTCGAGCGAAACCAACTTCCTCAATCAGACCATCGCCGGCCAGTCGGTTACGGTCTACGACGCGGCCGGTTCGCCGATCAACGTCCAGATCCGCTGGGGCAAGACCTCGAACGCCGCGCCGGAAACCTGGTCGATGTTCTACATGTCGGATTCGACCGCGACCGGCGCGACCACCAAGTGGACCCGCATCACCAACTCCGTCCAGTTTTCGGCTTCGGGCCAGTTGACCAGCCCGGCGTCTGGCGTTATCCCGACGACCTTCACGGTCGACGGCGTGCCGACCGGCGCGATCAACCTCACCTTCGGCACGACCGGCCTCACCCAGTTCGCCGACCCGAACGGCCAGATCAACCCGAACCGCATCACCCAGGACGGTTATCCGACGGGAACGCTTCAGGGCATCAACGTCGCGGAAGGTGGCCGCGTCATGGGGTCCTACTCCAACGGCCAGACCGTACCGCTGGCGCAGATCGCGCTCGCCGAGTTTCCCTCGCCGAACCTCCTCAAGCGTATGGACGGCGGCACGTTCGAGGCCACGCTCGAATCCGGTCAGCCGCTCATCAATGCCGGCGGTTCGGGCATTATCGGCGCCAGCCTTGAAGCCTCGAACGCGGACATCGCCGACGAGTTCTCGAAGATGATCGTCACGCAGCAGGCCTATTCGGCGAATACCCGTGTGGTGACGACCGCGCAGACCATGCTTCAGGACGTCATCAACATCATCCGCTGAAGGAGGTTCCCGCCGCGGCGGGGCATGTCATGAGCACGCGTACCGCATTCTGGCATGACGACGAACCGGGGAAGGGCACCGCCTTCTCCGGCTTCGCGGCGTCCTGGCGGCGGGCCGGCAAACTTTGCCCGGAACCCGGCAAGCCTCTCCCGAGGCGGAGAGGTTCAAAAACAAGACACAATCAAAAGTTGTATAATATCAATATACGCAACCTTGGCATGTATCGTGCATCGGTCCTCGCCGGACTGGTCCGTCATGCACGCGGCATGGCGGGCGCATTCCGTCCTGCGATGCCAGACGAGGTTGCGCTCATGGGTATTTTCGGTGCGATGACGACGGCGGTCTCCGGGCTCACGGCCCAGAGCTACGCCCTCGAGAACATTTCCGGCAACATTGCCAACAGCCGTACGACGGGCTTCAAGCGTGTCGACACCACCTTCTCGACGCTGATCGCCGACCTGCCGAAAGGGCGGGAACTGGCCGGCTCGGTCGGCGCCTTCAGCCGCGGCACCACGACGGTGCAGGGCGATTTCCTGACCAGCCAGATCGGGACGCATGTGGCGATCTCGGGCGAGGGGTTCTTCGCGGTTCGCGAGCGGACCGCGTTCGTGGACGGTTCGCCCGTCTTCGCCGGTTCGGCCGTCTATACCCGCCGGGGTGATTTCGAGTTGTCGAACAATGGCTATCTCGTCAACGGTGCCGGTTATTACCTGCAGGGATACCTTATCGACTCGAACACCGGTTCGGCGACCGGTTCCGCGCTCTCGATCCTGCGGATCACCAACGACAATCTGCCGGCCCGCGCGACGCGCCAGCTCGAATATCGCGGCAACCTGCCGAGCTATCCGCTCACCGAGGTCGCCAATCCGGGCGTGCCGGGCACGGAGCTGCTTTCGGGCGCGGCCTATACCGGTGCCACGATCGCCGAGAGCGACGAGACCGGTTTCATCGACCGAACGATCGCCGGCCAGTCGGTTACGATCTACAACTCGATCGGCACGCCGATCGATGTCCAGATGCGCTGGGGCAAGACCTCGAACAGCCCGGCGACCTGGAGCCTCTATTATCTCTCGGACAACAACGCGACCGGCGCGGTGCCGAAGTGGGCGCGGATCACCAATAGCGTCCAGTTCGATGCCAATGGCCGCATGACGGCGCCGGCGTCGGGGATCCTGACGCAGAGCTTCACGGTCGACGGCGCGACCAGCGGTTCAGTTGATCTCAATTTCGGCCTGACCGGCCTGACGCAGTTCGCCGACGCCAACGGCAGCGTCAACATCAACACGCTCAATCAGGACGGCTACCCGTCGGGCACCCGCACCGGGGTCGAGATCGGCGATGGCGGCCGCCTGATGGGCATCTATTCCAACGGGCAGACCGTGGCGCTGGCGCAGATCCCGATCGCGCAGTTTCCGGCGGATTCGCTGCTCAAGCGCAAGGATGGCGGCGTCTTCGAGGAGACGCTCGAATCCGGCCAGCCGATCTTCACCGACGGCGGACGCAACGTGATCGGCGGCACGCTCGAAGGATCGAACGCCGACGTCGCCGATGAATTCTCGAAGATGATCGTCACGCAGCAGGCCTACTCGGCCAACACGCGGATCATCACCACAGCGCAGCAGATGCTTCAGGACGTGATGAACATCGTCCGGTGAGTTGAGTGTCGCCGGTTCCGGCCGGCGGCGGAAGGAGGTTAGGATGGGACTGCTCTCGAGCCTGCAGAACGCCGTATCCGGCTTGACGATCAATCAGGCCCAGATGAGCCTGATCTCGCGCAACGTCGCGAACGCCGGCACGGTCGGCTACACCCGCCGCGTCCTCACGACGCAGGAGACCAGCGCGCTCGGCATCACTGCCGGCACCG